>DATCHE010000086.1:0-52904 GCA_036508535.1 Bacteroidales bacterium | reverse complement strand
CACCCGCTCTGCGTGCACCAGCTGCACCAGGGCCCATCCCTCCACCTGCAGCAGTACCACCGCCTGCTACACCTTCTCTCAGGTTAGTAGCAGTAGGATTAATTACTTCGTTCCAGGCTTTCTGAGCATTTACTTTATCGCCAAGTCCTGAATATGCAACACCTGTCCAGTATGAGATAAGGGCTGTCCGTGGATCAAAACGCTGTTCTGCACGTAGATTTTCTGGTGGTTTAACTGCAGATTCAAAGAAGGTAATAGCTTCTTTGTATTGTTTTGCATTCAATTTCTGCATACCAAGCATGATATTTGCATCGGCCCAAGCCTGACCACTGTTAAATGGAGTGCCTCCTTCCCATATACTAAAGGTACGACCCTGCAAAAATTTTATCGATTCCTCAGCTTTACCTGCAAAAGTCTTCAAAGTGATCAGACTGCCGAGTGCTTCATCGTTCTTAACAGCTATAGCCTGATTCTTTTCAAGAACTGCCAGCCGTTTTTGTACCGGAACATTGGCTGCCTGATAAAGGTGATCAAGTTCAGCATAGTTCGAAGGGTAAGGATTTTTGGATGCCACTGCACTTTCCATTGAAGCGATTGCCTTTGCCTGGGCGTTATCAATCTGTGAATGCTGATAAGCTACTGACAGATTCCTCCAAGTTATGGAGAAACCAGGATCCAAAGAAGCAGATTTTTCCCAGAGCGCTGTTGCTACTGCCGGCTGCCAGTCGTACATCAGATTTCCAAGGTAATAACATGCACGTGCATCATTTGGATTTGCTGAAATTGCACTGCGAAGAACTGCAATGTTTTCATCCTGGAATGGAAATACATATTCTGCTGACTGAAGAGGTGCCTGTTTACGGGCTTCTGCGGCTTTTGCATTATCACCAAGTTTTTCCAGGAAATATCCCAGATAATAATAAACTATCGGAGAGATCGCTGTTTTGTTCGGAGCAGCTGCTATGCTTGCCTGAAGAACAGCTGCACCGTCAGACCAAAGACCACAATTGAAATATTCAGCTGCCGTTTCCTGAGCGTCTTGCTGATATGTATTCATTGTGCTGAACAGAGTTTTTGCAGCGCTGGCATCTTTCGTAGTAAACCACTGCTCAGACATAAGCCCTGCATCGAGAGGATCACATTTTGATTTCGCAAATGAAACTAGTTTAGCCGCTTCATCAGTACGGTTCAGATGGCGAAGAATTGCTGATTTAAGAATATAAGCACGAACGTTAAGAGCGTTTGCATCGAGCGAACGATCAACGAAGTTAAGCGCAGATGCAAAATCACCCCGCATCGTTGCGATCTGTGCAACTGAGAAGTATCCCGGTGATTTCCATTCCTGTTTCCATGTGGATTTATAGAAAGCTGTAAAAGCTTCATCGAAGCGTCCCTGACCTTTTAATGCCACACCAAGATAATAGAATGGTTCGACATCTTTTGCATCAGTGAATTGTGCAGTGAGACGCTTGATAGCTCTGTTGAAATACTTTTCTGCATCAACATATTTAGCATTTCTGAGGCTCAGGAGACCCATTCCGGTGTTAGCCTTTACGTCGAGAGAATCACGACGAAGGTTTTCAAGCCAGTAGGGATCAGCGTCGAGTGATGGATTATGAAACTGATCTATTCTTTGTCCTGCAAGAAAGAGTTCTTCATTATTAACAAAACTTGAAGGTTGACCCGGGGTGGTAGTACCAATCGGTCTGTCCAAAGGAACCAGGCGAACCGGTATGTATGCAACAAGTTCTTGTCCTCCTGATGTGAGCGAGGCGCGTAGATCGTGTTCGTCGGTACCTGCCGGTACTGCAAATGTTTTAGAATAAGGTTTGCCCGGATTGATTGAGATCTTTTCTTCGAGGAGTACCCTGGTGCCTGTTTTAAGCGTTACAGTAGCATCAGCATAGTTTTTTGTTGTGTAAAATCCAAATACTGCTTTGCCGTCTTTAACATCGAGGTTAACAGCAGCATTAAGATTAGCATTTTTTACTCCGTCAATACCTCTGAACGGATAGAAGTTCATTTCAAACGATCTCTCTTCATAGGGTTGCAACCACGAATAGTCGGGCTGGTTATCTGAGTAAGCACCTACCATTATTTCAAGGTAAGGTCTTCCATCGTCAGAAAGAATCTTGTCCCACATCGAGCCAGTTCCCCATGTAAAGAATTTTTTACCGGGAACTATATTGTGATCATTAACACTCATAATACCTGCATTGATTCTATGATCGAAACCAGCTACGAAATCATCCTCGTAGTTCCAGCAGAACCATGATGCTGAACCTTTATTGTTTTTGTACCAGCTTACGTCAATGCCATTGGTAACAGGCCAATCCTGAAAAGCACGTTTGCTATGACCAGTTGAAAACTGCGTACTTGGAGGAAAAATAACCTGATAATTGTCGTTAGGTCCCACTGCAACGTTAGCGAAACAGAGCATTGTGTTCTCAACCGGAGTACGGTTAATAATACGCATTTTGCATTCAAGAACTGAGCTCCCCGGGTATAGAGTATAACCAACTGCCCAACGCATGCGCTGACGCATTTCCAGTTCTCCTACCCAAATGGTTTTACTGCCATCAGCATTGTCTTCTCTGCTCCATTGCACCGGAATAAAGGTAGAGGCACGATGGTGATGTGGAATATTCCATTCTATCCCACCGGAAATCCATGCACCGATCAAACCGATAAGTGCTGGTTTGATTACAGAATGCTTATAAATAAAATCATAATTATTGGTTTTATCTACGGCTGAGAACAGACGTCCTCCTATTTCAGGCAGTATACTTATCTTCACGAACTCGTTCTCAAGATAAACTACGTGATATGTTTTATTGCTCTTCACGTTTGTTAAATTATCATAGAGTGGATAGGGATAAATACGTCCCTCGGCACCCTGCGATTGTTTGCCAAAGAAAAACATAGGGTTAGGATCGGGAGGGCCCGCAGGATATGTCGGAATATTTTCATCCGCTTCACGAATCGACACAAGTGCCTGTGCCGATAAAATCTGTGGCAGAATTAAAAATAAAATGCCGGCTAAGAGCCATGCAATAAACCTTATTTGCCTGGAGTGTTGTTTCATTTGAGTTTTTTTTAAGTTATAATATTTCGATTTGATGAGTAGTTTCATTTCGATTCACATTCTGAAGTTTTTTTTACTTAGTTATATGTTGTAATGACCAACTATAACCGTTTAGACGATAAATATATTGATTTTTACCATTTTTTTTCAGATATTGCACCAGATAATTAAATGTAATCAAATCTAACTAAAATTATTCTCTATGATCAGACGTATCTTTTCTTTCGTAATAATTGCTGCAGTTATTTCTTCGTGCGGTAATACAGGTAAAAAAGAAGCTTCATCAAAAGTTGAAGATTCATCTAAGGCTGTGAAAGTCGAATTTGCATCTCTCATTGAAAACCCTGACAGCTATATTGGTAAAAATATTATAGTTGAGGGTAAAGTAATTCATGTTTGTACCGAGACAGGGAAAAAATTATTCATTGTAGGTGAAAATCCTGATATCAGTTTATATATAGCTGCCGGTGAGAATATGCCTAAATTCCCGATGGAACTACTTGGTAGCAATGTTGTTGTCGAAGGCGTTATAGCCAAAGCAGGCAGTTCACCGGAAATGGCAGCATCTGAAAAACCTGCACCTACGATGGCAGAAGGTGTGGCAAAACCTATGGGAGCAGATACTTGTGTTACAGAAAAGGCACTTGCAAAACAAGCCTCTCTTTCGAATATTAAAATGGATTACATCAGCCATACAGTAAAATAACCTGCTGATCTATTTTAGATTTTAATTTAACCTAGAAGCCAATGGGTAGTAGAGACACAATATTTTGTGTCTCTGCCCATTTATAAATAACCTGTTTATAATTTTTTTCAAAAATGAAATTGTCAAAGTTGAACAGGGTTACGCATCGTGATATAGGTTATCTGATAGCCGGATTAACCATTATATATGCTATTTCAGGAATTGCCCTGAATCACAAAAACAACTGGAATCCAAACTACATATTTGATTACCGCAGCTTTAAAACAGATATTCCGATAAACAGAGAATCTTTTAAAAATGATGTAGCTCAAAACATAATTAAAAGTATTTCATCGGACCTGGAGTATAAGACATATCATTTCCCTGCAGGAAATAAAGTTACTATCTTCATCGATGGAGGATTTATTCAGATAGATGCTTTAACAGGCGAAGGCGTTATTGAAAAGATAAGTAAAAGACCGCTCTTTTATCAGATCAACTTTCTGCATTACAATCCCGGCAGATGGTGGAAATACTTTAGTGATATCTTCTGTATTGCTCTTATCATTGTGACTGTTACGGGGTTATTCATAATTAAAGGAAAAAACGGAATAACAAAAAGGGGAGCAATCCTCACTATTATCGGAATTATTCTTCCCCTCCTCTTTCTATTAATATACTAATTACCACAAAGGCTAAGGCTAAGGCTAAGAATTTCTCAACCTCAACCTCAGCCTCAACCTCATACCTTCTTCAAAGCCTCAAGCACCCTGGCCGGCGTCATTGGCATCCGGTACAATCTGGCACCTGTTGCATCAAAAATAGCATTTGCGATTACTGCACCGATAGCAATTATCGAGGGTTCACCACCGCCTTGCGGAGCTTCATTATTTCTTTCGAGAATTTTTGTCTGAATTTGTGGAAGCCACGAGAACTTGGGTATCTGATAAGTATCGAACCCGCGGTCAGTAATATTTCCACCTTCAAAAAACACTTCCTCTGAAAGAGCATAACCAAGTCCCATGGTAATACAACCTTCCATCTGTATTATTGAGCCCTGAGGATTAACACATAGCCCCATCTCCTGCGCACAGGCTATGCGGATAACCTGAACTTTTCCGGTATTTTTATCTACTTTTACTTCAGCCATATGAGCTACGTAACTTCCGGCATCTGCACCACACGCAACTCCAATACCTCTCCCGCCGGGAGTTTTGCCTGGTACATATTTGAACAGATCTGCAACTGCCTTCAGGCAGTCAATCATTTTCTGATCATTAAGATTTTTAAGACGGAATTCAAGCGGGTCGATACCTGCTGCAGTAGCCATAATGTCGATCTGGACCTCTCTGGCAAAAGTATTCGTATTATTGTTTGGAGCTCTCCATGCACCTGTTGCGAACGGATGAATGGCCGGAGCGTCGCGTTTCTGACTGTAGCTGGTTGTTGTTGCATTTGGAACATCATAGGTTGTCTCCGACCCTCTTGTTCCGGCATAATAAAGATGATAATCCCAAAGTTTTATCAAACCGGCTTTATCCATTCCTGATTTGATTTTAATAACTCCGGCGGGATGGACCACATCATAGAAAAACTCTTCGTCACGTGTCCAGACTACCATAACCGGTTTCCCGGTCATCTTTGCAAGTCTTGCTGCTTCAACGCCTTGTTGTGAAGGAGCTTTACCTCCGAAACCACCCCCTACAAAAGGGGTAATGACTCTCACCTTCTCACGGGGAAACCCCAGTTCCCTTACAATGGTATCCTGAAGGCCAAAAGGCGATTGTGTGCCTGCCCAAACAGTCACCTTATCACCTTCGAGCTGTGCGAGAGCAGTATGCGTTTCCATAGGTACATGAGCTAAATATGGGTCGTGAAATTCCGATTCAAATATCTTTTCAGAAAGACTTCTTCCAGCTTCCAGATCACCCTGAGTTCTTAGTACCCTTACAGTAGAATCTGCTTTTAACATAGTCTCAAAAATTGTCTTATCATTTTGAGGTAGCTCGTTAAATGAGTATTCTGCGTTAATCTTAACAATAGCCTGATCTGCCAGGTCTCTGTTCTCGTTTAATACAGCAATAAAGTCACCGTCTCTGACAACTTTTGTTCCAGGTACTATCTCCGCTGCAGAATAATCCACAGATGTCAGTTTAGCTCCATGTGAAGGAGGCCGCAAAATCCGGGCAAATAACATTCCGGGAAGCTTAAGATCGCCTGCATACTTTGCCTCTCCGGTAACTTTTATTTTAGCGTCGGTATGATGATACGATTTACTTATATAGTTGAATTTTGCATAATCTTCTACGGTTGGTTTCACATCCAGAAATTTTTCAATTTTCTGACCTTTGGTAATCTGAGCATAAGTTAAAGATTTCTTCGGATCTTTGGTATCCTTAACAACTCCATCGCTGACCTCCAGCTGAGCTGATGGCACTCCGAGTTTTTCAGAGGCCAATTGAATCAGTACTCCTTTTGCTTCAGCAGCAGCTGCCCGCATGGAAGGACCAAAAGCCCTTGTCGTTAATGAGCCCCATGTTCCGGCATCCCAGGGACACAGATCAGTATCTCCCATAATCATTTTTACCTTTTCAAGAGGAACATTCAGTTCATCGGCCATCATCTGAGGCAGAGAGGTAATTATACCCTGTCCCATTTCAATTTTACCGGTGAAACATGTTACAGTCCCATCCTCTGCAATTTGCAGAAATGCATTATAGTCTTTTGGAAGTGCTCTGGCCTGCGGTGCAGGCAGGGCAAGTGCATCCAGTGCTTCCCATGGCCTGAAAAAAATGATTATGCCGGTTCCGAGGATTTTAAAGAAATCTCTTCTGTCTACTCCATATTGGTCGCGGATCTCTGACCAAGACTGATTATCAGTTATTTTCTTTTTCATAATTACTTAGCTCCTTTCATTTCTTTGGATGCAGTCTGAATAGCATCAATTATACGTACATGTGCTCCACAACGGCATAAATTATCTTCCATGCCCTCCTTAATCTGCTGGATTGATGGCGACGGATTTTTAATTAAAAGTCCGGTTGCATTCATTATCATTCCCGGCGTGCAGAATCCACACTGAAGTGCATCGTGTTCAACAAATGCTTTCTGAACCGGATGTAATTTGCCTTTTACAGCCAGACCTTCAATTGTAACAACTTTTTTACCTTCAACATCTCCAACAGATAACTGGCATGATCTGACAGGTTCATTGTCAATCAGAATAGTACACGAACCGCAAAATCCCATTCCGCAACCAAATTTGGTTCCTGTCAGCCCGAATTGATTCCTGAGTACCCAAAGAAGAGTAAGGGTAGGATCGATCAACACTTCTGTTTTCTTTCCGTTTAACTGAAAATTAATAGTCTTTTCCATATTTACTCTGTTTGATTTATTTCATTTATATATTCTTCGTAAGTATCAAAATCACGTAGGATCCCGGGACATTCTGTTTCAACCACTAATACATCTTCTGAAAACTTATAGGCTAATGATCTCAGACCATCACGCGTATCAAGCTTTTCTATATCGTTACTATATTTCCTGTCGATAAGTAGAGGATGTCCACGCTTTCCATTATATACCGGTATTACAATTCCCTTTCCGGATGATTTATAAGACTCTATTAATGAATTTATTACATCCGAAGTGATAAGAGGCTGATCGCCCTGAAAAACTAAAACAACTTTAATATCTAAAGATAAGTTTTGAAATCCACATTTTACTGAGGAAAGCATACCTTCTTTATAATTATAATTATAGCACCAGGTTGCTGTTGTTTTTTTGATCACCTCAATAAGCTTATCCTTTTCAGCTCCCAATACAACCAGAGCAGATTCAACCAACGATTCAGATACATTAGCAATAACATTTTCTATCATTGTAGCGCCATGAAAAGGCAGGAGCATTTTTGGAAATCCCATTCTTTTCGACTCTCCTGCTGCAAGAATTATTGCTCCAATACCGTCCATAAATTATTATTAATCTATTATTCTATTATTCTTACCCACTCCGTCCCTTTTTTCTTTTTCGCCCCTTCCCCCTAAAGGGGGTTAAATCTCTAATATTTAGACTTATACTAAAAATATGGTTACTGAGACGCGAACATCGCGTATCTACTGTTTACTTAGACGCGAAGCATCGCGTCTCTACAGTTTATTATTTCGAACCTGTACCAACTGTGCTGCTATACTAATGGCTATTTCTTCAACTGTTTGTGATTGAATATCAATTCCAACCGGGGCATATATTTTTGCCCATTGTGATGGAGTTGCCAATGAGTTTTCAATAAAATGATTCCGCATTGCAGAAATCTTCTTTTTACTTCCTATCATTCCGGTATACTTCAGATCGGAGACAATACAATGCTTCAGTGCAGCTGCATCATCTTTATGACCCCGCGATACTATTACAACATAAATGTCGGCATTTTTCACCAATTCCTTCATAGTCTCACCAATATCTTTGCATATAATATGGTCGGCATCAGGAATGTTTGTATGATTTGCAAATTCTGGACGATCGTCGATTACAGTAATCTCAAATTCGAGCCTATGGGCAAGATGAGATAAAGCCTTCCCTATATGCCCGGCACCCGCAATAACCAAATGTGGTCGGGGAAAAATGGGTTCAAGAAAGAATAATGAGGAAGGCTCCTTTCCAGGAATGAAAAGCTCCATTTCTCTGAAGTCCGACTGATCTCCTGCGCTGAGCAAACTTATAGCAACAGGCTCGATCTTTTCAAGAAACTCAACAGGAATTGATGGTTTAAAAGTTTCACTTATCCAGTAACGGTTAATAAGAACTGTTCTTTCAGTAGCGCCTGTAACCATTGTTATAAGTACCCCTGGGATCCTGTTTGCCAATGATTCTTTTAATTGTTCAAATACAGGCAAACTGTTTTCCGGATTGGCATCAACCAGGATACTGATCTGTCCGCCACAGATTGCATCTTCAGTATTTGCAATATCGTTAGCCAGATTATAATGGAAATGTCCGGATTCTTTTGTTATAGATAATTCAAGAGCTATTATCTGAATTTTTCCTTCAACAATACCACCACCCACTGTACCGGTAATAAGACCTTTCTTGCCGAATAACGCCGAGCTGCCTGGTTTCTGTGGGGTGGAACCAAGTGTCCTCGTCACAGTTGCAAGTACCAGAGTAGAATTAACTTCTAACTGACTGGGAATCTGAAGGTAAATGTTGTTCATCGTCAAATAATCAACTTTGTAACGGCAAGTATGCAACATTTGGGTACCGATAAGTTAAATATCGGGCATCTGCCATAACAACAAATGTATTGAAATTGATTTATTATTCATAATTTTATAACATTATCAAGCTGGAAAATTTCAGGTATTTATTTTGCACAAATTTAACTCCGTTATGATGAAGAGATCCCGATTATCTAAATTTTCAATTTTAATCGCTTCGGCAATTTTATTACTCATAACATGTAAATCTCCGGTAAATAAAATGCCCGACAAAGCCCTTTCTGACAATTGGATTGAAGAGATGACAATATCAATGTTACAACAAGGATATAAAGAAGGTAAATACTCTATAAAAGATGTGGTAAAGGTTTACCTGGACCGTATAAATGAGATTGATAAAAACGGCCCAATGCTTAACTCGATCATTATGGTTAATCCTGATGCCCTTAAAATCGCAGAAGAGCTCGACAAGGAGATGGCTTCAGGAAAGATCACCGGCCCATTGTTCGGAGTCCCTGTAATCCTTAAGGATAATATAGATACACACGACAGGATGCCCACGACAGCAGGGTCAACAGCATTAAGAAACTCCTTTCCTGTGACAGATAGTTTTATTGCAAAAAAATTACGTGAAGCAGGAGCCATCATTATAGCAAAATCAAACCTTAGTGAGTGGGCCAACTTTCGCGCCATCATATCGTCGAGTGGCTGGAGTGGTGTAGGAGGACAAACAAAGAATCCTTATGTACTAGATCGAAATCCGTGTGGGTCCAGTGCAGGATCGGGTGTAGCAGTTTCTGCCAATCTGTGTATGCTGGCCATTGGTACTGAAACAAATGGTTCAATTGTATGCCCGGCTAATAATAATGGGATAGTTGGAATTAAACCAACAGTGGGTCTGATTAGCCGCACAGGGATTATTCCCATATCTTATACCCAGGATACACCCGGCCCAATGGGAAGAACGGTTGAAGATGTAGCAATCGCTCTGGGAGCATTAACCGGGACCGACTCTTTGGATTCAAAAACAGAAGCTTCTTCGGGAAAGTCCCTGAGTGATTACACTAAGTTTCTGAAAAAAGATGGGTTGAAAGGTAAGCGTATAGGGCTTCTTAAAAAAACGATGGGCTTTTCTGACAAAGTCGATACCCTTATGAATGAAACAGTTGAATGGCTAAAAACAAATGGAGCAGTAATTATTGAAATTGAAATGCCAAAAGGAGAGAGCTATGAAGATGCTTCATTCGAGGTGATGCTTTATGAATTTAAAGACGGACTTAACAAATACCTTGGAGGACCTGGCATTAATGCTCCGGTTAAAAGTCTTAAGGAACTTATAGCGTTTAATAAGTCAGACTCTGTTGAATTAAAATATTTTGATCAGAAAATCCTTGAAAAGGCTGACAAGAAAGGAGACCTTGAGTCTTCTGAATACAAAAAGATGCTGGCCCTAATGAACAGAGCAACAAGGGAGGAAGGAATTGATAAAGTAATGAATTCTGAAAAGCTCGATGCGATAATGGCACCGACTGGGTCTCCGGCATGGAAAACAGATCTTATTCTGGGCGATCATTTTGTTGGTGGCAGTTCTTCACTGGCTGCAATATCGGGATACCCTGCAATTACTGTACCTATGGGCTTTGTAGACGATTTGCCTGTTGGTGTTACATTTTTCGGCAGAGCCTGGAGCGAACCAATACTCATTGAGATCGCTTATAGCTACGAGTTGGGAACAAAACACAGAAAAACACCGAAATATTTTATATCAGATTGATTTACAGCATGTTATGTAATTCTGAGTGTTCAAAATATAAATAAAGTGCCCTTTACTTTTTTTCTTCTTTTTTAGGTTCTTCGTTCTTTTTATCAGCTTCGTCTTCAACCTGCGAAGCTTTCTTAAACTCTTTCATCCCCTGTCCAATTCCTTTCATCAGTTCAGGAATTTTTTTCCCCCCGAATAGAAGAACAACTACGACCAAAATCAGAATTATTTCTGTAGCACCAAAATTTCCCATCATTATTAGAATTAAATTAACGCTCAAAGTTATTAATAGTATCAATAATTCATTACTATCTGTAAAAAATATATTGAGCATTTGGAATCAGACATAAAGATCCATTGATTTTCAAGCTAGTTGTAATTCCTTAATCATCATTGTCTATTCTCATTAAAAACAGTCATGCTTTTTACAAAATTATTAAAGATCACTAAACCGGTAAATTAGACTTGTAAGATTCATTATTCTATATTTGCAATGTAAGTCAAACAGGTATTAGTATGCTCGAAGATAATTCTCATAATCCAACTAACTTAATAGAAAAATATAAGGTCTTTTTCTTTGCCGGGGGTGAAACAGCGGATAATAAATTTAACATATTTACAGGTTCATTCATCAGGCTGATGAAACAAATTCTCGCAGATGATTTTGAACTTATTAAAGGAATATATTTCAGATCTCCCATAATGAATGTTATATGGGCCTTAAATAATGCTCAGAAACCAATTGAACATCCTGAAATTCAAAGAATTACTATCGCAGCTTACATGCAGATTGCCGGGGCCGGGCTTTCTCCTGATACTCAGGTTATTATAACATCCTCAAGCTCAGGGAGTATCGTTGCAGCCCAGACTACCTGTTATCTTGCCGAAAAGAACAAGTCGAATGACTTTTTCAAAAAACCATTTCATCTTGTATTAGGTGCCAGCATGATCGCTCCGGAATCAGAACTTTTCAGGCAGCTTAAAAATTATCAAAAAGAAGGAGCAATAGGGATCATCTTACATGATGAGGTTCAGGATGAAGGTGATAGTTCTGCAGGCGTTGGAGGTGTATCAAGGTGGGAAGCATACAGTAATGCATTCGGATTAATGTTTCCGTTTTTATCTCAAAAATTCGAACGACCTTCATTTCTTAATGCCCATCCTGAAAGAGGTCATATACATCGTAAAAGGTCAATGACGGTACAAAAAGCGATTGACTATGTTCGAATAATTCTTATAGAGAATAATCTTGCCGGTGAATATTTTAAGCAAAAAGCAAGTGTTGTTTTAAAAGATGAAATCAAGCACAGGTTTATCACAAATGAAAAAACGTCATCGCTTTCTCAATTAGAGCAATGACGTTTTTAAGAATTATCCAGAGTTACTGTTTATACTTTATCAGGAACCTCAAAAGGTTGCCTTGCCGGACGAGTCAGATATAAATTAGCCTCTTCGTCACCAATGAATTTTTCGGTTACCGGGTCAAAATTCAGAGTACGGCCTGTGCGATATGCAATGTTTCCCAGGTGAGCAAGACCTGAAGAAAGGTGAGATGTTTCAACGGGAGCATTAAGTATTTTCTTATCATGAGCGCGTACAGCATCTATAAAATTAAGAAAATGGTTTCCCCCACCTTTGTTCTTTGGACCTGGTTCCCTTTTATCTCCAAGAAAACTTTCATACGTATCATAACCATTAACAACAAGGTAACCTTTATTTCCATAGAAAATATTTCCAACTCCCACTCCATTTTCCAGATTCGTGATCCATGGTCTGACTTCAAATTCAATGATTTTCTTTTCTTTAGGATAATGATATGTTGAAGAAAGAACTTCAGGAGTCTCTTTGGCATCGTTAAACAGGAATTTACCACCACCGGCAGTAATCCTCTCCGGGAAACCAACATTCAGTCCCCACATACAAAGATCCGTTTCATGAATTCCCTGGTTGCCAACATCACCATTACCGTAGTTCCAATTCCAGTGCCAGTTATAATGAACAACATTGCGTGAGAATGGCCGTTTTTCAGCGGGACCAGTCCAGAGATCATAGTCGAGTCCTTCAGGTACCGGTTCAGTGCCTTTGTTACCGATATCATCTCGCCGGCGATAAACAAGCCCCCTGGCCATATAAACATCTCCAATCAGACCATTGCGAAGGTGACCTATAGCTTCCTGAACAGCAACAGAACTACGTAACTGGACACCATGCTGAACAATTCGGTCATACTTTGCGGCAGCTTCAACCATCTTTCGACCTTCACGAATATTAAATGATCCGGGTTTTTCAACATAAACATCCTTACCTGCCTGACATGCCCAGATAGTGGCAAGAGCGTGCCAATGGTTAGGAGTGGCAATTGTAACAGCATCAATAGATTTATCTTCGAATACTTTCCTTAGATCCTGTTGTTGAATTACTTTTCTTCCATATTTCGTTTCAAACTCACTGGCACGTTTAGCTAACACTACCAGATCAGGATCACATAAACAAGCCACCTCTACATTTTCAAGAGCAGATAAACCCTGAATATGGTTAGTACCCCGGCCATTTACCCCAAGTACAGCGACCCGTACTTTGTCATTTGCACCAAATACACTTGAAGGGATAATAGTAGGAAGAGTTAACAAAGCAGCAGCTCCTGCCGAGCTCTGAATAAAAGATCGTCTTGTAACAGTTTTTTTTTCTTTCATAGGATAATTAATTACTTGATCTGTTTAATCTCAATTAAAATAAAAATAGATATTTTATTGTAATTATTTCTGGAAAAATAAAACTAAGTTACTAAATTAATCTAAAGTTTTGCTATTCTGCAATTGCAATAATATTTTTATTTTATGACAAAATCCAAAAGAGGTTTATCGCCAAGGTATGCTACAAGGTTATCATTCTTATGAAGTTTGCCTACTCCTGAAGGTGTTCCTGTAAATATCAGGTCGCCTGTTTTGAGCGTAAAAAACTTTGATACATATTCTATTATCTGATTAAAACTGAATATCATATCAGAGGTATTACTTGCCTGAACAACCTTATTATTAATTTCCAGTCTGAAATCAAGGTTATCCATATCCTTTACACTGCTGACAGGAATATAACTGCCAAGAGGCGCCGAGCCATCGAAACCTTTAGAAATCTCCCATGGCATTCCGGCAGCTTTCAGACGGCTCTGCAGATCGCGGGCAGTAATATCAATTCCCAGAGTGAACTCATCAAAATACCTGGGAGCAAATTTTGCCGAAATACCCTTTCCGAGTTTGCTGATCTTAATTACAACCTCGACTTCGTGCTGAATATTTTCAGAAAAATCCGGCAGGAAGAATGGTTTGTTGTTTTTCAGGATTGATGAATCGGGTTTTAGAAAAACCAGTGGTTCCTCCGGAAGTTTCGACCCCATCTCAATTGCGTGTTTCCTGTAGTTCAGTCCGATACAGATTATCTTCATTTTATATTTTTGTTTTTCCGAATGATCTGAGTTTAATCTCAGTAAGCACTTTTTTAGTATAGAGAGGAAAATCCCCATTCATCATCCATGAATAATAAGCTGGCTCCTCATTAAAAACTTTCTCAACCGCCTTACCCTTATGTTTGCCAAAATTGAATACTTCCACCCCGTTTTCATCAAGGATTATTCTTCCGGCAAAATCTACATTTGTATTAAAAGAGCTGAAATCAGCCAGCTTCTCAACATCATTTTCAAGATCTTTATATCTGTCTAGCTGAGATTTAAGGACTTCAAAAGTGGCAGCAGTATCGGCCTTCGAACCATGTGCACCTTCGAGGTCCTTCTTGCAATAAAACTGGTATGCTGCTGTTAAAGTACGTTGTTCTTTTTTATGAAAAATAACCTGAACGTCTATATACCTTCGTTTTGTGAAGTCAAAATCGATATTTACCCTAAGGAATTCTTCTGCCAGAACAGGAATATCAAACTTAATTGCATTGTAACCTGCAAGGTCGCACCCTTCAAGAAAGAGTGCAAGATTTTTGGCGACTTCCTTAAATACGGGTGAGTTTACAACGTCTTCATCTTTGATCCCGTGTATTGCAGTTGTTTTAGGAGGAATCGGCATCTCCGGATTCACACGTGTGCTCATCCACTCCTCTTTGCCATTTGGACTGATTTTCAGTACAGAAAGCTCAACAATACGATCAGTTGAAACATTAACACCTGTAGTCTCAAGATCGATAAAAGCCAGTGAACGTTTAAGATTAAGATTCAATGGTTATGAATTTATCATCATTGGCATCAGGAGCATCAGGAGATCTTCCGACTCATTTTCTGTAATTGCTGGAAGGAACAGTCCGGCACGCGTTGGATCTGCGAGCTCCATCATAACATCCTGTGATGCAATAGTTGCTAGAATTTCAAGCAGGAAGACCGATTTGAAGCCTATTTCAATCTCCTCACCTTCATACTGGCACTTTATTCTTTCGTACGCAGAAATAGAAAAATCTATATCCTGTGCAGAAACAACAATCTGGTTACCTTTAAGCTGAAGTTTGACAAGATTGCTTGCCTGATTAGAGAACACTGAAACTCTCTTAAGTATATTATAAAATTCTAATCTGTCGATTGTGATTTTACGAGGATTATTCTTGGGAATCACTGAATTATAATTCGGATAGTTGCCTTCAACCAGACGGCACACTACCTTATAATCGCTCAGGATAAAAAATGCATTTTTATCATCGAATTCAACAGTTACCGGTCCTACTTCCCTTGGCAGAATATTTTTTAACAGGGAGGCAGGTTTCTTTGGGAGAATAAATGATGCATTTCCATCAGCGTGCGCATCAGTTCTCTGATACCTGACCAGTTTATGAGCGTCGGATGCCACAAAAGTAATTTTATCAGTCGAAGCCTCTATAAATATACCTCCCATTACAGGACGAAGTTCATCATCTGCTGTAGCAAACAGAGTTCTTGTAATGCCTGCCAGCATTACATCAGCATTTATCTCAAATGAAAACTTTTTATCGGCTTTTATTGAAGGTAAAGCTGGAAAATCAATACCATTATGACCTACGACATTGAATTTTCCGTTTTCAGAGCTTATAACAAGAGCCATAGTCTCAATGTTGATATCAAATGTGAGTGGCTGTGCAGAAAACTCTTTTAATGTATCAAGAAGTATCCTTGCAGGCAAGGCAATTGTACCGACGCCATCTGTATTTTCAAGTTTCATCCTGGTTATCAGGGTTGATTCAAGATCCGATGCCGTAATCTCAAGATCATTTTTTGTAAGATTAAAAAGAAAATTATCAAGTATCGGAAGGGTATTCTTCGAACTGATTACCCGGTTTATTGCCTGAAGATGACCCAGAAGTTCAGAACTGGAAACTACAAATTTCATATTTGTATTGTTTTAGGTTGATTTAATGATTCTAAAATTTACTAACTATTTGATAATGAATTAATTAAACGATAACTAATCTTCATTTCTTAATTACCAATATTACAAAAAAAAAACTATTACATCAAACAAAAAATATTTTTGCGTTATGTCAGGTGTTAGAATGATTAAGACAAAATCGTAATTTACACGATATTTAATCATCTTGTTTGATAGAAAATTATCAATACATGCAAAGTATCAGAATTAGCGAAATGTTACCTTAAAAATTTAGAGTTAAAATGATGTTTAGCTCTATCCCTTGGGGATCCCTCGCTAACGCTCGGGATGACAGGATGTTACAGGGCATTCAAAGGGGGAAAAAGGGGAAGTGCGCCTCCGGCGCACCTCCCCTTTTTCCCTCTTCCTCCACGACGACGCTGTCATTCCGAATGCAGCGAAGCGGAATGAGGAATCCCCTTAGTTTGAAACGAGTTAAGCGAAAGGAATCCCTCTGGTTTGAAAAGATTGATTTGAAGGAAATCCCCTTGGGGCTGGGGTAAATAAATTGATTTTCAAGCCTTTCAAAAGATAATAAGATAAAATTATCTGCCAGGAATATTATTCACGATAGAAATATGACCACTTCTTAAGGAGAGGATCAATATCAAAGTATCTGATTATAAATAGCTCATTCCTCTCCTGTGTTTTGCCGAACATCCTGTCGGTGTCAACTGAATTAACTCCATTTTCATCTTTCGTACGTTCCCATAGAGTAAGTATTATTTTCTTTTGCCCTACGGTTTCAACAGTTAGTTTATACAGAGGACGTTGCGATTCGACATTTTTTACCTGGTCTTCGCTCATATCGAGGGCCCACGATTCAAATGGTATCCGTGCAAAATATGAAAGATATCGTGTAACCATGGCTGAATCCCACCCAATAAGCTCCCGCGACAAATCGGAAAGAATGAAATGGTGATTATTATTAACTATTGAAAATGAGGATGCTGTGTCGGACATATTCTCCAGTCTGACTAAAGCTATTTCTGAAGGCATCAGATTAAAAATATTATAAGTCTGCCAAAACAACTCGTTAAGGGTAAATCCCGATCCGATATCGCCTTCATAACCCGGCGCAGATACAATGAACGGTTTTGAACTGTTATTTACTTTCATTATATTTCCATAGATATTCGATTGGGTTTTATAAACCAGAAATGATTTAAGCAGTTTTCTCTTTTCGAAGACTTTCACCCTGACGGGCTTAATTCCTTTATCTGTTATTTCACTTTTAAACAATTCTGAAGAAACGGGAGACTTAATCCTTATCTCCTGCAAAACCCTGAGAATAAAGAGAACACCGCTTTTTCTTGCCTCAGTTTTTCCATTTATTAACCACGTATCTTTATCTTTTTCAAGATACAACTTCCTGCTACCTTCTGAAAATTCAATCTTTGTTATCTGCTGGTCAGGTTCTGAGAGGAAGGAGCTGTTGCTTTTTCCAAAAGGCGATCTGTTTTTTAAAATAATGAAAAGAATTAGTGCTACAACAGCAGACAACACACCAATTCTGACAATTATTCTATTCATTTTCAATATCTTGTGTAATTTCTTCTTCTTAAATAGCTATAAATCAATCCAGCCAAAACAACTATCAAAATGGGGCCGGCAGTATTTACAAGCTGCCACTTCAATTTCCCGGTTTTGATTTTGGCTGAGTTCAGGAGCCTTAACTTCAGTTCTCTCGATCTTAATTCCATTATCCCATTATCGTCCACCAGGTAATTAAGACAGTTAACCAGGAAATCCTTATTCCCGAAAACTTGTCCTGTATATTTATCCTGACCCAATGGAAAAGGAGTTTCTTTCAATCCTACCCTTCTTACCTCGTTCCTTATAATATCAGCATCGGCAATAACTATCATTTTGTTTTTTTTGCTTTCTGTCTTGATTCTAAAATTTTTATCCTCCGTAAGTTTGTCAGTCATCCTGTTCCTGAAAGCAGAGGGAAAAACTCCTTCAAGCAAAACAGCAACCGGAAGATTTGACTTATTAAAATCATTTTCTTTAGGCGCTAATTCAGCCTCTTTTAAACTTATTAATACAGGAGGTGAAATAGTACGGCTTAAATTTGATGTGGTAAGAAGGATTCTTTTCTTAATTGCCGGATCAAGTCCCACAGTGTCAATAAAATTTACAAATTCACCTTTCACTTTATTCAGATTTCTGGTTATAGGGTTATCCTGAGAAGGGTTTAGCAAAGGATAATAAACCCAGGGGGCCGGAACAACCTGCTGGCGTGCACCGGCGCTCATAACTGTGAGCCTTATGATCATACACTCAATATCCTGAACAATCACCGGATTTACTCTTGCACCATATCTGAAAAGCTGATCCTCAATGTTTAATGGCCGGTATAGTCCTACTGTTGTGCCATAAACCAGGCTATCAGCATTCACTGCCACTTCATCAAAAAGCCACATAACTTTGCCTCCATTCATAATGTACTGATCCAGAACCAGTTTGTCGGATTCATTAAACTCTTTTTCAGGACCTGCAATAACCACTGCAGCGTATTTGTCCAGTATACCGGCTTTTCCTCCAATAGCACCTCTGTCTATTGTAAAAAACTTAGCGAGATTCATTGTAATATCTGCTGTCTGAATTTCAGATATTTCATCCTGTCCCTCCAGGAATGCTACTTTATAGATAGTATCTGAGCTAAGGGTGGAAATTGTCTGAATCATCTCATATTCAAGTCCCTCAACCGAATGCAGAATATTTTGTTCATAAGGTATAGAGGGATTATTTTCAAGAAAATTTACAGGGATCTCAATACCGTTATAATTTACGATCATACCCGGGAATATTATTTTCTGAGTTGAACCACCTTCAATATCACCAGACTGAATATTAATTGGTGTCAATCCTTTATTTACAAGTGTCTGATATTGAGTCTCCCGCTGTTTAGAATCTTTACCTTCGGAGGGATTAATAAACTCAAAATCTATCTTACGACCGGAAGCAATCCTGAACTCGTCAAGCATTTCGCTTACAGAGCGCTTAAGTCGTTTTAAGGGAATGGGAATATCACCGTCGAGATAAACCTGAACATAGATATCATTTTTTACTCCCGAAAGCACCTTTCTGGTTGGTTTGGAAAGAGTGTACCTGCTATCTTCTGTAAGGTCTAATCTAAGTCGGATTAATGAGGTTGCATATGCTAAAATGATGATGGCGGCAACAACCGTAAAAAATTGTATGCAGCTTCTGAATTTTATGTTTTTATTTGAGTCAGCAGTCATGGGTCAGCTTTTTTTCTTCCAATTATGCGATAACAAAACCAGTCTGGTTGCTTCATTGAAAATAGTTACAACAGCCACAAAATAAACTACATCCCTGATATCAAGAACACCTCTGCTGATTGACTTATAATGTTCGTTAATTCCAAGTCTGATTACAAATTCGTCCAGGTTTTTCAATACAGGCAGATAAGCGAATGAATCAAAACCCATGAACATTATGAAACAGAGTAGGACTGCAACAATAAATGCAATTACCTGATTATCTGTGAGCGATGAAGCAAATAAACCTGCAGAAGCGTATACTGATGCCAGAAAGAACAGTCCTATAAAAGCTCCCCAGGTACCACCTTTATCCAGATTACCGGGAGTTTCTCCAAGCATGTAAACAGAAATGTAATAAATAAAACACGGAAGCAGGGCAAGAAGGACAAGAGAAACTGAAGCCAGATACTTACCCCATATTATCCCTCTCTCAGTAATTGGTTTTGAGAAAATCAATTCAATTGTACCCAATCTTTTTTCTTCCGCAAACATCCTCATTGTTACAGCCGGCACCAGGAACAGGAACACCCATGGGGAGAGCAAAAACATAGTATCGAGCCCTGCATAACCATTGTCGAAAATATTCCATTCACCCGGGAAGATCCACATGAAAAGGCTGTTAATAAGCAGGAAGACAATAATTACTATATAACCAGTAAGACTGCTAAAGAACCCGCTTATTTCTTTTATAAAAATCGCAAACATGTAATTAATTAATTTTCAATACGTTATATTTGTTTATTTTTCAATATATTATATCATAAATTCTTCATCACCCCAAGCTTTCACCCCCCTTGCCCCCCAGCCTTTTTGCCCCCTGCCCCCTAAAGGGGGTTCATCGCATTTTGCCAACGGATTAGCCCCCCTTCATGGGGGTTGGGGGGTTGCCAATTATCAGGTGGCATAAGTTTTGCATCTTTTATATCCGCAATCAGAACGCCAAAGTAATAAAAATCAATGATCTGTTTGTAATTAAATCCTTTTGATGCCATTACCATTGCACCCTCCTGACAAAGACCTACGCCATGACCATAGCCTCTTCCTTTAAAAACTACTGAGTCACTATCAATAATAACCGAAAAGAATGTTGACCGGAGATTAAAGTCAGTTCTGATAGTTCTCAAAGGGATAGTAAAGGTACCTATTCTGTAATCGGGAAGTCTCGACTTTTGTAAAAACCCAAACAGGGTTGAATCTTCCGTTGGTCCTTTATATCCCGATTTTTTCAGATATTTCAGCCATTCAGACAGACTTATCTTCGTATCCCATACTGAATTTCTCGAGGAGATACAATATGGATCTATCTTACCAAGGAGGTATGGCTGACTTGTTAACCAGACATCTTCAGCTGAA
This sequence comes from Bacteroidales bacterium, assembly GCA_036508535.1. GTDB lineage: Bacteria > Bacteroidota > Bacteroidia > Bacteroidales > VadinHA17 > LD21. The sequence goes on along the minus strand of DATCHE010000086.1, from coordinate 32,120 downwards.
GCAGTCTCACCACCACAGTTTGAATGAAACGCTGATATAATCAACGTGCTATCCTGGGCAAGAATAACCTGGCCACGTGTTTCCATGGCAGCATTATTAATAATCGTATCGGATGATAACCCATTAAATGCCTGGCAATGGGTGTTATCACATACATTATACCTATCGGTAATATGCTTATCAAAATATTTATAAAGGTAGGTTCTGGTAATAACAGCCTGCGATTTAAAGTACTCTTCATTCTTACCGCTTCCGCCTTCAGCTTTTACCACGCCAGCTACATAATTCTCAATATCGCAAATGTTTATTATCACTAATGTCCCGAGGTCGGGAAAACATACAAGATCGCCTGAATAAAATTGCCTGACGGGGAAATTTCCAATGGTGCGAAGTGAGAATGAATCGTTACCTGTCGTTCCCTTAAGTAAAACAGAATCGCAAAAGATACCTTTTGAATCTCTGGTTTTAACAGCCAGTTTCCCGTTAAATCGGGTAATAATTACCGGCTCTCCTTTTCCTGCAATCAGATTTTCACCATTGAAAGCATTTATTTCATATTTTCCCTCAGTAACAGAAAACAAAGCTGATTCAGGAGACTGATTGGAGAATAATCGAATCTTTACCTGCCCGGAAGCGACTGTAAAACTGACAGTTAAAAACAAAACAAATAAAATCCCTAATCTACCCATATTTTTTTTGTCGAATCTCCTTTTAACCCACCCCTAGCCCCTCCAAGGAGGGGAACTTCGTGGCGTACTTCCTACTTCTTACTTCCTACTTCTTACTTCCTCCACCATCTCCTTTGCAATCCTTGCGGAAGCTCCTGCCGGCCCTAATTTATCTTTCAGAAGCTCATAGTCTGATAATATCTTCTCCCTTTTAACTCCACCCAGTAAAATAGCTTTTAGTTCATTTATAATATTCTTCTCTTTTAGGCCGTACTGCACCAGTTCCTTAATAACTTCGCTTTCCATTATAAGATTGACGAGTGAGATATACTTCACTTTAATAACCATCCAAGCGATAATCATAGACAAAAAATCGCCTTTGTAACACACCACCTGCGGAGTACCCATCAGGGCTGCTTCAAGGGTTGCTGTTCCCGAAGTTACAAGAGCAGCTTCAGCTACAAATAATATCTCATAAGTTTTCTCCTTGATTAAAATAACAGGCTCATTTCCAATTACATTAAGGTAGATTTCATCAGGAATATTTTTCACCCCGGCAAGAACAAACTGGTAATCAGGAAAATGATGCACTGCCTTAATCATTTCCGGAAGCACAAGCTCAATTTCATGTCTCCGGCTGCCTGCAAGCAGAGCAATAACTGGTTTCTTCTTAATGCCAAGTAACTTATAAATATTTTCTTTTGGAGGAAATGTTGCAATACGTTTTTCGGTTTCATCTACCAAAGGATTTCCGTTGTAATCAACAACAATCCCATGCTTTCTGTAGAATTCTACTTCGAAAGGAAAGATTATGAACATCCGGTCGATATATTTCTTAATCTTTTCTACCCTTCCTTCATTCCATGCCCAATACTTAGGAGAGATGTAATAGAAAGTTTTATACCCGGCTTTTCTGGCAAATTCAGCAATCCGGATGTTAAATCCTGCATAATCGATAAAAATTATTACATCTGGCTTATATTCAATAATTTGTTGTTTGCAAAGAGATAGATTTTTTCTTATGGCACCGAGGTTTTTTATTACGGCAACAAACCCCATAAAAGCCAGTTTTCTGTAATGCATAAGCAGTGTGGCTCCGGCTGATTGCATAAGATCACCGCCCCAGCAAAATATCTCTGCCTGCTTGTCTGCCTCAAAAAGTTCCCGGACCAGATTTGAACCATGAAGGTCACCCGATTGTTCACCGGCAATAATGAAAAACCTCATTACAAAAACTTAACGCCAAAAACGATGAGGGCCCATACTATTGTGATGGCAAGCACTCCTTTCGAACAACGGAGCATGTCGAAACGGTTAAATATCAGAAATATAACAATGTTCGGGAACACGCAGAGAGTTATTGCATGGGTAATAATATTTGACTGGGCAATTTCCGAAAGGTATAAGCTTAATGTTTTATGACCATGAGTAAATAAAAATATAGTAATTCCTACAACTAAAGGAAGTATGAATCCCGAAATCAATCCGATAATTACCTTGTCATATTTTTCAACTGTTGTCATTTTTTAAATTTTGATTTAAGTTTATCGAGATACCAATGTGCAGTCATATCAACGGTAACAGGTACCACTGAAACCCAGTTATTGGCTATGGCCCATTCATCGGTATCCGCAGAATCTGGTTCATGGTTCTGAAACATACCTGTTAGCCAGTAATATGTTTTGCCCATCGGATCTTTTCTCTTTTCAAACTCCTCCTTCCAGTTTCCTTTCGATTGCCTGCAAATTTTAATTCCCTTTATTTCAGTCTTTTTACCAGCCGGGATATTAACGTTCAGACATATACCAGGTGGCAATCCTTCTGTTGTAAGCTTTTTCATTATAATCCTGATATATTTTTTGCAGGTAGAAAAATCGGCTGTTGGAGAAAAGTTATTAAGGGAAAAGCCAACTGAGGTGATACCATAAAGACATCCTTCAATTGCAGCGCCCATTGTACCAGAGTATAGTACACTGACTGAGGCATTTGAACCATGATTTATTCCGGAAACTACCCAATCAGGAGGCCTGTCAAGTAATTGATTGATAGCCAGTTTAATACCATCAGTCGGAGTGCCATTTATAGCATATATACGGTGCTTGCTATTCTCTTCAAGAAGTTTAACACGAAGTGGTGTTTTTACTGTAAGAGCCTGTGACATTCCTGACATACTCTCAATAGTAGAAATGAGAACAACTTTTCCAAACTCTTCCATCACTTCAAGAAGCGTTTTCAATCCACCGGCATATAATCCGTCATCATTTGTTAAAAGGATCAGTCTGTCTTCAGTTTCAATAACCATCTATATTATGTATTTGGAGTACAAATATAGAAAAATTCGAGAAAGTTTGAGCATGTTTTATCAGAGCACAACCGTACTCGTATTTTAAAATTCCTTACTTTTGCTCTGAAAAATAATTATCTAAGATAAACCAAGGGATGAAGATTTCATATAACTGGATTAAGGACTATTTAAAGATTGATCTTGAACCTGCAAAGGTGGCAGAGATATTAACCAGCATAGGACTTGAAGTTGAAGGCATGGATGAATGGGAATCTGTAAAGGGAGGACTAAAAGGTGTCGTTATAGGTGAAGTACTTACCTGTAAAAAACATCCTGATGCAGATAAACTTTCTGTTACAACCGTAGATATTGGTTCATCCCAGCCCCTTCAGATAGTTTGCGGAGCGCCGAATGTTGCAGCAGGTCAGAAAGTTCCGGTGGCAACTGTTGGTACAATAGTTTTCAAAGGAGATGAAAGTCTGGAGATAAAAAAATCGAAGATACGCGGAGAATTGTCTGAGGGAATGATATGTGCTGAGGACGAACTCGGTCTTGGCAATTCTCATGATGGTATTATGGTACTGGATAAAGATGTGAAACCCGGAACTCCGGCCGGGAGCTATTTTAATATTGTAAGAGATTTTGTATTTGAAATCGGACTTACACCAAACAGGATCGACAGCGGCTCTCATTATGGGGTTGCGAGGGATCTAGCTGCATACCTGAACCTGAATTCAGGCATGAAAGAAAAAGCAGTACTTCCTTCAGTATCTGGCTTCAAGACTGATAACGACGATAATCCTTATGTAGTAATAATTGAAAACTCAACCGATTGCCCCAGATACACGGGAATCACAATAAGCAATGTAACAATTGGAGAATCACCTGATTGGCTTAAGAACAAACTCAGGGCAGTCGGACTCAATCCTATTAATAATGTAGTGGATATCACTAACTATGTTCAGCACGAAGTTGGTCAGCCATTACATGCTTTTGATGCTGACAAAATTGATGGCAGGAAAGTCATCATCAAAAACCTTCCGGAGAAGAGCAAATTCATTACGCTCGATGGTAACGAAAGAAGCCTCTCCAAAAGAGACCTTATGATATGTAATACTAAAGAAGGAATGTGTATTGCGGGTGTCTTCGGTGGCATAAAATCAGGTGTGATTGCTTCAACGAAAAATATTTTTCTCGAAAGTGCATATTTCAACCCTGTTTCAATACGCAAAACATCTAAAAGACACGGACTTAAGACTGATGCCTCATTCCGGTTTGAAAGAGGTGCAGATCCAAATATTACTCCATGGGCTCTAAAAAGAGCCGCAATGCTGATTAAAGAGATCGCTGGTGGAAAAATCTCATCCGATATTGTTGATATTTATCCCACACCTCTGAAACCTGAATTGATAAATATTAACTTCAATAACATAAACAGGCTTATTGGTAAGAATATCGACCGGCCTGTAGTAAAAAAGATTCTGGGGCTTCTCGATATAAGGATTGAGCTTGAAAACGGCGATAACTTAACGGTTGAGATTCCTACTTATCGTGTGGATGTGAAACAGGAAGCAGATGTAATTGAAGAAATCCTGAGAATATACGGGTACAATAATGTCGAAATCAGCGAACATGTTAATTCCACACTGTCGTATCCCGAAAAACCAAACAGGGAAAAGATTGTTAATATTATATCTGATCTTCTGTCAGCAAATGGTTTTGCAGAAATTATGTGTAATTCACTTAATCCTGCGTCGTGGTATGAGCAGAATGATGATTTTAACAAGGAACATCTCGTTATGTTGGCCAATCCTCTCAGTTTAGACCTTAATGTAATGAGACAATCTCTGCTTTTTGGAGGACTGAGTTCTGTTAGCAGGAATCTGAACAGACAAAATCCCGATCTGAAACTATATGAGTTCGGCCACTGCTACTTTTTTAATAAGTCGGAGCAATCAATACCCAAAGCTCACAATTATATTGAAAAAGCGTCACTTGATCTGTTTCTGACCGGTAATACAGGACGTCAGAACTGGAATTATAAAACTAATCCAACCGATTTCTTCAATATGAAATCTTCAGTTGAGATGATTCTTTCCAGGCTCGGGATAAAACCTGAATCCTTATCGACTGCAGAAAGTGACAAAAAATATTTCGCAGAATCCACAACATATCTATTTAATAATAAATTAGTTGCAGAAACAGGACGTATCTCCAGAAAATATCTGGTACAGTTTGATATAGGGCAGGATGTATATTACAGTCATATTGAATGGGATTTTCTTCTGAAACTGATCAGGAATCATACTATTTCCTTTCAGGAACTTCCAAAATACCCTTCAGTACGACGCGATCTGGCCTTGTTACTAGACAGAAGTATCTCATTCTCGCGTATAAGGGAAATTGCATTCAGAACGGAAAAAAGCATTCTTCACGACATTAGTCTCTTTGATGTTTATGAGAATGACAATCTGGGTACAAACAAAAAATCGTATGCAGTCAGCTTTATCCTTCGTGATGACCTTAAGACTTTAACTGACAAGAATATCGATAAGATTATGAATAATCTTATCAGGATATTTGAAAAAGAGATTAACGCACAGATCAGGTAATGGAAAAAACAAGAGTTGAATTGATAAATGGAGATATAACTTCGCTTGACGTTGATGCCATAGTTAATGCGGCCAATAACTCCTTGCTTGGCGGGGGTGGTGTAGATGGAGCAATACATAGTGCTGCGGGTCCTGAACTGCTAGATGAATGTGAGAGTCTAAATGGTTGTGAAACCGGTCAGTCAAAAATAACTAAGGGTTACCAACTTAAAGCCAAACATGTTGTGCATACTGTAGGTCCGATATGGCATGGTGGTTGCTCTAATGAAACTGAATTACTTGCATCGTGTTACCAAACCTGTCTGGCTCTGGCAAAATCAAAGAAGTTTAAGACAATTGCATTTCCCGGAATCTCAACCGGGGTATTTGGCTTCCCGAAAGATCTTGCTGCAATGATAGCTGTTAATGAAACGAAAAGGTTTCTTAAAAAAAACAATTTCCCGGAAAAAGTAATCTTTGTAACATTTGGTTCTGAAAACTACGAAACTTACAGGAAGCTTTTAGATAAATGATTACAATTATCAGATCAGTTAATAAGTATTTATCCCTTGTAAAGTTCAGTCATACAGTCTTTGCAATGCCCTTTGCTCTGATAGGATTTTCACTTGCGGTCGCAAGGGAAGATTATGATTTCAATATCAGATTGCTCCTGCTGATAATACTTTGTATGATCTTCGCCAGGAACGCAGCAATGGGGTTTAACAGACTGGCCGACAGAAGGTTTGATGCCCTTAATCCCAGAACGAAAAACAGAGAGATTCCCTCCGGTATAATCGCAACCAGAGCTGCAACGGGGTTTATCATTGTAAATGCCATCCTGTTCATTCTGACAACAGCTTTTATAAACAGGTTGACTCTTCTTCTTTCACCGGTCGCTCTGGTTATTATCCTGGGATATAGTCTTACTAAAAGATTTACAGCACTCTGTCATTTCATATTGGGTTTGGGGCTCAGCCTTGCACCAATCGGTGCATACATCTCTGTAACAGGTACTTTCAGCATTATACCTGTCGTGTACTCTATCATTGTACTTACCTGGGTTAGTGGTTTTGATATAATTTATTCACTTCAGGATGACGAGTTTGACAGGTCGAACGAACTATACTCACTCCCTTCTTCTGCCGGCAAGAAAAAAGCACTTTCCATTTCCGTTTTTATTCACATTATAACAATACTTTTTGTTATAATCGCAGGATATATTGGAGAAGGCAGATTTTTTTTCTGGGCAGGTGCAATTGTATTTATTTTCTTATTAATTTATCAACACACGATTGTAAAGCATGACAACCTTAGCAGGGTAACACTGGCTTTCGGCACAACGAATGGAATAGCCAGCATTTTGTTTGCTGTTTTCGTAATTCTTGATCTGTTTTTCAGAATGGGGTAATTTGAATTAATACTTTCTGAATGGTTAATAAAGTTAAAAAAGAATCGATTAAGTTTAATAATAAACTCTTAAAATTATTATTTTTTTCTTTAAACCCCCTTTCCCGTTTCCCCCAGGGGGGAAAGGATAGCTTCGTCTCCTTCCTCCGCCAGCTGGCGGAGAAGGTTGGGAAGGGGGTCAAGACTATCCAAAATAGTAGTTTTTTATATTTATTTTAGTAATGATAATTTGTATTATCTTATCATAGGTTTTGCTGATCTTAATGTTTTTTTGTTTCTTGCTACGTATATAAAATTTGAATTTATGGGTGAATTAGTTATAAAAGAGGTACTTACAAAAAAGGACCTGCGCGATTTTATTTATCTTCCGGAAAAGGTTCATAAGGATGAACCAGACTGGCTTCCTCCCATCTACATGGATGAATGGGAGTTATATAACAAAAAGAAAAACAAATCTTACCAGTATGCCGACGCTATTCTTCTTCTGGCTTACAGAGATAAAAAACCTGTTGGAAGAATTATGGGGATCATTAACAAAAGGTATAACTCAATTCATGATGAGAGGAACGGCCGGTTCTGTTTTATGGAGTGTTACAATGATAAAGAAGTATTTCATACACTCCTGACAAAAGTTGAAGAATGGGCAATTCAGAATGGAATGATAAGTATGATAGGTCCCCTTGGATTCTCTGACAAAGACCCTCAGGGATTTCAGATAGAAGGTTTTGAATACCCACAATTCATGACTAGTCCAAACAATTCACCATATATGCCTGAGCTGATGGATGGTGAAGGATATGAGAAAAAAGTCGATCTTGTAAATTATCTCGGAAAACTACCTGAAAAACTTCCTCCTATTTATGAAAAAGTTCTTACCAGAGTTGATAATAATAAAGAATATAAAATCATTCAATTTAATTCTAAAAAAGAATTAAAACCCTATATTATAGGCGTGCTACAGCTTATGAATGAGGCTTTTGAGGAAATTTATGGTTTTGTTCCGCTCAACGATAAGGAGAAGACCGATTTTGCTGCCAGGTACCTGCCCATCCTGGATCCTAAATTCATCAAAGTTATTGAAACAGAAGGCCTTTTGGTAGGGTTTGCAATCGGGATGCCGGATTTCAGCAAAGGGATAAGAAACGCAAGAGGCAGATTATTGCCATTTGGGATTTTTAAGATACTAAGGGATTCGAAGCGGTCAAAGAAATTATTGATGATGCTTGGTGGCGTAAAAAAAGCATACAGAGGGAAAGGTTTGGAAGTCCTGTTAGGAGTAAAAATTTTCCAGTCAGGGATAGAACATAAAATGACAATGATCGATAGCCACCTGATTCTGGAAAATAATACCAGAATGAGGAGCGAGTGGGAAAGAATAGGTTGCTCTGTTGTGAAAAAGTTCAGGATATATCAGAAAGACCTGCTTCCTTAAGCCTGAAGACCAGGTAAATCTATATTATAATTCGGTTAAAAAAACAAAAGGGATATGATAAAATCCATGACAGGTTACGGTAAGGCAATCGCAGAGACTCCTCAGAAAAAGATAACGATCGAAATTAAATCGCTCAATTCCAAGCAGCTTGATTTGAGTACTAAAATGCCCTGGTTGTATAAGGAAAAGGAGCCTGAAATAAGGAACCTGATCAGCCAGTTGCTTGACAGGGGGAAAATTGATTTTTCTATATATTGCGATATGCTTGATAACGAGATAGTTACTATAATCAACAAATCAGTCGTCAGAAATTATTATAACCAGTTTAAAGAGATTGCTGCTGATCTGAATATAGACCTTGATGATCAGATATTTACTGCTATTATGAAACTTCCTGATACTCTGAAAACAGAAAAAACTGAGATGCCGCAGGGCGAATGGGAGATTGTCAAAAATCAAGTTATCGAATCAATTACCATGCTTGATCTTTATAGAATTGAGGAGGGAAATTCTATAATGATTGATCTTAAGAAATGTATCACGAAAATTCTGTCATTTCTGGAAACTGCTGAGACATTTGAGGGAGGCCGGTTAACTAAAATCAGGGAAAAACTAAATACAATACTCGAAGATAACGTAGGCTCTGAAAACATAGATAAAAACAGATTTGAACAGGAACTTATCTTCTACATAGAGAAATACGATATCAACGAAGAGAAAGTAAGGCTAAGAACACATTGCGACTATTTCGTGGAAACGCTCAACACTCCATCTCCAAATGGAAAGATACTTAGCTTCATTGCTCAGGAGATTGGTCGCGAAATAAATACAATAGGTTCAAAAGCTAACGACGCCTCTATTCAGAAACTTGTTGTAATGATGAAGGATGAACTGGAAAAAATTAAGGAACAGACTCTTAATGTACTGTAAATGGAAGGTAAACTTGTAATCATATCAGCGCCATCGGGGGCAGGGAAAACAACAATTGTGAAGCATCTTCTCGACGGCGGATTAAAACTTTCGTTTTCTGTATCTGCAACAACCAGACAAAGAAGGGGTAACGAGATAGATGGTGTAGACTATTTCTTTATTAGTGTACCTGAATTCAAAAAAAGAATTGAAAATAATGAATTCGTTGAATGGGAAGAGGTATATAAAGATCTTTTATATGGTACACTCAAATCTGAAATAGAAAGAATATGGGCAAAAGGCAATCATGTAATATTTGATGTTGACGTACATGGAGGGATCAGACTAAAAGAAATCTTTGGCAACAAATCTATTGCGATTTTCATTATGCCTCCTACCATTGAAGAACTGGAGAACAGACTTCTAAAAAGGAATACAGAAAGTAGTGAACATTTAAAGATGAGAGTTGCAAAAGCAAAGCAAGAAATGAGTCTTGCGGAAGAATTCGATATGGTGATAGTTAACCATCAGCTGGATAAGGCAAAAGAAGAGTCATTGAAATTAGTTTCATCATTTCTTGTGGGTAATTTTAAATAACCGGATGATAAAAACCGGACTATATTTCGGATCATTCAATCCGGTTCATATCGGCCATATAGCGATAGCCGGATACATGACAGGATTTGCCGGTCTTGATCAGGTTTGGTTTGTGGTGAGTCCTCAGAACCCGTTAAAAAAGAAGGAAACTCTTCTGGCTGATCATCAGCGTTTTTATATGACACAACTTGCGATTGGTGACAACACCAGACTTAAAGCATCTGATATTGAATTCAAACTACCAGTTCCTTCATATACTATAGACACAATCACATATCTAAAAGAGAAATACCAAAATAATGAGTTTAATCTTGTTATGGGAGAAGACAATCTGTTTACGCTGCATAAATGGAAAAATGTAAATGAACTGATACAAAAGTGTCCTATCTACGTCTATCCTCGTCCGGATGCCATAAAACCGCCCTCTCCCCTGCTCGATCAGATCCTTTCAAAAGCTGAAATTCACATGGTAAAGGCACCTCTTATGGATATTTCAGGCACCTTCATCCGTGACGGTATTAAGAATGGTAAGGATATGTCGTATTTTCTCTCCGCCCCGGTATGGAAGTACATAAAAGAGATGCATTTTTATGAGTAAACCCCCTCTGCCGCTGCGCGGCATCTCCCCCAAGGGGGCAAAATCTCCTCATCTATTTGATAACCAATAGAACAGTAGTATTTTTCCCCCTTGGGGGAAATTAAAAGAGGGTTTATGGATAAGAGAAAAACTCTCCTTGTGGGAATTAAAAGAAGTTTTAATATTAAAATACGTAATTACTTTGCCTTCTGCACCTCAGATATAATCTCTTCTCCCCTTATCAGCGCCTTTTCATTCATTGGAATAAGGTTATGGTATCTTTCAGGAAGAGATTTCTTCAGTCCTTTAATAATATTCTCAAGTTTAATAATTGGTTTCACCTTAATAAATCCACCAAGTACAATCATATTGAATGTTTTGGAGCTGTTCATTCTGGCTGCCTCTTCAGTTGCATCAACCCGGTATATTGTAATATCTTTTCTCTCAGGATGACGTGTAATACCATTACTGTCGTAAATAAGAACACCACCCGGTTTTACAGAACTTTCAAATTTATCGAGCGATTGCTGGTTAAGAATAATTGCTGTATCAAAATTCTTTACAATCGGAGAACTAATCCTTTCGCTGCTTATAATTACGGTTACATTTGCTGTTCCTCCGCGCATCTCGGGGCCATATGAAGGCATCCAGCTAACTTCCATATCCTGCATTACTCCCGAATATGCCATTATCTTACCCATCGACAGAACTCCTTGTCCTCCAAAGCCGGCTATAATTATTTCTTCAGTCATTTTCTTGAGAATTTTTGTTAGTGATTTCGCTTTTCAATGATTAGTCAATTTAATCTCTTTTGCTTTTTAGACCTCCTACCCAACCTTCTCCGCCAGCTGGCGGAGGAAGGAGACGAGGCTATCCTTTCCCCCCTGAGGGAAATAAGAAAGGGGGTAATTATTCCTTTGGAGTTTTAATATCACCTAGTGGATAATACGGGAACATATTTTCCTCCATCCATTTATTTGATTGAACCGGTGTCATTCTCCAACCTGAGGGACAATTAGAAACTATTTCAATAAAACAGGTCCCTTTTCCCAGCATCTGATATTGAACAGCTTTTCTGATAGCTTTTTTTGTCTTTTTCACATTTGCAGAAGTGTGAACGCTCTGTCGGGTAACAAAGTAAGTACCTGGAAGAGTGGCAACAATCTCTGTCATTTTAAGTGGATTACCCATAGTTTTAACATCTCTTCCATAAGGAGATGTTGAAGATTTCATACCGGGTAGTGTTGTTGGAGCCATCTGACCTCCAGTCATTCCATAAATACCGTTATTTATGAAGACGATAAGAATATTCTCACCTCTGTTGCAAGCATGAATTGTCTCTGCCGTACCAATCGCGGCGAGGTCTCCATCGCCCTGATAAGTAAATACAAACCTATCAGGTAAGAGACGCTTTATAGCTGTTGCAACAGCCGGAGCACGACCGTGGGCAGCCTCCTGAATATCAACATCGAGATAGTTATACATCAGAACTGAGCATCCAACCGGAGACACCCCGATGGTTTTAGACTGAATACCCTCTTCATCAATAACTTCAGCGAGTATCCGATGTGCAGTTCCATGACCACAGCCGGGGCAGTATGACAGAGTATTATCTGTCATTATGTTTGTCTTCCGATAAACCAGATTTTCAGGTTTAATTATTTCTTTTATACCAGTAGCTTCGAGCATATCTTACCCTCCAATAATATTTGATTTCAAATTTTCCACAACCTCCTCAGGTGTAGTCACAATACCTCCCATTCTTCCAAAATGTTTGACAGGCACTTTCCCGTTTACTGCAAGAAGAACATCTTCAACCATTTGTCCAGCACTCATTTCCACTGAGAGGATTCCCTTTACCTTTCCTGCAAGCTCACTTATACGTTTTGAAGGAAAGGGGAAGAGTGTTATTGGTCGTAATAAGCCAACTCTAATCCCTTGAGCCCTCAGAAGCTGAACAGCTTTCTGACATACTCTGGCGCTTGTTCCATACGCCACCAGGAGATATTCAGCATCGGCTGTCTGAAATTCCTCTAAACGAACTTCATTTTCCTTAATAATATTATATTTAGTCTGAAGTTTCTGGTTATGTAATTCCATTCCGTTTGAATCAAGATCAAGCGAAGTAATAATATTTCGCTCCCTGGTTGACGGTTTTCCTGTAGTAGCCCAGTCAGGAAATACTGTAGATCTTGCCTTCTGCGGTCCAAGATAAACCTTTTCCATCATCTGACCAATCGCCCCATCAGACAACATTAGAACAGGGTTTCGGTATTTAAAGGCAAGCTCAAAACCCAGATCAACAAAGTCAGCCATCTCCTGTACTGACGCCGGAGCAAGCACAATGAGGTGGTAATCACCATGCCCACCCCCCTTAACTGATTGAAAATAATCTGATTGGGCAGGTTGGATCGTTCCGAGACCAGGTCCGCCCCTTACAACATTTACTATCAGGCATGGAAGCTCTGCACCTGCAATATAAGAGATGCCTTCCTGTTTCAAACTGATACCGGGAGAAGACGATGAAGTCATAACTTTTTTACCGCATGCAGCACCGCCGTATACCATATTAATTGCAGCAACTTCACTCTCAGCCTGAAGGACAACCATACCTGTAGTTTCGGCAGGGTTTGCTTCCATCAGGTATTCCAGAATTTCGCTCTGTGGTGTAATAGGATAACCAAAATAGCCATCGGCTCCGGCACGAATCGAAGCTTCAGCAACCGCCTCATTACCCTTCATCAATCTCAATTCCTTTTCCATTTCTGTCTATATTTTTGTTTTATAAACCGTAATAACCCCATCAGGACAAACCATTGCACAATTGGCACACCCAATACAAAGTTCAGGATTGGCAGGGAAGGCATAATTATAACCTTTCCCATTCACCTCTTTTGCCATGGCTATGGTACCTGTGGGACATGTTACCATACATACCTCGCAACCTTTACATTTTTCAATATTTACAACAATACTGCCTCTTATCTTTGCCATTTTATCTGTTATTAATTCTTAGTTAATGGATGATCCTCAAAGAAACATTTTAAACGTAACCCGAGGTCATCAAATTGTTCCCTTGAAACATTCGATACACATGCTCTCAAACCATCATTTCTGTCGCTTCCTGTTATATCAAGCGAAATAGCACTTATCCCATAATAAAGGAGTTCAGCTAACAGTTCACTACCAGTCATACCCGGATAACAGATTGTGAAATAAAAACCATCGGCAATCGGTTCATTTAGATCAGTGTCATAAGGAATTTTAAAACCATATTTCAAAAAGAGAGCTTTCATGATTCCTGCTTTCTCTCCATATTCCTTTAAAACATCCATAAACTTGTAATCTCCGTCATTTACTGCTTTCAGCAAAGCCGCGAGACCATATTGAACTGAATGTGAAACACCCGCTGATAAACCGTATAAAGCTCCAAACACAGCTGAATGGCCAAATTTACCAGATGAGTAATACCTCAAGAGATCGGGGTACTCCCGCCCAAAAAGGTGATCTGATATTGCCATTATTCCTATTCTCTGGCCAGCATAGCTGAATATTTTGGAACTTGAAATTAGAATGATATAATCATCAATATACTTGCCAATTGTAGGTTGAAATGGTGATATTCCCGGCTTTGAATAGTCTTTTCTGAAATCCATTCCGAAATAAGCCAAATCTTCAATTACAATAACATCGTACTTCCTGCAAAGTTCACCTATAATCGAAAGTTCTTCTTCGTTTAAACACATCCAGGTTGGATTATTTGGATTTGAGTAAAGTATTGAAGAAATCTTTCCCAGTTTCAGATATGATTCAAGTTTGCTTTTGAGCTTTTTATCCCTGTGTTCAAAAATGTCAAATGAATAATAATCGTGACCTAGCATCTTAACCTGCTGCTTCTGAACCGGAAAACCCGGATCAAGAAACAGAGTACCTTCCCTGTGTTTATCATTCCTGTTTGCCACAAGGAAACTGATCATCGATCCCATCATCGAACCAACAGTTGGAATGCATCCCTGAGGGTTTATATTTACATTAAGGAAAAGTTTAATAAATCTGGAGGTTTCCTCTTTAAGCGACTTAATTCCTTCAATGTTTGGATAGACGGAAACAACTCCCCTTTTTAGTGCAGCAATCTCCGCCTCAATTCCTATCTGAGAGAAGGGTAATCCGGGTACACCCATTTCCATTTTGATGTACTTCACTCCTGTGGCGATTTCAATCTGATGGACCAGCTTTACAATCTCCCTTATACTTGCAGTTCCCAGATTATCCAATCCGCTTTCCGATTTCAGAATATTAACTGTATTAAAATCAACTGGTGTTTTCCTCATCTTCTACAGTTTGAATTCGTGGTATAATACGAATGTTTCAAATATAATAATATTAATATCAATCAGAATTTTCTGTTATCAATCACATGTTTCGATTTACCCTCGCTCCTCTCAATAGTTTTGGGTTCAACCAGAGTAACTTTTAGTCCAAGCCCTATAGCACTTTCAATAGTATTCTGAATTTTTTCACGCAGCGACTGCAGCTCACTAATTTTATCCTGAAAAAACTCCTCCTCTACTTCCACTTTTAATTCGAGTGAATCGAGGTTATTGTTTCTGTCAACAATCAGCATGTAATGAGGTTTTATTTCACTAATCTCAAGCAATACACTTTCCACCTGCGACGGGAACAGATTTACACCGCGAATGATTAACATATCATCACTTCGTCCCAGGCACTTTTCCATCCGAACCAAAGTACGTCCGCATTTACATTTTTCAAAATTAAGTCGCGTAAGATCGCGTGTACGGTATCGTATAAGGGGTAGACCCTCCTTGGTTATTGTTGTAAATACCAGCTCCCCGGTACTCCCTTCAGGCAGAACCCGGAGTGTTTTTGGATCAATAATTTCAGGAAAGAAGTGATCTTCGTTTATATGCAAACCTTGCTGTATAACACATTCACTTGCCACCCCCGGGCCAATAACCTCACTAAGCCCGTAGATATCTATAGCTTTTATTCTGAGCTTTTCTTCAATCTCACGCCTCATGTTTTCGGTCCATGGTTCAGCTCCAAAAACACCAACTCTCAATTTCAGATCTTCACGCTTTATTCCACTTTCTTCGATAGCTTCGGCTAGAAACAATGCATAGGATGGAGTACAAGCCAATACGGTACTTCCAAAATCGTGCATAAGCTGAATCTGCCTGACTGTATTACCACCTGAAATTGGAATCACGGAAGCGCCTATCTTTTCTCCTCCATAATGCAGACCCAGACCGCCTGTAAAAAGACCATAACCATAGGCGACCTGGATAAAGTCATTACGGTTAGCGCCGGCGGCGGTAAGAGTACGCGCCATCACCTCCGACCATGTGGCAATATCATTACGGGTATACCCTACCACAGTAGGTTTTCCGGTTGTGCCCGATGATGCATGAACACGAACAATTTCACTCATGGGTACGGCAAATAATCCAAAAGGATAGTTATCTCTCAGATCATGCTTTGTAGTAAAAGGCAATTTTGACAGATCATCGATACTGTTAATGTTTTCAGGACCTAATCCTGCTTCCTGCATCCTGTTCCTGTAAAACGGAACATTGAAATATACTCTTTCGACTGTCTCCCTGAGTCTTTCGCTTTGCACCTGCCTGATCCCATTTCGATCCATACATTCAAAATGGCGGTTCCAAATATCCATATCAAATTATTTAATCCTGAGAGTAAACTAAAATACAATACTCTAATTTAACAAAATCAATTTCCTAAATTTTATATAAATCACTGGCTTTGAGCAGTTCCAATTCATGACTTTTCAGAGCCTTAATAGCTTCTTCAGTATTGCTGCAGCGGAGAATAATAATTGATTTATCACCCAGCGAAAATGCATAAGTATATTCCACACTGATTGCCATATCGGATAAGATCCTTAATATTTTTGCATAATGTTTCGCTTCATTCGGAACAATGACAGAAATTACTTCAGTCAGATTCACAGAGAAAGATTTCTTTTTCAGGAGTTCCCGTGCTTTTTCAGGGTCAGAAACTATGAGACGTAATATTCCGAATTCTGCAGTGTCGGCAACGCTTAACGCTGTTATTCTGATATTCTCCTCTCCAAGTACTTCCAGAACTTCAGTCAGCCGACCCGATTTATTTTCCAGAAAAACTGATAACTGATGAGTAATCATGGCTTTAATTCTTTTTTAATAAATAAAAAGTCCGAAGATAATCATAAACTTATTAGGATATTATAAACGCTATAAAGATCATTTTTCAATTCGTATTCTTGCATCAACCACAGTGATGTCGTCGCAGCTGCCAATCAATGGATTAAGGTCCACTTCCTTAATTTCAGTCGCGTATCTCAATAAGCTTGAGAGCCTGACAATTATTTCCGCAAATTTCAATTCGTTTATTCCCGGTTTACCCCTTGTTCCTCGGATAATCTTGTAACTTTTCAGACTTCTGATCATCGATTCGGCTTCATTAAAAGTAAGTGGAGCAAGTCCCGACGAAACATCACCAAGAACCTCTACAAATATTCCACCTAACCCACAAAGTATGATGTGTCCAAAACGTGGTTCATATTTTGCGCCAATGAAAAGCTCTATGCCCGAAAGCATCTGTTGAACAAGAACTGCATTTACCCCCTTTATCTGCTTCATCCTGTGGAATTCTGCCTCAAGGTGCTTCTCCGATTTTATATTCAGAGTAACACCTCCGACATCTGATTTATGAACGGGGCCGACAACTTTTAATGCCAGAGGGTAACCGGTTTTTTTTGCAGCGGATAAAAGTTCTCTTTTTGTAACAGCCACCATTTCCCTGACAACGGGAATATGGGCAGCATTAAGAAGTTGCTGTATAATAGCAGGTTCAAGATAACCATTTGGAGCGGCATCAATAATCTTCCTTACAAGTTGCACATCGATATTTTCCAGAAAAATATTCTCTTCAGCCGGAGTAGGAGTATTGGAGATTTTAATAAGGGCCCGGCCAAGAACAACTTCGTCGGGGAAATTCACGTGACCCTTGTTAAGAAAATACTCTATCTCTTTTGATGAGCTTGTAACCGAGGGAAGAATGGGATAAAGAGGCTTATTGCAAGTCTTGATTTTTTCATGCAACAGATCATATACTTTTGTCATATCATTCAAGCCGTTGCTTCCAAAAATCACACTCATACCATCAATTTGCGGCATCTCCTTATCAACATATTCGATTACTTTATCGAGCTGATCTATAGATGCAGTTGCAATCATATCGATAGGATTATCAGCAGATGCTCCCTGGTTCATCATTGCAATCAATTTATCATGATGTTTACCGGATATTCGTGGAATATTCATGCCCCCCGCCGATAAAGCATCAGTAAGCATCACTGCAGGCCCACCAGCATGTGTTATGATTGCAATATTTCTGCCCTTCAGATGTTTGTGAAAGAACACACATGCAACTGTTGCCAGTTCCTCGCGGCCGGTACATCTTACAATTCCTGCTTTACGGAATAATGCTTCAACCGCAAGGTCAGATGATGCCATTGCACCTGTATGAGATGAAGCTGCTCTGCTCCCGGCTTCAGTAGTACCAGCTTTTATAGCTGCAATCATACACCCTTTTCGTATCAGAGATGACGCATGATGCAGAAGTTTGTCTGGATTCTGTATGCTCTCAACATAAATCATTTTAATCCGAGAGCTTACACCCGGTTCAAAGGTTATGTCCCAGTACTCCAGAACATCTTCCACACCCGTCTGGGCGCTGTTTCCAACGGAATAAATACTTGAAAAATTCAGACCTTTTGGCATTGCTGATTCGAACACAAAGACAGCTGTAGCACCGGAGCCGGAAACGAAATCGCAACCACTGCTATTGAGCTTTGGAACAGGTGTGGTAAAAACACCATTATAAGTTGGGGTTATTACACCAATACAATTTGGTCCGATTAGTGTACCTCCCGATTTGCTGATAATGTCGGCAATTTCAATTTCCAGTTTCCTGCCCTCCTCACCTGCTTCACTAAACCCGGCCGATATAATGATAAATGCCCTGGTATTCTTATCTCTTACAAGCACCTGAATTGCAGATAAACATAAATTTGCGGATATTGCCAGTATTGCCAAATCTGTCTGAGGAATCTCAAGAATGTCTTTAAATGATTTAACACCCTGAACCAAATCCTGTTTTGGATTTACGACGTAGAGATTTCCGGAGTATTTTCCGTCGAGAATGTTTTTCAGGACTTTTCCTCCCGGTTTGAAAAGATCTTCCGATCCGCCAACAACGACAATACTATTCGGGTTTATAAGCTTTTCATTTATCATAACAAGTTGTAATGGTGCAGATTTGAATTATGAATTATGAATTACAAATTCATTAATTAGGTAGCTGAAAAGACTACAAACCCGCAAACCTTTTAAGGAAACCGACATTCAGAGCAACAGTAAAAAGATATATTACTGATATATAATGATTTACACCCAATTGTATAATAGATTTATTTTTTACCAAGGTAAGAATAATTAATAGTACAATTTAGAATAATTATCATCATGTTTCTTAACATAATAAATCATTTTGATGCTTGATATTAGTTTTTATCACAATCGTTTAAACGTACCTGCAAACCAGTTTCCCAGTTGACACTATAATTATCGTGGTTTTAAGAACCGGAGAAGATCATAAAATACATTAAAACATAAGTCAAGAGAACTCCAACAAAATAAAATTCTTAATTTTAAACCGTTTCGTCAGATAATTAACCAGAAAGGGCGAACTGATTAAATTTAGAATATGAGATTCCGCAATGAAGGAAAATTTATTAGGAGATTGCTAATTATTTTAGTACTGATATTTATTGGATTTCCGGCTGGGCTATTATTAAAAGCGCAAACAGAAGCATTGGACTCACTTAATCGTGCGTTAATTCTAAGTTTTGATAAAGGTCAAAAACTCCTGATTCTTAACCGTTTGGCCTACGAACTAAGGGAAAAGGATCTTCAAAAATCTAAAGCGTTATTGGAAGAGGCTCTGGATCTGGCCAGAAAGTCTGAGAACAGGGAAGAATTGGCATTTGCATTGAGTACTAAGGGCTTCGTTTTAAACAGCTCTTACGAATTTTCTCCGGCATTGAATAATTATCTTGAAGCTCTCAATATCTATATCGAGCTCGATAAAAATAATAAGAAGGATTATAAACCTACTATTGGGTTTCTTTACTATCAGATAGGATCATTATATAAGACACTTGGGAATTACCAGAAAGCTATTGAATATTGTCTTTCCGGACTTAAAATGTATGAAGCGTCAGATGACAAAAGCGGGGTAGCCCTAATTTACAGGGTAATGGGAAGTATCTATAAATACAAAGAAGATTATGAAAAATCATTATTCTACTATTTCTCCGGGTTGAAAATAAATGAAGAGATTAAAAATCTTCCCGGAGTCGCAAACTCTTTTAACAATATCGGGATAGTATATTTGTTAATGAAAGATTTCGATAAGGCTCTGAACTATTATAAAAAGAGTTTAGAAATAAATATTTCGATAAATATCGAAAATGAAGCTGCAATAAATTATGGAAATATTGGTGCCGTATATCTTGAAATGAATCGAATTGATTCTGCCTTATATTACTTTAGCAAGCGATTTAATATCGCTCAGATTCTCAATGATAAAAAAGGAATTATCATTTCACTTGAATCATTTGGAGATTATTATTATAAAAAGAAGGAATATTTAAGAGCTCTTGATTATTATAAAAGAGCTCTTCCACAATCCAGAGACCTTGGAATTATGGAAACCACTAAAAATATTCTGAAAAGTATGAGCAATCTGTACGAAGAGAACTCAGATTATGTTAAAGGACTTGTTTTTTATAAATCATACATAAGCCTAAGGGATAGCTTGTTAAATCGTGAAGCTGTACAAAAGATCGAACAGATGGAAATGGAATATTCCCTTGAAAAAGAAAGAAATAATCATTTATTTTCAGAACAAAAGAATAGGCTCTACATTATGGGAGGGTTTGTTTTGCTCATCTTATTTATACTGTTCCTTTTCCTGATTTACATGAATCAAAATCTTAAACTGAAACGAAATAATCTTGAACAAAAAAAACTTGAAATAGATAAACAACAATTACAAAATGAAGTCTATTTTAAAGACAAAGAACTGGTAAGCAAGGCAATCAGCCTGGCCGAAAAAAATGAACTTATGGTTGATATCACCAATCGGTTGAAAAGCATTGTTTTAGATCCTAAAGTAACAAATAGTAAAGTTAAGGATATCATTGAAGATCTTCGTTTCCACTCCGATACACATTTATGGGATGAATTCGAGTATACATTTTTACAGGTACATCCTGATTACTACAATTCACTTGGAACTCATTTTCCGGAATTGACTCCCAATGAAAGGCGGTTGAGTGCTTTTCTCAGACTTAACCTCTCAACAAAAGAGATATCAAATATTACTCATCAGTCATTGCATTCACTTACTGTAGCCAGAACAAGGCTAAGAAAAAAACTTGGTATTGCCCACACAACAGAAAATCTGGCAACATTTCTTAGTAAGTTTTAAGAGAATAATATTCGAACATGCCTATGTTTCTGTAATCCAGAATATTATACTTCATTGTATCTAAATTGTAGCTATTTATAAAGTTATAGCTATTGTATTTGTATTGTAACATCCCGGGAATATTACAAATTATTAGCTGTAATTGACATCGAATTTTTAATTAATGATACACCCGATATTATTCATTTTACCAAATATCATTTATCAAAATTGAAAAAAGATAATATTTTATTAAATTTTAACCATAACCAAAAAATCCAAAAAGCATGAAAAAAAGAATGGCTTGTGAAAGTTTTTCGCTTAAAAGAGGGGTATTAAAAATATGCTCTCCCACATGGCTGATGACCTTGGTAATGCTAGTGGTTTCAATCAGCGTTTCCGCTTCAATCAGCACTGATACAAATTCTCCATTTGTTGAAGAAAAAGATTTAGGTGCGATTCCACAACAGCAAACAACTATAATTAGTGGTACAGTATCATCAGGCAATTTACCACTACCCGGAGCAACGATCATGGAAAAGGGTTCTGCAATGAATGCAACAATTTCCGATAAAGACGGTAAGTTTTCACTTACTGTTTCAGGGAAGAAAGCAGTGTTGATTGTAACTTTTGTTGGTATGAAAGCAATCGAGATACAGGCAGGTTCTGTCAATTCTCCTGTAACCGTAGACATGCAGGAAGACCTTTTTAACCTCGAGGAAGTTATCGTAACTGGCTACGGCTCTGTAAAAAAAGAGGCCTATGCCGGTTCAGCCAGTTTCATTAAATTAGATAAACTTTCTGACGTTCCTGTTTCCAGTATCGGGGATCTCCTTCAGGGATCAGCGGCAGGAGTTCAGGTAACCAACAGTTCAGGACAACCCGGCTCAGCAACTCAGATCAGAATTCGTGGTACGGGGTCATTCAATGCTTCAAACGACCCATTATATGTAATAGATGGAGTCCCTATCATTTCAGGAAACGTTTCGTCGTTGGGCACCAGTTCCGGACTCGATATCTTGTCAACAATTAGTCCCTCCGATATTGAAAACATTTCAGTAATTAAGGACGCAGCTGCTGCATCATTATATGGATCAAGAGCAGCAAACGGAGTCATTCTAATCACTACTAAAAAGGGCGTTTCGGGTATGACTAAGGTAAACTTTAAGTCAGAGGTTGGGTTCTCCGATTTTGCAGTTAATTACAGGCCTTTTATGAGCGGCGATGATCGAAAAGCAACTATCTATGAAGGTTTGGTTAACGAAGGAATTTACTACAATGGATTAGATCAGACAGCTGCTACCGCTTATGCTGATGCCAATATTGACAGGTATGCAAAACTCCCATGGACAGGTGTCTGGACCGATTGGAAAGCTCTTCTTTTCAGAAAAGGCACATATAAAAGTAATGAAGTATCCATTTCTGGTGGTACTGATAAAATAAAATATTTTTCCTCCCTCAGTTACTTAGACCAGGACGGAGTATCAGTAATGAGCTTTTTAAAAAGATTATCTGGACGACTAAACTTTAGTTATGAGGCCACAAAAAAGCTTAATGTTGGAGCCAACATTTTGTTTTCCACTGTAAAACAAAGCACTAATACTGAAGGCACAGCATACGTAAGTCCATTTTATTCTGTCTTTAACACTGTTCCCGGAAGAGATGTACCGTTTAATCCAGATGGAAGTTATGCATCTGCTTTCCCCAGAAACGGAACAGGCAGAAACCCAAAAGCTTATGCAGATTTAAACTATCAAAATGAAAATATTATTAGGGCATTCAATACAATCTATGCCGGCTATAATATACTTAATGGTCTGCAGTTTAAATCGTCGTTGAGCTATGATTTTAATATGATCAAGGGTGTTTCGTTTACTCATCCACTAAGCTCTTATCCTGCAGGACTAGGATCAATAAGCAAGTCTTTCTATGACAGGCGAAGCACTGTCTTTTCAAACAACTTACAATATGTTAAAACCTTCGCTCAGGATCACAATTTTGATGCCTTGATCGCTTATGAAATCACAGATTATTTGAGTGATAATATCTCCGGGTCAAAAGAAAATCTTCCAAACTGGAATCTGGTAGAACTGGACAACTTTTCGGTTTCAAGGTCTGTTTCAGGCTATGCTGACGGTTATAGAATGTTGTCTTACGTATCCAGATTCAATTATGATTATAAAAGAAAATATTATGCGGGAATTAGCTTCAGACGGGATGGCAGTTCACGTCTGGCTCCTGAGAGCCGCTGGGGTAATTTCTGGTCAGTTTCCGGCGCCTGGAAAGTCTCTGAAGAATCATTTGTTGAAGGGATTAAGGATATCTTCCCTGAAATTAAACTTAGAGCATCCTATGGCGTAAACGGAACTTTACCCTCAGGCAATTATGACTACATGGGCTTATCATCGTACGGCGCCGATTATAATGGAATACCCGGCCTGGTAGAGTCGCAATTCTTAAATAATAACCTGAAATGGGAAACAAACTATAATTCTAATTTTGGTCTGGATTTGAACATACTCAATAAGGTAAGAATTTCTGTAGAATTCTACAACAGGCTGACAAAAGATCTGTTAATGAATGAACCTACATCGCTCACAACAGGTTTTAGCTCTATCCTTAGCAATATTGGTGAGATGCGGAATCGTGGTATTGAGGCAGAACTGGTTTCAACAATAATCAATAATAAGAATTTTACGTGGACCTCTAGTTTAAATTTCTCTCATAACAACAATAAAATATTGGTATTGGACGGGGAGCAAACTTCTATTGTAAGCGGTACCCAGATCAGGATGATTGGGATGCCATACAATACCTTTTATTTAAGAGAGTTTGCTGGAATTGACCCTGCTGATGGAACGACATGGTTTTATACAAATACTTTAGATGCTGACGGCAATTATGTAAAGGATAAAACAAAGGATCTTAATATCGCAAACATGATACCCCTTCAGAGCCCTTATCCCAAATTAACGGGAGGTTTTGTCAATAACTTCAAGATCTATTTCGTGGATCTTGGTTTCACTTTTACATATTCTCTTGGTGGATATTCTTATGACTCAGCAGCCGGAAAACTGGAAAAGGAAGGAACTACAAATGGCCTAGATGCTAATATCCCGATATATTATGAAGACAGATGGAGAAAACCCGGAGATCAGTCAATTTATGGGATCTATATTGCCAATAATAAGTGGGATTTGGCAGACGGCTATTCAAATTCAAGAAGGATTCACAGTACAGACTATATGAGATTAAAAAATATCAGTTTAGGTATCACTATCCCTGAAAAGATAACTGATTACCTTAAATTGGAACGGGCAAGGGTTTTCGCTTCAGCCAATAATATATGGACAGTGGCAAAATGGAAAATGTACGACCCTGAAGTGGGAAGCGATGGTGTAATGGCTTGGCAAACACCTCAATTAAAGACAACTACATTTGGTATAGAACTTACATTTTAATAATTATTTGTCATGAAAAATATATTTTATTTTTTACTTATACTACCACTTTTCTTTATCTCATGCAGTGAAGACTGGCTTGATGTTAAACCTACAACACAGGTTCTTTCACAAGAGGCTATAAAAAATATTCAGGATGCCGATTATGCTGTTAACGGTATATATTCAACACTTCAGAACTATGAATACTATGGTGCAAGAATGCAATATTATGCCGATGTAACAGGAGATGACATGCAGGCTACAGGTACCAACAAAAGAAGCTCTCAGTATTATATGATGGTTAGCTCTACCGATGATACTTATCGTTCATTATGGGAATTGCCATATAAAGTTATCAGATATTCTAATAATATACTATCACAAATTGACGCACTTATAGTAACACCTACAGATACTGCGCAAAAAAATGATTTAAAAGGGCAGGCATTAGTTCTCAGAGCTCTCGCTTTATTTGATGTTACCAGGGTATATGGTTCAACATATTTGAAAGATAATGGAGCTTCATTAGGAGGATGCATCATTACAACGGTTGTAGGCCCTGAATATCAACCTACCAGAAATACAGTCAACGAATGCTATAACCAGATAATTAAAGATCTTACAGATGCGATACCATTATTGAAAGTAACGAAAAATGATGGAAAAATTAACAGATGGGGAGCAAAAACTTTGTTAAGCAGAGTCTATTTATACAAAGGGGACAATCCAAATGCGCTAATACAGTCTGAAGAGGCAATAACAGGAGCTTTGGCAAATGGATACCGGTTATGGACTAATACCGAATATGCATCAGCTTCTGCAGCCTGGAAGAGTAGATTTACCCCTGAAGTTCTTTTCGAAGTAGTTAATACTGTAAGCGATAGAGCAGGAAATGATGGTATTGGATATTTAATGTGGAGTGGCGGATATAATGATATAGTATTAACCAGTGCATTTCTGACTTTACTTGAGGAAGATCCTCTTGATGTAAGGCTAAAAATCACTAAATTGATTACTACGAGCAGCTCATTTAATACAACCCGACCAATCTATTTGTTGAAGTATACAGGGTCGGACACTGATGTCAGAAATGCAAACATACCGGTTTTACGCCTATCTGAAGCTTATCTGAATGCGGCAGAAAGTGCAGTAAAAACTGGCGATAATGTCAAAGCAATTAATTATCTGCAGGCAATTGTCAAAAGGGCTAATCCGGCAAAAAGTGTTACAGGTACCGTTACTTTAGCAAGTGTTATTAAGGAAAGAAGAAAAGAATTTGTAGGAGAAGGTCACCGGCAATTCGATGCTCTGCGAAACAATGAAACCTTAGTAAGAATCGGAGGCTGGCATATACCAAATCTTATACCTGAAGTTCAGAGTTATACCAGAGATTATTTTCATGCAATATTACCTATTCCACGATATGAAATTAATTCTAATCCAAATTTAAAAGCACAACAGAATCCCGGGTATTCACAGTAGCACGGATTTTGTAAAACATAAGATATAAGGCTGTCTGATTTGAGTGTTTTTCAAAAAAGACAGCCTTATATATCTTCCTTTTAATCTCCTGTATTCTTTAGATGCAAGAAGAGAATAACTGTATTCTCTATTGTGGAAAAAGACAATAAAATGGTTCAAACAAAAAACAGTACTGAAATGTTCTACCCTGCAAAAAGATCTCTAATATTCTTTTGGCTATTAATATTCACTCCTCAAGTCTGCCTGAATAGCCAGGTATTAAATTCCATGGTTTCTACTATATCGTCAGGTAATAAAATCCTTACTGCGGATACTCTTCAAAAAGCTGTTATCCTTGGTAACTTAAACCTGGTAAAGATTTTACTGAAAGATGGGGTTAACCCTAACAATGTAGATATTTCAGGATGGACTCCTTTAGATTATGCGAAAAAAAGGAACCGTTCAGATATCGAAAATGTTTTGTTAGCAAGTGGCGCAAGAACTTTTCCTAAATCTATTGGCGATATGATCGATGGACCACACATACGGCGCATTGATTCAGTCACCTTTGAAGTTTACTTTCTTAAAAATGATAGTAAAATTAATAAATCAACTCTTATTAGAAATACTTATCCGGTCAGTAATCTTCCTATGACGATTAATAACATCTTAATTGAACCGGAAGATATTGATCTTAATAGAAAAACCGGCTTAATTACAAGTTCGTATCAAAACAAAAGTAAGATTTTTATCGTAGGAGACATTCATGGTGAGTTTTCAAGAGTGTTTTCGCTTCTTAAAGATAACAGAATCATAGATAAAAACGGAAAGTGGAAGTGGGGCAAAGGTCAGATTGTGTTTGTAGGAGATATTTTTGACCGTGGCAGCAAGGTAACTGAAACCCTGTGGTTTATCTTTTCTCTCGAAAAACAGGCTGCGAAAGCAGGAGGTAAAGTTCATTTGCTTCTGGGAAACCATGAACCAATGATATTTAACAACGACCTCCGATATATAACTGATGAGTATTATTCCCTCTGCGAAAACCTGGGACTTAACTATTCGGGGCTTTTTGACAAGCAGTCAGTACTGGGTAATTGGCTAAGACAGAAGCCTGTAATGGTGCAAATAAATGGTTTCGTCTTTTTGCATGCTGGTATATCTCCTGAATTGATTGAAATGAGTCTAAAGGCAGATTCAATAAATAAAATGGTAAGGGACTACTTTAACAACACCGAAGATAAAAAAAATACAACTACCAGGCAGTTCATTCTGGGAAACAAAGGAGTTCTATGGTACAGAGGGTTAGTAGCTGATACATCAAGAAAAGATGTTATTGAGGAGAAGGAGTTGAACAAAGCTCTTGCATTCTATAATGCCAAATCTTTTATAATAGGACATACTGAGGTAGATTCAATTTCTTCATTCTTCAATAAAAAGGTTATCGATGTAAATATTCCAAGAAGAAACGATGAAATAAAGGAGCAGGGATTATTAATAAAAAAAGATTATATGTGGGTTTCTTATACTGTTAATAAAAAGAAAAAAATATGAAACTGAGAAAAAACACCACCAATTGTCAATGAAAAAATGTCAAGAGGCAGATATGTAAAAAGACGTTGTTAAGCTTTTACTATCTTTGCTGACCAAAAGCATTTGAATGGTTACGGAAATGAAAGAGATTCTCGCAAAAGACGATTTTACAAGGGAGAATATAATATCACTCCTTAATTCCAAAGAAGAAGACCGTACCCTCCTATTTAAGAAATCTGCCGCAGTAAAGGAAAAATATATTGGGAACAAGGTCTGGTTCAGAGGATTAATTGAGTTCTCAAATGTCTGTGGAAAAGATTGTCTCTACTGCGGGATCAGAAAAGGAAATAAAAATCTGGTACGTTATAGTTTATCGGATGACGAAATACTGGCAGCTGCCGGATTTGCTTATAAAAACCGTTATGGATCCATTGCTCTCCAGTCAGGAGAACTTGAAAGCAAGATTGTTACAAACAGAATTGAAAATCTTCTGCTTAGGATAAAAGATTTATCGAATGGCGAATTGGGAGTTACTTTATCTGTAGGAGAACAGGAACCAGAAGTGTATAAAAGATGGTACGAAGCCGGAGCTCACCGCTATTTGCTTCGAATTGAGGCCACAAACCAAACGCTTTATAATAAGATTCACCCAAATAACTCAAAACACGCTTTCCACCGCCGACTGGAATGTCTTCAGAACCTACAGAATATTGGTTATCAGACAGGCACCGGAGTTATGATTGGTTTGCCATTTCAGACAATGGATGATCTTGCCGGAGATCTGCTTTTTATGAAAGAATTCAACATTGACATGTGTGGAATGGGTCCGTATATTGAACATGTAGATACACCGCTTATTGAATATTCTCACCAGTTGATGCCCCTTAAAGAGAGATTCGATCTTACCCTGAAAATGATTGCCATAATCAGAATAATGATGAAGGATATTAACATCGTAGCAGCTACAGCTCTTCAGGCAATAGACCCCATGGGCAGGGAAAAAGCTATTAAGATCGGCGCCAATATACTTATGCCAAATATTACACCAGGCAAATATCGCGACAGTTATAAACTTTATGATAATAAGCCATGTACTGACGACTCAGCTGAGGACTGCCAGAGCTGTCTTGAAGCACGAGTAAGTCTGGCTGATGCAGAGGTTATTTATTACGAATGGGGCGACTCAAAACATTATACAGACAGAAGAACCCGCGATTTAGAAAATAGTTAAAAAGAAATTTTACATTTTAAACCATCTTTTCTTTGCTATTGAACAAAAATATCTTAGGTTTGAAGTCAGATATCAAGCAATGGACATTATAAAGTTTAATATTGGTATTTATTATTACTATTATTATAGCAGGTTGAAATCGGTGAGACCTGTGATATATTAGCGCTGACAACATAATTATCAAAATATAAGGCTTACCAGACGAATGGTAGGCTTTTTTTTTATAAACTTTTTAACAAACTAAAATAGATCATGGAAAAAACTCAGAAAAAAGGAACTGTAAAATTCTTCAGTGGTAAACAGATTCCTCTTGAGATGCACAAGGTACGCATCGTACAATCATTGAAACTAGTGCCAATTGAACGCAGGAAAGAGGCAATTGCAGAAGCCGGATATAATTCATTCCTGTTAGGCACAAAAGATATCTTTCTCGACATGCTTACAGACAGTGGCACAAACGCAATGAGCGATGAACAACTTTCGAAGATGATGGTGGCTGATGATGCCTATGCCGGTTCACAGAGCTTCGTAAGATTTGAGAAAGCAGTTTTGGATGTTTTCGGGAAAAAACTCCTGTTGCCTGTTCACCAGGGACGTGCTGCCGAAAATATTATATCACAGGTATTTGTAAAAAAGGGTTCTGTTGTTCCAATGAACTATCATTTCACAACAACATTGGCTCACATTCAGTTGAACGGGGGAAAAGTTGTAGAGCTGTACACTCCTGAGGCAATGAAGATTAAAAGTACTAACCCGTTCAAAGGGAATATTGATATTAACAGACTGGAAGAACTGATAAAGAAAGAAGGTCCTGAGAATGTTCCATTCATAAGGATGGAAGCTTCAACCAATCTTATCGGAGGTCAGCCTTTCTCAATGAAAAACTTCATGGATGTCAGGAAGGTAGCTGATAAGTATAAGAAGATAATCGTTCTTGATGCAAGTCTTATCGGAGAGAATGCCTATTTCATCAAAAAGAGGGAACCCGAATATTTCGAAAAATCAATCGGTTTCATTCTGAACAAAATGTCCGAATTGTCTGATATAGTCTATTTTTCAGGAAGAAAAGTAAGTTCTTCGCGTGGTGGTGCTATCTGCACTAATAACAAAGATCTTTACAACAAGATGAAAGACCTTGTACCTCTTTATGAAGGATTCCTTACATACGGTGGTATCTCTATCAGGGAAATAGAAGCTATGGCTGTTGGATTGTACGAAACGCTTGAAGAAGATGTGGTAGGACAATCTCCATCCTTCATAAACTATGCTGCAAATGAACTCGACAAGCTCGGAATACCCGTGATACTGCCTGGCGGAGCTCTGGGTTGCCATATTGAGGCACAAGGTTTTCTCCCACAGGTTCCACAAAAAGAATATCCTGCCGGGGCGCTTGTAGCAGCATTTTATCTTATCTCCGGTTGCAGAGGTATGGAAAGGGGAACAATCTCAAGCATACGTGATGAAAACGGAAATGATATCCTTGCAGATCTCGAACTTATGAGACTTGCTTTCCCGCGCAGAGTATTTACACTATCGCAGGTTGAATATTTAATCGACAGACTAAACTGGTTGTATCAAAACAGGAACCTGGTAGGTGGATTAAGATTCGTTGAAGAGCCTCCTGTACTTAGGTTTTTCACCGGAAGACTCGAACCAGTAAGCAACTGGCCTGATAAGCTTATGGCAAAATTCAGGGCAGACTTTGGTGACAGCCTTTAATTATCTGTTAAATTATTAACAGTATTCAAAAATAGTGCAAATCTTTTGCTACTTTTACGCCCTGACAGTTCTGAGAAACGGCTAGTGTCGTTTCAAAGCCTGTCAGGGTTTTTTATCATCCAATCCAAAAGAGTATCTGATGGAAAAGAGAATTGGCACAATTACGATCTTAATAAAAGGTAAAACATCAGTTACTGTTGTAAATACCTTATTATCCGAATACAGCGATATTATTCTAGCCCGCCAGGGACTGCCGCTGCACAATAGGAATATCAGCGTAATTTCTCTCGTTATCGAAGGTTCTGTCGAAACTATTAATGCTCTTACCGGAAAGATTGGACGATTAAAAGACGTTGAAGTCAAGTCTATTCTTACCAAATACAAAGAGGAGCAAAATGATGAAAACGAGCGAACGGAATAAAGTATTTATTGACAGAGATAAATTATATTCACTTATTGAAGGAAAAACTCCTTCTGAAAGTCAGACAAACGCAATTCTTAACAAAGCATTGAAGCTTAAAGGACTAAATCTCGAAGACGTAGCTTCACTGCTGCGCATATCCGATCCTATAGTAATTCATAAAATTATGGAGACTGCCCATACTGTAAAGGAAGAGATTTACGGAAAAAGGTTGGTGCTCTTCGCTCCTATCTATACTGGAAACGTTTGCATAAATAATTGCACGTATTGTTCATTCAGATCTGATAATAAATTAATGAAACGCAAAATCCTCACTATGGAGGAGATTGCAGAAGAGACGCGGTCTCTCCTTAAAGAAGGACATAAACGGGTACTTCTGATCTGTGGAGAAAGTAAACGGAATAACACCGATTATATGGTAGAGGCTATCCGAACAACATACGGAGTCAAAGAACATAGCGGTCGCGATTATGTACGACGTATCAATGTCGAACTTGCACCAATGGAGGTTGAAGATTTCGCCAGACTAAAAGCTGAAAATATAGGGACGTATGTTTGTTTTCAGGAGACTTATGATCCTTTGTTGTACAAGGAGTTTCATCCCGGCAACACTAAAAAAGGAGACTACGAATACCGCCTGACAGTTATGGACCGGGCAATGGAAGGCGGGATTAACGATATTGGAATTGGTGCACTTCTGGGACTGGTTGACTATCGTTTTGAGATACTGGCTATTATGGAACATGCTCATCACCTTGAAACAGCGTTTGGCTGTGGTCCTCATACTGTAAGTGTTCCGCGCATTGAGTATGCTTCCGGCGCTCCTCTTTCAGAAAACATTCCATCGAAAGTAAGCGATAGTGATTTTAAAAAACTTGTGGCAATAATACGCATTGCACTTCCATATACAGGTATCATCCTCAGTACCCGCGAAAATGATACCATGCGTAATGAGTTATGCGATTATGGAATTAGTCAGCTTTCAGCAGGATCGAGGACTAACCCGGGATCTTATGCTCATGAAGAAGAACAAACAGGCAGTCAGTTCACTTTAGGCGACCACAGGAATCTCGATCAGGTTATTTCTTCGCTTGCCGATGGGGGCTATATACCATCATTTTGTACTGGTTGTTATCGTAAAGGTAGAGTCGGTCAGGATTTTATGGACCTTGCAATACCTGGTTTGATTAAGGAATTTTGTATGCCTAACGCATTATTTACATTCAAGGAATATCTCGAAGATTTTGCCTCTCCTGAGACCAAAACAAAGGGTTTTGCATTGATAAATAAACT
>DATCHE010000085.1:0-4837 GCA_036508535.1 Bacteroidales bacterium | reverse complement strand
CAGATTTCCGATCGGAATGACAACAATGGATGAGAAGAAAAGCTTTACCAACCAGGCTGTAGATATACAACCCGGGGATATGGTATATTTGTGTTCCGATGGTTATGCTGATCAGTTCGGATCTGCAGAGGTGAAGAAATTTAAATCAGGCAATGTTAAAAAACTACTTTCAGAAATATATCATCTTCCGGTTTGTGCCCAGAAAGACAGACTTGAGAAGGAGTTTATGGACTGGAAAGGAGATCTGGGTCAGGTAGACGATATTTTGTTTATTGGAACTAAAATACCTGAAAATTAGATTTTCGCAATTTTCCTTGGGTCATTGATCCAAGTATCTTTTTTTTCAAGATTATACATAACTTCTTCGGGGGTATTAACCACTACCCACATATTCTTATGCTCATATCTTAAGAAATTACCTGATACCATTTGCTCGAGAAAATCAATTAACGAATTATAAAATTGAAGGGTATTCAGGATTATTATTGGGCCTTTGAACAGACCAAGTTGTTTTAGTGTTATAGCTTCAGTTAATTCTTCAAGTGTTCCTACACCGCCGGGGAGAGCAATAACAGCGTCAGCTAATGAAAACATCTTCTTCTTTCTGTCTCCCATGTCATTTGTAATAATCATCTCGTTTACTTTTGCATGATCCCAGCCCTCATCTTTCATGAATGAAGGTATTACCCCGGTAATATTGCCGCCACTTTCAAGAATCGCGTCAGCAAGTTTTCCCATAAGGCCAATACCTCCTCCTCCATAAACGACATCAATTTTTGCCCTGGCAAGAAGTAATCCAAGAGTTGATGCTGCATCAGCATAGGTTTTGTCAATACGGCTGCTCGAAGAGGCAAACACACAGATTTTCATAATTATCTATTAAAAAGGCCGTTACAGATTAACAGAACGGCCTTATTGAATATTTTTAACCCTTAAATAAGGGCATTAAGCTTTGCAACAAAACTTGTTTTTGGGACAGCGCCAACCTGTTTATCGGCTATTTTACCGTCCTTGAAGTAAAGAATAGTAGGGATATTTCGGATACCATATTTAGCTGAAACACCTGGGCTGTTGTCAACGTCGCATTTAACAACAAGTGCCTTTCCTGCAAACTCATGGGAGATCTCTTCCATTATAGGAGCAACCATTCTGCATGGTCCGCACCATTCTGCCCAGAAATCCACCAGAACCGGTTTGTCTGATTTAATGACCACTTCATCGAAGTTATCATCGTTTACTTCTAATGCCATAATAACTATTATTTAAAACTTAACTTTTATAATCAGTTGCAAAGGTAGCTAATTTACTTTATATTCTATGCCAGGATGATCGTCGAGATAGGAGATTAGTTCATTGTTTAACCTGATCCGGAATGTCCTTGAAAACATAGGAAGAGAGATTTTATCATCTGAATCAAGGAAAAGAAATTTCAGTTCGGTTTCCCCTTTGTTTTCGTGAACCAGCTGCTTTAGTTCATTAATCATCTCAATGCTTATATTTTCCGGATCAATTTTCAAAGTAACAGATTTAATAAGTTCATCTTTAACGCTCGACAATAGATTTATCGTTTTTATCCGAAATTCCAGCTCATCTTCCCTGTATTTTCTTTTCTGTACTCTTCCTTTTATAAGCAGATAATAGCCTAGCGTGAAAAACTTACTGTTTTCTATGTAATCTTTGTCAAACATCATTAATCGGAACGAATCAGTATAGTCCTGGATAGTAAAAGAACCGTATGGCTTGCCATTTTTCCCAATTCCATTTTTGGTATCAATTACCATGCCCGCTATAACAACATCTCTCTCAAGGTACTCCCTGAGATTTTGCAGATCGGCAAGTGTAGCAGTTGTGAAAGTATTGATCTCAAGTTTGAAATCATCGAGAGGATGTGAAGACAGATAGATCCCTATTACTTCCTTTTCCCTGTTTAGTTTTTCGAGTTTAGGCCAGTCGGGACAGAAGGTTGGCTCCGGTCTGATCATGTCAAAGCCGCCTGTTTCACCAAAAAGAGACTGTTGGCTGGAATTCTTCACAGTTTTTGCGGTATTTCCATATCTGATCAGACTTTCGATAAAACTTGAACCGCGTGTATCAAGTGAAAAATACTGTGCCCTTATCAATGAATCAAAACGGTCGAACGTACCAGCAACTGCCATTGCTTCAAGGTTTTTCTTGTTTAGTGAATTAAGATTTACTCTCTCAACCAGGTCATAGATATCCTTGTAAAGACCATTCTTTTCCCTTTCCTCAATCAGCTGTAAAACAGCATTTTCACCTACTCCTTTAATTGCACCCAGTCCGAATCTGACATTTCCATCTTTGTTAACTGTGAACTTCACATTACTTTCGTTAACATCTGGACCCAGGACATCCATTCCCATCCTACGGGTCTCGTCCATAAAGGTTGTTATCTTTTTTATGTCGCTGATATTCCGGCTTAGAACAGCAGCCATGTACTCAGCAGGATAGTTAGCTTTCAGATAGCCTGTCTGAAAGGCAACAAGTGCATAACAGGTTGAGTGCGATTTATTGAATGCATATTGTGCAAAAGCTTCCCAGTCGGACCATATCTTATTAACAGTAGTTTCATCGTGACCGTTTCTTGTACAGCCTTCCTGAAACTTCAGCTTCATCTCATCCATTATTGAACGTTTTTTCTTCCCCATAGCTTTCCTGAGGGAATCGGCTTCTCCTTTTGAAAAACCAGCCAACTGCTGAGATAGTAACATCACCTGTTCCTGATACACCGTAATGCCGTAAGTATCATCAAGATACTTCTCCATTTCAGGTATTGGGTAGTCAATTTTTTCGGTACCATGTTTCCTGCGTATGAACTTCGGTATGTACTCCATTGGTCCGGGCCGGTACAGGGCGTTCATTGCAATCAGGTCTTCAAACCGGTTTGGTTCAAGATCTTTCAGATATCTCTTCATTCCGGTAGATTCAAACTGAAAAATGGCTGTTGTCTCACCCTTGCTGAAGAGTTCAAATGTTTTTTTATCATCGAGGGGTATTTCTTCGATGTTTATATCTATCCCTTTCGATTTTTTGATATTATCTATGGCATCCTTAATTATGGAGAGTGTTTTTAAACCCAGGAAATCCATTTTTAAGAGACCTACCGACTCAACATGACTGCCATCAAATTGTGTTGCGTAAAGAGAAGTTTCTTTAGCTGTACATAGTGGGATATAATTGTCGAGAGAGTCTTTTCCGATAATTATACCGCAGGCATGAACACCTGTTTGTCTTACTGATCCTTCAAGAACCTGGGCATATTTTAATGTCTGCGCAATAAGTTTATTCGACGATTCCCGTTCTCTTGCCAGCTCAGGAACTTCTGCAAATGCATCGGAAAGGGTTATTCCGGGTCTTTCAGGAACAAGCTTTGCAAGTCTGTCAGCATCCTGTAACGGAAGCTTTTGTACCCGTGCAACATCCCTGATGGCCATTTTGGCAGCCATTGAACCAAAAGTAATTATATGAGCAACTTTATCGTGACCGTATTTGTTTACGACATATTTTAAAACAGATTCTCTTCCGTCTTCATCAAAATCAATGTCTATATCGGGCATTGAAATTCGGTCGAGGTTTAGAAATCGCTCGAACAGCAATCCATATTTAATTGGATCTATATCTGTTATCTTTAGACAAAATGCAACAGCAGAACCGGCGGCGGAGCCTCTTCCCGGACCAACGGAGACCCCCATATCCCTGGCCGCATTAAGGAAATCCTGAACAATTAAAAAGTATCCCGGAAACCCCATCTTTGCAATCATAGCCAGTTCAAAATCAAGTCTTTCTGTATGCTCAGTCGTAAGTGTTCCCCATCTCTTATCCGCTCCTTTATAAGTAAGAACTTTCAAGTACTCGTCCTTATCGGTATACCCTTCCGGCAGATCGAATTCAGGCATAATAGGATCGTGGTCAAGACTGTATTTTTCAATTTTATCAACAAGACCTGCAACATTATGTATTGATTCAGGTATGTCGTTGAAAATTGCAAGCATCTCTTCTTCACTTTTAACATACTCCTGCTTTGAATATCTAAGTCTGTTCGGATCGTCAATATCTTTTGCAGTATTTATACAAATCAGTCTGTCGTGTGCTTCAGCATCTTCAGCATTTATAAAATGTATGTCATTTGTGGCGATGACTTTAACATTATACTTAACCGATAACTTTTTAAAAGCTTCAATGACTTTCTGTTGAAGTGGAAATGCAGAGCGGTCAGCATCAGGATCGTAGGTCTCATGCCTTTGGATCTCAAGGTAAAAATCGTCACCGAATATGTCGATATAACTTTTCAGTGCTTTTTCAGCGCCTGTAATAGTGCCATTAAGAATCTCGTCCTGTATTTCCCCTGCCAGACACGCCGACGAAGCAATAAGGCCTTCCCTGTATTTAATTAAAAGATTTTTATCAACACGAGGCTTGTAGTAAAAACCTTTTATCCAGGCAATTGAAACGAGCTTAATAAGATTTTTATAACCAACAAGGTTCTTCGCCAGAAGAATGAGATGATCGCCTGAACGGTCCTCCTTTTCATGAGCCTCATCTATCGATCTTTTTGCAACGTATATTTCGCACCCTATTATAGGTTTTATTCCCTTTTTGGTTGCGTGGTTGTGAAACTCTTTAACGCCAAACATATTACCATGATCGGTAATGGCTATTGCTTCCATTCCAAGCGATTTCACTTTGTCGATGAGCACTGGTATGCTGGCAGCGCCATCGAGTATAGAGTATTGTGTGTGAACATGTAAGTGAGAAAATCCTGCCATTTGTGGAGATAATATATACTATTTAATCAGTTCCCAAAAATACGCAAAATTGA
>DATCHE010000084.1:0-13192 GCA_036508535.1 Bacteroidales bacterium | reverse complement strand
CATTTTATTAAACATATTCTTTTGCATTTAGAGATAATTTAAAAGATCAAACTGATCCTTCTGAAAATATCTATTCTTTATAATAATATTTATACTCTAAAATTAAAACAAATGCCTGGGTGAATTGTTGCATAAATACGTTAAAAAGTTGCATGATTCACAGGTGGGGAGCATAGCTAAATAGGGTTTGCTGATAAAGTAGGTTTTAATATTTTACCTCCATTTTTTTGAACTGGTAACTTTTTTCAGGAAAGATTTTGATCCTGATTTGCTCGACATATTCCATAATTATGACACCCATTTTAGTGACCCTTCCCAAAATTGAGCCAAAAAAATACCCCTTTTCATAGAGTATTAAGTTCATTATAAAAAAGATACATGCTACCCAACTTTCTGAAGTATTCTTTAGTCTCGCCCTTATTTCATTCAGATTGTATCCATTTTTCCCTTGCCCAAACTTACCTTCAATATGATTTCTTTCGGCTGCTTCTTTTCTACGTTTTTGTTTCTGATAATAGTTCTCATTCTCTTTATTTTTTCTACGGCCAAGAGACAGTGCAGTTATTCTGATATTCCTTTCCTTTAGCCAGCTTCTGTTTTCTCTTGTAGCATAAATCTTGTCTACCTGAACCAGTTCCGGATAATGACCATGTAATTCCTTGTATGATTCAACTTGTTTAATCAAATCACCTCCTTCATGATAAGCATCCCAACTGAATGTATTTATTCTTGCAAAACCTTGATCCAGACTGACTCCCAGTTTTGAACCAAACTCTATCTGAGCTTTCGTCTTGCCTCTTGGGATTGGTCTTACATGAGGCTGGAATATGCTTACAATTCTATCGGTGCAACTATGTGTTTTTGTATCGTACATAGTAAGCATCCGGCGTTCCACAGGTATAGAGTTACCTGACGCGGAGTTATCTTGGCATGTTTAATTTCCAGTACAACTTTGTTGGAGTTCTTTGAAATTCTTTAGAAAATGATTGGACAGTTCAGCTTTTTCCAATGATATCCAGTAATTATTGGATTTCCACCAGAGTCTTTGAGAGTTCGCGGGTAGCCTTCCATTTATGTGGCAGGAGATCTGCCAGGTCAAGGCTGTAATCATTGTTATAGTAAGGTATTCTTGTCAGCACATCGGTCAGCCACTCCCGGGGATTTACATCTGAAGCAGCACAGCATCCAAGTAACGAGTACATAATTGCAGCATTCTCTGCCGCATCATGATTACCACAGAACATGTAATTTTTTCTCCCAAGAGCCAATGGTCGAATAGTATTTTCCACAAGGTTGTTATCTATCTTATATCGGCCATCAAGGTGATACCTGGACAGTCTGTGGAACAACGAATATGTATAGGTTAAAGCCTGGCTCATTCTGCCTTTGGGTAATGCTTTGGGCATGTAACTTACGATCCATCTCTCAAAAGCACACATTATTGGATAAGCAAGTCTTGATCGAAGCTCTGCCCGCTGCTGGTAATCCAGTCCCTGGTCATCTGCCATGGATTCCACTCCATAGATCAACCCGATTTGTTCCAATGCATATTCAGCTCCGGCTTTGTCTTCCTTCAGGGCCTCAGTATATTTTCGTCTGGCATGTGCCCAGCAACCAAGAAGAATCACCCCCTTCTTATTCTCGTATATGGAATAGGCTCCATAGCCGTCTGTCTGTACAGCACCCTTATAATTATGAAGAAGTTCTATTACTACTTTCTGTGCACGGGAGCCTTTATCATAATGAAAAAACACCAGATCCTTCATTACAGCACGAATCACCCACAGATATGCTTTCACTGCCCGATGCTTTTCATTGTTAATGACCGGGACGGTACTTTCATCGACCTGTATATAGTCGGATTGAAGTACAATCTCCTTTAACCTGTAATACAAGGCCCTGAGTAAATCACCACAACCAGCGAACCAGTCATTTATAGTAGATGCCGGTATTCTTAGTCCCTCAAGCTTAAACAGGGATATCTGCCTGTGAAATGGAAGATGATACATGTATTTACCCATTAGTAGCTCGGCCAGCAAACTGGCTCCGGCATTACTCCTGGGAATAGGCAACAACGGAAGGGGAGCGATCATAACAGTTTTATTCAGGATGCCATCCGCAGCGAGTTCCTGCTGCACCTGTAAATCCTTTTTCAAAGCGTATTTATGACGAATGATCCGCCTTACATAGAGCTCTCCGGGTTTATGCTCCAGCTGTTCGGTTACCTCTTCACCTATTCGTACCCAGTTTTCATCAATGCCTTCCGGTAGGATGATCTCTTCCTCACGGCGAAGATGCTCCGGAAGGGGCAAACGGACAGGTTGCTTTTTAGCATGATCCGGCTTATTGCGCTTATACGTGATTATTTCACTGGCTGCAGCCTTGATTATTTCCTCTTCTTCTGGAAGTATTTCAATCCCGTCAAAGTCAATCTTACGTTGGGAAGGATCTGCCGGTATGTATTTTTCACTGGATGCTTTCCAGAACTTACGCCTGAGCCAGGCCAACTGGTCGGTTAACTTCTTGATTAAACTTTCTTTCTCTTTAATAACCTCCTGATAATGTGCAATTTGTTTTTCAGCCTGGGCCAACGCTCCACCATCAATCTGACGTAATTTTGAGAGTTCCTGATAAAGCTCATCGCGCTCCTGAAGAAGGGCCTCTACAAATGCATCTTTATCAGCTAAATTATCCACAGTTCTTCCATCGTTTTTGTTGTGTTAAAGATAACAAAACAAAACGAATTGACAAACTATAAAATGTTAATAACTAACTGAATAACAGATTTTTATTAACAATTTTACGAAGCTTTGCACTCCTTATTCGTACACTTTGCACCATAGCCATCAGATCCTGCCAGTTTATGGTTATAGAAGTGGTAGTTTCATCAAAAGCAGGCAGATTAAACCGGCCTGATTCTAATCTCTTATGATATATTACAAGCCCTGCATATTCCATGTGCAGGATCTTCATCACATTCTGGTGGCGGTTCATGAAGATGAAAACCCCTCCGTCACGGACATTCTGGTTCATCAGTGAATTTACAACACCACTCAGGGTGTAAAAACTTTTTCGCATATCTACCGGAAGAGGATATAGATAATACTTCAATGAGCTGTGAAGATGGAACATGACCTTAATCCAGAAGGCAAACAAGTGAACGTAGATGGTTAAAGTCAGGGTCGCTTTTTATCCTGAGCCTGGTTCCGTTTGGATAGAGTAGCTCCAGAAGAAAATCATCGCCTGAGGTAGGATGCTCTTGCTGCTCCCTGATGTAGTCTTTTGAATGTCCGCCCATGGGCGCTGGAGTGGAATTAACCAGTAACGGTATAAAGCGCTTCCCTGGTTCCTTGCTGAGCTTTTTTCGCCAATAGTAGTATGAGGATTTGGGAATGCATTCGTTGGCGCAAAAGGCGGTGATGTTAAGCCCTGTCTCCTTTTGTCTTTTGACCAGCTCCAGAATTTTTGATTCGTTTATCATCTTTATATTTTTTGGCTTAAAAATAATCAGCCGCGACAACTGAAAAAAGATGTACTACGCCGGATGTTTACGGACAGGGAGAATAAAACTCACCATCGAAGAGATTTCAGAAATGGTCGGATATAATTCAAAAACCGCCATTAATAATGCATTCAAAAGGCTGACAGGCAAAACTCCTTCAGAATTCCGAAAATTGATAAATTCATGATCTCAACTTAACCCGAAATTGTTCTTACATGCTCTATTTTTCAATGCTTTTGAGTAAAGTGTCGGAAAGATATTTAGCTCCAAGGTCATTTAAGTGATCCGCATCGTGAAAATAATCATCATTATTCCTGTAAATAGTTGTAAAGTCAAATACTCTGAAACCTTTGTTTTTAACAAGACTGTCAGCATTAAAGCTTTTCCCTCTAATTAAGGAGTAATAATAATGAGATGACGGAAATTTTATACCAATCAACTCAATCTTGTTAGATTGGCATAAAGAAATTATTTTCTCAAGTGCAGAGACTAAGTCTTCTGACCGGTACTTATCCTGAAAAAGGCTGCCAGCCCTGAAATTGGCTTGGTTAAGTTTTTCCTGTTCATTTAATTCATTCCACGGTTTATTATAATCCTTCTTACCTTTTTTTTGCTTATACTTTTCTGTGATTTTAGCCTTCATGATATCACGGCTTTTGGGATTAAAGAAAAACACATACCTTTTCAGGTATCTGTCTTTTATAAAGTCAAATTTGTGGTCAAAGTCTTCCGGAGAGGTATAGATGACTGATCTATCCAGATTATTTGCTCTTTCCCGATACCTTGATAAAGTGTAATCATCGACAGTCAGAATTATCCTAATTACTTTGCCGTTCCTGATAAGAAATCTTAATTTTCTGAGCATATCAAAGTATGAATCACTCTCGCAGGAAAAATTAAAAACTCCATTTTCATTCATAAAATCCTTTAAAGCCTTTCCATGAGAATCTGCGAGCAAATATGAATTGTAATTCAAACTAACTTCAGAGTAATCTTTAAAATAAGCCTTTCCAACAATTAAGCTGATAAGGACATTAATAAATACTAGTAAAAATAAAAAGAATAAGATATTGAAAATAAATTTTTTCATTTTTAAAACTTGAAATAAATGAACTCTATTGTTTCATTAAAATTACCTAAGAAATATATGCCAAGTATAATTACAAAATAAAACATCCATCTTAATGGTTTCGACCATTTAAGCTCTAAATCAGTTAATACATATTCCTTCTCCCTTCCTGTCCATTCAATTATAAAAAATAATATTACGAAGAACAATATAAGCATGGCGTGTGATCTTCTGCTGAAAACAGGGATAGCAAAAATTGACCTGGAGAATATTGCCGATAAATAATTCAATGCATGACTTACATTATCTGCTTTGAAAAATATCCATGCAGTCAAAACTATAATAAGGGTAACAATTGTATCAATAATTACAACTAAGGAATGGGTATTTTTAATTCCTAAATTTTTTAAAAGCCTCTTTCTGGGTTTACTCTGCCATTGATAAATAATCAGAAAAAGGCCATGAATCATCCCCCATATTATAAAGGTGTAATTAGCTCCATGCCACAGACCTATTAGGGACCAGGTCAAAATGCTTGCCATTATATAAATAAAAAAGTCAGTCTTTATAAAAATCACCCGTTCCTTTTTGATCTTCCATGATATAGCAAATGAGATTGGTAAAAACAAGTAATCCCTGAACCAGGTTGTTAAGGAAATGTGCCATTTCTTCCAGAATTCAGCTATATTCTTTGAAAAATAAGGGTAATTAAAATTATGCATCAATTTAAATCCAAAAAGTTTTGCTGTTCCAATTGCAATATTTGAATAGCCTGAAAAATCCGTATAAATTTGGACTGCGTAAAATATAGCTCCTAACAATAATGTACTTCCGGAGTAGTCAGAAAAATGTGGAAAGAATTCATCAGTATAAGGAGCTAAATTATCTGCAAGCGCAATCTTCATGAATAAACCCCAAAGTATTTGCCTTAATCCATCAACAGCCTGGTCGTAATTAAATATTCGTTTCTCACCGATCTGAGTTAGAAGTGATGATGGCCGTTGAATTGGTCCTGCAAGAATTATCGGGAAGAAACTCAGGGTAAGCAGAACTTCAATGATGTTCCTGTTTGCGCTCAGACTTTTTCTATAAATATCAATAATATAACTTAATGATAGAAAGGTATAAAAACTTATTCCCAGGGGAAGTATAATCTTCATTGTGGATTTTGGCAAATTATACCCAATCAGAGATACTAAATCGATAAAACTGTCAATAAAAAAGTTATAATATTTAAAGACTCCAAGAATCCCGATATTAATTATTACGCCAGTTATAAACCAGGTTTTTCTTTTTCGTATTATTTCATTTTTATCAATCATTATCCCCCAGAAATAATTCAATATGGAGATTAGTATTAATAAAAGCAGAAACCGCCAATCCCACCAACCATAGAAAAAATAGCTGGCAAGCAATAATAAAACATTCTGTGCTTTTAGATTTTTGTTTACAACAAACCAATAGAGTAAAAACACTAAAGGTAAAAATGTCCCAAATTCAAGTGAATTAAATAACATAATTATCAATGAAATATAAATTGGGGTAAACAAGACTGAATAGAGTCAACCCAACAAAAGAGAAAATAAGTATTAAGAGTAGTTTTCTTATTAAAATTTAATTATTTCAGTATTTGCCAGACATAAAGGATACCAACTATTTGTAACTATTTCAGATACTGATTTACAAGAGCAACAATCTTATTGACACTATCAAAAGCCTCTGGTGTTGCTTTGCCCGGAGGAATTTTGATTTTGAATTTATTTTCAATAAAAACGAGTAATGAGATCATTGAAAATGAATCTACATGCCCGCTTGAAATCAAAGGGGAATCATAAGTTATTTCTATATCCTCATCTTGTATGTATTCTTTGATTACATAATTTAATATCAGATCTTTCATTTCTTCCATACTTATTTTTTCCATAATATAAATATTAAGAATTGTTTAATGGTAAAGATGTTTTAATTCAATCATCTTCAAGAGTGGAAATATCACCTGTTTTTTCACCCCACTCTTTTGCATGAAGAAGTCTCCTCATTATCTTACCACTTCTGGTTTTGGGGAGTTTATCCATGTATTCGATCTCCTGGGGCATGGCCACTGGTGATAATTTTTTCCGGACGAAGTTCATTATTTCAAGTTCAAGATCTGCACTGGGCGTAAATCCGGGTTTCAAAGTAATAAATGCTTTTACCACCTCCATGTTTATTTCATCCGGTTTTGCAACGACTGCCGATTCTGCCACTGCGGGATGTTCCAGGAGAGCCGATTCCACTTCAAATGGACTAACCAGATGTCCTCCTGTATTGATAACATCGTCGTCCCTTCCAATAAACCAAAAGTAACCATCATTGTCAATGCTTGCCTTGTCACCTGAAAGATACCATCCGTTAACAAACTTTTCCCGGTATTTTTCATCATTATTCCAGTAGGTTCTCATCATTGCTGGCCATCCGGGTTTAAAAGCAATAAGGCCAATTCTGCCAGATTCATTTATCGGTTCAAATGTTTTCGGATCCAGCACAACACCGGTAATTCCAGGGAATGGTTTGCCCATTGATCCTGGCTTAACCTTCATTCCCGGGAAATTTGTGATCATTATTGAACCTGTTTCTGTTTGCCAGTAAGTATCATAAAATGGTTTGCCAAAATTTTTTTCAGACCAGAAAACGGCTTCTGAATTTAACGGTTCCCCAACACTTGCTAAATGACGCAAACTTGAAAGGTCATAATTTTTAGTGATCTCCTCACCGGCTTTCATCAAGGATCTGATGGCAGTAGGCGCTGAATACCAGATTGAGACCTTATTTTTCTCAATAAATTTATACCATCTTTGCGCTGAAAATCCTGCATCCAGTACACACTGGGTAATCCCCAGGCTCCATGGTCCAATTATTCCGTATGAAGTACCTGTCACCCATCCTGGATCGGCTGTGCACCAATAAATATCATTATCCTGAAGGTCAAGTACCCATTT
Source organism: Bacteroidales bacterium (assembly GCA_036508535.1). Taxonomy (GTDB): domain Bacteria; phylum Bacteroidota; class Bacteroidia; order Bacteroidales; family VadinHA17; genus LD21. The sequence goes on along the minus strand of DATCHE010000084.1, from coordinate 5,643 downwards.
GGCAGTAAGATATTGTGAAATAAGCGAATAATGAACATGTTTTACTCCCTTCGGCTGTCCGGTAGTTCCGGAGGTGTAATGCAGAACTGATGGAGATTCAGCTTTTGCAGGGAAAATATTCATCTTTTCAACAGAAGGTGTTTCTTCAAAACTGAAAGTAATTTCATTATAATCCAACTCTTTTGACTTGATCTGATCAACTATGATGATGAATTTAAGATATGGTAACTTATCACGGATTTTTCTGACTTTGTATAAATGTTTCCTTTGTGTAATGATAGCTCGGGTTTGGGCGTTTTCCAACCGTACAAAAAGTGATTCATCTCCAAAAGCAGAAAACAAGGGTTGGACAATAGCTCCAATTTTCAAGATTCCAAGAAATGAAAAGTACAACGCAGGGATTCTGTCCAGAAAAAGACAGACCCTATCTTCATTTTTAATTCCGAGATTTAAAAGGAATGTTCCGATCGTATTGCCTGCGAGACGGATATCATTGAAAGTAAATTTCTTTTCAACACCATCAAAACCCTCATAATAAAGAGCGGTATTCTCTCCTTTGCCATTTTGACATATCCTGTCAGAACAATACCACCCAAGGTTAATTACATCTCTATCCTTGAATCCGAGTTCTTTCTCAGCCAATGACCAGTCAAAATTTTTAAGCCTTTCTTCGTATGAACCAATATTTGACATAGTATAAATTCAGTACCGAATTTGCCCAACTATAAAGATATTAAAATATTATAGCAATCAGTGATCAATATGTTAAATAATTATTGGGAAGAAAATTTTCCTTATAAAGAAAAATGCTCACATTTTTGCAAGACTTCTTCACCCATATTAAACTCAGAAGGCAAGATGTTACCGTAGCAAGGAAGATTGGTATAGTTGTTACGGAAGTTCTTGAATATACTCCGGGTAAGTTTTACGTTGAACGGTATGTGCGTCCAAAATATTTACCCCCAAAGAAGAAAGAATCGTTATCGGAGAACTTCCCATTCTGCCACAAGAGATAGGATATTGACATAGCAGAATCTACATTAAGCGGATGGTTCTCGGCCTCGCGCCAGTTACTGGAACCATTATACGAAAGTTTGTTAAAGAGAGTACGCGCAAGCAGTTACCTGATGGCCGATGAGACACCGATACCGGTACAGACCAAAGACAAGCCCGGCTCGATACACAAGGGCTACCACTGGGTCTATTATGCTCCTTTGGATAAACTGGTATGTTTTGCTTACTGTAAAGGCAGGAAAGAAATTGACCGGAAGAGTTCCTTGAGTCATTCTGGGGAATGCTTCAGACGGATAGTTACAATGCATATAATATATATGAGAAGCGAGTTGGGATAACGTTACATGGCTGCATGGCTCATGCCCGCAGGAAGTTCGAGCAGGCAAAAGATAATGATCTGGAAAGAGCAGCGTATGTACTTGAACGTACGCAAAAGCTATACATGACTGAGCGTGAAGCAAGGGAGAAAGATCTTTCATTTGAGCAGAGAAGAGAGCTTCGTGCAGAGAAATCACTTCCAGTGCTTCAAGAGTTGGAGAAGTGGATGAAGGGACAATTACCAGAGGTATTGCCAAATAGTTCCATAGGTCAGGCTATAACTTATACTCTTGGATTATGGAGAAGGTTAACCAGATATATTGACAATGGACAGGTTGAGATAGACAATAATCTCATCGAGAACAGTATCCATCCGGTTGCCTTTGGTAGAAGAAATTATCTCTTTGCCGGATAACATGAGGCAGCACAGCAGGCAGCGATGATCTACTCATTCCTGGGTACATGCAAGATTAATAATATCGAACCATACGGGTGGTTAAAAAATACTCTTCAAGGACTCCTGGATCAATCAATCCAAAAACTGGACGAACTGTTACCGAGTTAACCGGTTTACTAAAAGCCATCGCTAAATTTATAGAGGGCATAAGCAGGTAGGCTTACGGTAAAAAAAACAGTATGGGGGAGAATATATAATTACAATTTCCGGGCTGATATGACCCTGATATTATTCGAATTATCCAAAACGGTATCAATCTGAGAGAAAAGCAGAATTCTTTCACATAATTGATAAATCAGTTGTCCCTGACCGAGACCAACTTCAAAAGCCACCCAGCCTCCTTTTTTCAGGAATCTGGGGGCATCATGAATGAGTTTTTGTATTATTTTTATTCCAAGCATACCTCCGTCAAACGCAACTATTGGTTCATTCATTGAAATCTCCTGATCCATCTTTGCCACTTTTGCACTGCTGATATATGGTGGATTGCAAACTATGAGATCAAATTTTTCATAATACACATCCTCTTCAAAAGCTGACATCATATCTCCCTGCTTTGCAAATACATGCTGATTTAAATTCAACAGGTCGATGTTCTCCTGAGTCAGTTCAACCGCCTCCTGAGATATATCAGAAGCATATACAATATAGTTTGGATTCGAATATGCAATGCTTATACCGAGGTTTCCTGACCCGCAACAAACATCCATAATATAAATTGTCTTATTGTGCTCCGATTGCTCTCTGGAAAGCTTCAAGACTTTTCTGCCCAGGAGTTCAGTCTCTTTCCTTGGGATTAATGCTCTTCTGTCAGTTAATAATTCAACTCCCATAAAATTCTGCCGTCCTGTAATATATGCAAGGGGAGTGTTTTCAACTCTCATTTGAATAAGAGTTAATAAATATGCTATCTGTTCATCACTGAGATCGGGTAATGTCAGTGATATTGCTTTTTCAGCTGACATTGGAATCCCTGCAGCTTTAAACCATAATGCACTCAGCGTGGATCTAAATGATTCTTCAGGCTTATCACCAAGCAAATGCAGTCTGGTTTCTAACTCACTTACAAGTTTTCCGAACAGTTCTTGTTTATCCATTTTGTGTCTTCAATCTCACAAGTTCCTTCTTATCAATTTTACCATTCGAACTTTTTGGCATCTCATCGAGAAAAACAATCTCTCTTGGGATCATGAATGATTCCAGTTTCGACATGCATTCTTTTAGAATATCTTTTGAATCCAATTTGGTATTTCCATGAGTTGTAACAAATGCTACTATAGCTTCTCCCATTATTCCATCAGTGATTCCCAGCACCGCAACTTCCTTTATACCGGTTATATTATATATTATATTTTCAATTTCAACAGGGCTTACTTTCTCACCTCTTGTTTTAATTATATCATCGGTTCTTCCAAGAAAGTAAAGAAAACCTTCTTCATCCATTTTGAACCAGTCATTTGAGCATAGAATTCTTTCTCCGGGCAGACTGCCCTTTCGAAGCATCTCTTTGCTAAGTTCTTCTTTGTGCCAATAACCAAGCATAACATGCGGCCCGCGTATATGTAATATTCCTCTTTCCCCGGCAGGAACAGGATTCCCTTCAGGAGATAATAAATAAACTTCAGTGCCAGGTATTGCCTTACCAACCGAACCGCGTTTGATATCAACCAATTCAGGTTCGAGGTAGCATACCCTTTTGCATTCCGTCAATCCATACATTTTAAATATTAATGCTTTTGGGAAAATCTTCTTAAGGTCGGGTATAAACTCGGCTGGCAAAGCGGCTGCGGTATTGGTGACTTTTTCGATACAATCAAATGACAATCCTGTTTTTTTATTTGCAGCAATCATCATTGCATAAATCGTCGGCACTCCCGGGAAAACGGTCGGTTTATTTAACTCAATCTGTTTGTATACAGTCGTTTGAAATGTGAATGATTGCTCAACAATCAGAGAGCCACTAACAGTAACTGCCATAAGCAGTTGATATAATCCATAATCAAAAGCTAAAGGCAATACTAAAAGGATACGATCATCTTCGGATAATCTCAGATATTCAACCAGGCTCCATGATGTGAAGACCATTGATTGGTGCGTCATCATCACCCCTTTAGGAAATCCTGTGCTGCCGGAAGTGTAGATCAATGCGGCAAGATCATTTGGAATGACTATTGGTAAAACTGATTTATCTGTATTGAATGCTATCGTCTCTTCGAAATCAACAAATTTAACAGACGGAAATCTGGTTATCCTGTTTAGATCTCCTGCAATTACAACCTCCTGAATATCTGTCAGACCTACTAATGATTGTGATAATTCATTATTCTGAATATTTTCAGAGAATAATATTTTAGCACCGCTGTCTTTTAAAATATAGTGCAGTTTATCTGCTTTTGTCTGGGGATTAATTACGAGAAATGCACCACCAGCCAGCGTTATCCCATAAATGGAAACAATGCTCTCCCAGGAATTATTCATATAGATTGCCACACGGTCACCCTTTCTTATCCCTGATTGAACCAGATGGTGGGCCACATTTTCTGAACTTTCTTTAAGATTTGAATAAGAATATTCCCTGGTTTTTACAATAATAGCTGTTTTTGAAGAATATTTTCTGGCAGAAAATAGCAGAGCTTCACCAAGTACGCGCTGAGGTATCGTAACCATTGTCTGAATTAAAAATTAAAAACTGATAGGTGACATGCGGAGGTATTCGGTTGTTTTGATTTTGCGTTCAAAACCTGCAAAAACTTTTTTTATTTCTTCAGCAGTTTTTTCCATAACACTTCCCACTTCCTCCGGTTCATATTCATTTTTAAAGGCATACCAGAGAAGGTCCATTTGATGGAATGGCAATTGGAAAAAGAATTCTTCCTGGGTTTGCTCAGCCGGATATGTATCTGAGGTTGGTGTTCGATTAATTATTTCTTTTGGAACGCCCAGGTAATGGGCGATTTGATAGACCTGGGTTTTGTAAAGATGAGCGATCGGCATTACATCGGCACCTCCATCCCCATTTTTAACAAAAAATCCCTGTTCCACCTCATGCTTATTGGGAGTCCCGATAACTGCATAGTGCAGGCGTTCAGCATGATAGTAAAGCATAGACATACGACAGCGCTGTTTAAAGTTCGAAGCAGCTTCTATTTGCCTGAGTTCCTGAGCAGGCACCCTTTTAGATTGTTCAATCCCGTTTTTGTCAATAATTGTAAGAGAAAATAACGGAGGCAGATTGGTATAAAGGCCAGAGCTACGTATACCTATTTTCATCTTGTAATTTAAAGGATCATAATCAGGGCAAACTGCTTTTACTGCTTCATCGCGTCTATGATAACATCCGAAACCTTCCAAAGCACCTGTTATATTTTCAGTAATAGCTTTTACCCCAAACTTGTCAGCAAGCTTTTGTGCAAACAATTCACTGTCACAGCTTGAGTCATGCTCCGGTAACATGATAGCAAGTACATTTTCTGTTCCCAGGGCTTTCGCTACAAGTGCCATTGAAACAGAAGAGTCTATACCACCTGAGATACCGATAACAGCTCCAAGACGATTCAAACGATGAAATACGCTCTCTTTGAGGTTTACAACTATCCTGTTACATTCAGCTTCGATGTCGTTGATGACCAGAATATCATTTCTGAAAGGTCGTTTTTCATTATTTTTCATGATAGAGAAAAGTATTAATCAGGAATAGATTGGATTTTTTTCGTAGATAACTTTGCAATTATATAACTGTAAAATAGATGGTCTGAAATTATCTTTCAAAATATATTGGTGATATATAATCTGTGAAGAGATAATTCCTGAAAGTGCCATATTTTCCATTTCTGTAACAAGTGATCCTGAAGAAA
>DATCHE010000083.1:0-7120 GCA_036508535.1 Bacteroidales bacterium | reverse complement strand
TCCTTTTCCCAAAAAAAGATATTCGATTTTATTTCAAACAATTACAACACGCGCGAGATGGTCTTTTGTTCAGTCGGAAATATTCCGGATGAAAAAATACTGACTCTTTTTAAAACCTACTTCGAAGGTATCGTAACAAAGAACCGGGAAACAAGAACTGATAAGATCTGGTCGTACAATCCTGCCTCACTCGCAAAAAAGATGGATACTTTCCAGAATCACTGCATAATGGGAAATATCGCATACGATCTGAAAGACAAACGACGTATGGGGATGTTCCTTCTTAATAACATACTTGGCGGACAGGGGCTTAACTCAAGACTGAACCTCTCCCTCCGTGAAAAAAACGGTCTTGCTTATAATGTGGAGTCAAGTTACAACCCTTATTGTGATACCGGAATTTTTTCGATTTACTTCGGTACTGATAGTCAAAATTTAAAAAAAAGTATCGCAATCGCGATGGATGAACTAAATAAGCTGAGAACAATAAAGCTTGGATCAACACAACTGAGTAAGGCAAAAAACCAGATAAAAGGCTACCTGGTAAGAGGTTACGAAAATCACGAAAGTCTGATGCTTAGTCTGGGAAAAAGCCTGCTGGTCTTTAATAAGATCGATTCCATTGAAGAAATATGTAGAAAGATTGACAGCGTAACCGCTTTAGAATTGCTGGAAACGGCGAATGACATTTTTGATCCGGCGAAGTTGTCGACACTGATATATAAATAGGCTCAGGGCTCAGGGAAGATTTAAGACAAAAGACAAAAGTAAAAAGACAAAAGGGAAAACCAGAGGGAAAAGGAATAATGGAATAATGGAATAATGGAATGATGGAATAATGGAATGATGGGAAAAACGCGAAACAAAAAACGCGAAACGAAAAACCCGAAACGTTAAACGCTAAACGATTGACGAATGAACCGCAAACTTGAAGAATATATTCTCAACCATACCACTTCCGAAGATCCGGTTCTCGAAGATCTTTACCGGCAAACGCATATACGGTTCGTAAATCCCAATATGGCGAGTGGTCATCTCCAGGGGAAATTTCTTGAAATGATTTCAAAGATGATCAGACCGGATAACATTCTGGAGATCGGTACTTTTACAGGCTACTCAGCAATATGTCTGGCAAAAGGACTAAAACCAGGTGGAAAACTCACGACCATTGAAATGAACGATGAGCTCTCGGCATTTGCCCACTCATATTTTTGTAGGGCCGGAGTAGAAACGAAAATATCACAACTTACAGGAAATGCCCTGGAGATAATTCCTGCCTTAGATCGGAAGTACGACCTTGTTTTCATTGACGCCGACAAACGCGAATACATTGAATATTACCGGCTTATAATCGACAAGGTGAAACCCGGAGGATATATTCTTGCTGATAATGTACTATGGGGCGGCAAAGTGTTGGATCCAAAGCCCGTTGATCCCCAAGCCCGTGGAATAATTGACTTTAATGAAATGATCAAAAAGGAATCAGACATTGATAATGTTATAGTACCGATGCGCGATGGATTAATGCTAATAAGAAAAAAGACTTAACGGAATAACAATATAACGACATAACGACATAACGATATAACGACATAACGATATAAGATTTAACGACATAACAACATAACGAAATAACGGTTTAACGGTACAATATTTGTAAAACTCATAAAAAAGAACATATGAAGAAAATAATACTGTTTTCCATAATGATAATAGCTGCCTTTTCTCTTCCGACTCAGGCAAATAAAGCTGGTAAACTACAGATTCTTGAGAAAAATCAACAAGTAAATCAGAATGATACTTTAACAGCTACCGTAACCTCCTCTACCAGACTATTCGGATCGAAAGATGATCTTACATCAGTAATAATAATAATACCATCAGGCTCAACAGTGGGGGTGCTTGATTCGGATAGCACATACCTTCATGTGGTTTTTGAAGAAAATAACGGATATATTTTCAAGCGACATGCTGTAATTAACAAAACTGAGCCGAGTAACTCACAATCTATTCAGTACGAAGAGGCTGCGCCAAAATCACAACCAGTGCAGCAGCAACAGGTAAGCAGGTTCACATACCTGGAAAGTAAATATGGTTCGAATATGGCTGCAAAGATTATGGCCGGAAAGATATGGAGAGGCATGGATGCTGAAATGGTAACAGACAGTTGGGGAACAGGTGAAAAAACCAATAGAGTCATAAGCGGAAACGTTGTTAAGGAAGAATGGATCTACAAAAACACATGGCTCTACTTTGAGAATAATATACTTATCGATTGGGGTCCGGTCAATAAATAAACAATACGCTGAATTTTTTAAATAGTGTTATTTTATCAGCAGCTATTTGAAGATAAAAAAAAATTCTTATTTTTGCCGCGTGATTTTGCGGGAGTAGCTCAGTTGGTAGAGCACGACCTTGCCAAGGTCGGGGTCGCGGGTTCGAGTCCCGTCTCCCGCTCAAATAATAAAAGGCTGCGAATGCAGCCTTTTATTATTTAGACATACAGACCTCAGGTTTACCTGCCCCAAAAATCCGGCGAACCGAAGGCGAGCCAATCCCGCTTATTCAAAAACAAACCCTTAATTTGTCTTCATTTAACTATTTATAATAATGTATTTTTTTTATCTTTCGGCTGTCATACATAATTTTATTTTGAACTTACCCTTAATCAATAAACTATGAAAAAAACTTTATCATTTGGTATGATCGTTATGATTATGACCCTGTTCTCCTGTAAACCCCAGAGCCAGACCAAAGAACCCGGGTTTTCAATACCGATTGAGAAATACACTTTGGCAAACGGGCTTACTGTTGTTCTTCATGAAGATCACTCTGATCCGATTGCATCAGTAGCAATTTATTATCATGTTGGATCGAGCCGTGAAACGGAAGGGAAGACCGGGTTTGCTCATCTTTTCGAGCATATGATGTTCCAGAAATCAGAGAATGTCGGGGAGGACCAGTTTTTCAAAAACTTACAAGGGGCAGGCGGATCCCTCAATGGCAGCACAAGTCAGGACAGAACCAACTACTATGAGGTTGTTCCAAAAAATGCATTGGAAATGGCATTATGGATGGAATCCGACAGGATGGGGTTTCTTGAAAATACAGTAACTAAAGCCGCTCTTGCAAATCAGCAAAACGTGGTTCAAAATGAAAAAAGACAGAGTGTGGATAATGCAGCCTATGGTTTTAACCAGGGACTGATTCTTAAAAATATGTATCCAAAAGGACATCCTTACAGCTGGACAGTAATAGGTGAAATGCAGGATCTTACCAATGCAACAGTAAATGATGTAAAAGCTTTTCATAAAAAGTTCTACTCTCCCAACAATGCTTTTCTTGTTATTACAGGCGATATAAATCCGGTTGACGTAAAAGTTTTGGTTGAAAAGTATTTCGGTGAAATACCTGCAGGTGAAAAAATTGAGAAAAGAACTCCTATTCCTGCAAAACTGGCAGCAACTATCAAATTATATCATGAAGATAATTTTGCAAGAGCTCCACAGCTGACAATGGTATTTCCAACAGTCGAACAATTCTCAAAAGATTCCTACGCTTTAGATTGCCTTGGTACCTTACTTGCCAACAGCAAAAAAGCACCTTTATATACGATCCTTGTAAAAGACAAGAAACTGACCTCGCGCGTATCTGCAAGAAATGGTTCGCAGGAGATTGCCGGTACATTTTCAATTTCAGTGACAGCCAATCCGGGTGTAAATCTAACAGAAGTTGAAAAAGCAATTTTCGAAGGATTTGATAAGTTTGAGAAAGATGGCTTTACAGAGGAAGATCTTACCAGGATTAAAGCTGGAAATGAAACAAACTTCTACAGAGGTTTTTCAAGCGTACAGGGAAAGGCATTTACTCTGGCAGAATATGCTATGTTTACCGGAGATCCTGAATACTACAAAAAAGATCTTGCTAACAGCCAGGCAGTTACTATGGCAGATATAAAAGCAGTATTCAACAAATATATTAAAGACAAGAATTTTGTTGAAACAAGTTTTGTCCCCAAAGGTCAGACAAATCTGATTGTTGAAGGTTCGGTAAATGCAGGTATTGTAGAAGAAGATGTGACTAAAGCTGCAGAAGTAAAAGCAGAGGCAATTGCTGAAGAGGCGATTGTAAAAACACCTACAAAATTCGACCGTTCAATTATGCCTCCTGTAGGCCCTGATCCTGAAGTAACAATTCCAAAACCATGGACAGGATCTCTTTCAGACGGAATGAAGATAATGGGAATTACACAAAAGGAACTTCCTATGGTTCAGTACTCCATTGTTATCGATGGAGGCCATATGCTCGATAAGGTTGAAAAAGCAGGAGTTGCTAATCTCGTTGCATCAATGATGAATGAGGGAACAAAGAATAAGACTCCTGAACAACTTGAAGATGCAATAGGTTTACTTGGCGCTTCTATAAGAGTCTCTTCAGGAAATGAAGATATTTCTATTGATGTGAACACGCTGGCCCGTAACTTCGAAAAAACGCTGGCACTTGTTGAGGAGATCCTTCTCGAACCACGTTGGGATGAGGAGCAATTTGCCCTTGCCAAGAGCCGCATTATAAATACCCTTAAACGCAATGCCGCGAATCCCAGTTACCTGTCATCCAGCACTTTGAATAAGCTTATGTTTGGCGATAATATTCTGGCAATTGATGCTTCAGGTACAGAAGCATCTGTTGCAGCAATCACAATTGATGATCTTAAGGAATATTACAGCAAATACTTCTCTCCTTCCATCTCAAAATTCCTTGTTGTCGGCGATGTCGATCAGGCAAAAGTTGAAGCTGCTCTGGCAGGTCTGAATAAAAAATGGCAGGCTAAGGAAGTTGTGATTCCAGAGATCAAAGTTCCAGTACCACCTGCAAAATCACAAATATATTTTGTTGATTTTCCCGGAGCAAAACAATCCGTCATTTCAATTGGCACACCATCAATCCCAAGATCAGATCCTGATTTCTATGCGGCAACAGTTGCCAATTACAAGCTTGGAGGGTCTTTCAATGGAGTCTTCAACCTGATTCTCAGAGAAGAAAAAGGGTTTACTTATGGAGCAAGATCCAGCTTTTTTGGAGCCAAAAATTACGGTTCTTTCATAGCATCATCAATGGTTCGAACAAACTCTACACTTGAGTCAGTAACTATTTTCAAGACAGAAATGGAGAAATATCGTAAAAGTGTTCCACAGGAATACGTCGACTTCACAAAATCTTCACTTCTGAAAGGGAATGCACTCCGTTTCGAAACATTAACGGGTCTGCTCGGAATGTTAAACACGATGAGTTCTTATAACCTCCCTGTAGATTATATAAAGCAAGAAGAGGCTGTAGTAAGAGGACTTACAGTTGAGAAGGAATTAGCACTTGCAAACAAGTACATTGACCCTGCAAAGATGTATTATGTTGTTGTAGGCGATGCCGCAACACAACTTAAAGACCTTGAGAAAGTTGGTTTAGGAAAACCTATTCTGGTAAAAAACTAAACCAAAAAAAATATTTAACCGCAAAGAACGCTAAGGTAGCGCGAAGTACGCAAAGGTAAAATGATGATAGTCTTTACTTTGCGTCCTTTGCGAAAAATCTCTGCGAACTTTGCGGTTATTTTTCATTTAGATTTCTCCTTTTAGCTTCAAGTGTTTTTATTAAGGATAATTTGTTTAAATTTGCCCCACTTAATTCTGCCCGGATGGTGGAATGGTAGACACGCAGGACTTAAAATCCTGTGACCATTGCGGTTGTGCGGGTTCAAGTCCCGCTCCGGGTACAGAAAGCCTCGATTTATCGGGGCTTTCCTCATTTAGTAGGTGCTGATTAGGTGCTAATAATTATTTTGTAAAAACTCTAAATTGACTTATTTTTAATAATGAAAGTCAATATGAGTAAAACGCAATTTAAAGAGCTACTTGAAGAGTATATCTCAAACCTCGAAAAGGATTATGATTCTAATCAATCCGGGAACAGTAATCATCCTACTTACTCTCTGATTAAGAACACCTACCAAAAGATTGAAGACAAATATTATTATCGGAAGTTAGGCTTTACCCTAATATACTTCTTCTTCTGTATAATATATATTGCAATAACAATTGCCTTCCCTTCTCTCCCATTGGCGTTCTTCATAGTATTCCCTTTTATGATCTTATTTTTCTTTTATATAGTAGTAACCAAGCTTATTAAAACACCAGACTTAGTCGATATTACAAGTTTAGGAGACAGAATCTTACTTGTAAGAGAAAAAATAAAATACTATGATTTTGATTATCTTGAAGTTAAGGAAATGATCATTGATATTGATAAGATTTATCATCTGGAACCATTAGCCTACTTGAAAAAGTACAATGAATTAATGAAACCAACTTTTGACGGTAACAAAAATAAAAACACCAATTATGAATCAAATCCAGTTGAAAGATTGATTGCAATCGATCAGATAATTGAGACAACCAAGATTCCAATTCAGAATGAGGAACGAGCGTTGCTGCTTTCAAGTATTCTCAGGATTAGTGATTCCGATTTCCCGAATGTAAAAACATTACTGAATGTTATAAACAAAATAAAAAACAAAGAAGATTTGAAGGCCAGTGAGTTAAAAAAAATTGAAGCACTAAAAGAATCTTTACGAAATACTATTACAATTCTACAGGTTGCTACTAAAAATACTGAAAATTTGTTTAGTGCATTGGATAAAACTACCTAAAAACAAAGTCTTTTCAGACCTGAATTTGACTTAAATAGATAAAATATTGTCATTTTTTTGTGCTGGACATTAAAATTGTACAACATGGAAAATATCATTATAGTTAATCCGAACGACTTTTGGGATAAGCATCGTGAAATAACCAAGCAAGTTATAAGGGAGGAATTAGACAAAGAAAACCTGCACAGTGAAAATAGTGAGGATATCCTGGTTATAGAAGATGTTTGTAAACTCCTTAAAAAATCCAAACAGACAATCTACAACTGGATGGAGGCCGATATAATTAAAGGCCATCATATTAATGAAAGTCTTTTCTTTTTTCGAAGCGAAATAATAGATCTACTTAAAAACGGTATTAAAGAATATAAGAAGAGATGATGGAACTTGCTCATAATCAGTATAGCAAAAGTATCTATG
>DATCHE010000082.1:0-3061 GCA_036508535.1 Bacteroidales bacterium | reverse complement strand
CCCAGTCCTGCCTGGTAGCCAATGGTCATTTTACTGTAATTATTTTTAAAATCGGGATTACTTATTAAATCTTTTGGTGAATTGATCAGAAGGGAGCCGACAGGACCGGCATTAACTCGCAATGGACCCAGTTTGAAACCCAACAAAACAGGAATATCAAGTTTATTGAAATTCTGTTTCACAATACTTGCCGCAGATGTCTGACCGTTGGTAACATTTTTAATTGAATATTCATTGGTTCGTGTTGTAAACAATAGTTCCGGTTGAAGATAAATGCCCAAAAGTGTAAACCTTACAAATGCGCCTCCATGGAAACCATATTTTGCAGAAGTTACGGCATCAACAGTGTAGGAAGTGTTTCCTGATGTTAATGTTTTAATATCTGCCATTGACAGATTTGTTGTACTTATTCCGGCTTTTAAACCAAATTTAACCTGGGAGAATGCCGGTATTGAAGCGAGTACAATTAATGACAGTACAAATAATTTTTTCATGTTAATAGGTATTAGGTTTACTTAATCAGCAAGTTAGCAATTAATTTAAATTTATACAAACTCTATTATAACGGAATACTATGTAAAAGGTTGCATAGAAAATGGTCTTTTTATCACAGCTTACATCTGAAAGGGCAATAAAACGGGATTATTTTTTTTCAAGCTCAGCAAAAATTATCTTTTTCATCTGTTCAAATTCTTCCTGCTTATAAAGTCGAGTAAGGAAAATTATTTTACCTGACCGGTCAATTATCACATTTCGGGTAACTCCGGCTTCTTTTCGGGCAAATAGTCCGAAAATATTTGCTCCGGGATCCAGCGCCAGTGGATAAGTTACCGCAATATCATTTTTGAACGCAAGAACTTTCTCAATCGGTTCGTCACGGTCAATACCGATTACGACCAGACCTTCAGCCTTTTTTGCCTTCCATATATCTTTTTCAATAAAAGGCATTTCAGTCCGGCAAACACTGCACCAGCTTGCAGTAAACTGGAGCATTACAACTTTTCCTCTCAGATCTGATAGTCTGTAAGTATTTCCTCCGGCTTCACTGATCTTGAAATCAGGGGCTTTGTCTCCTACCCTTACAATATATCCTTCTTCATTAACTTTCTTTTCCTGACTAAAGGCGACTGATGTTATTATTACCGTCAGCAGAATAATTACAAAATTCCTTCTCATAAATCTATTCTTAATTTTTTTCAAAGATAGAACAGTAATACAAATAGCAATAAATAATTATCTTAGTGAAACCTACATTTGGTAAAAAGAAGCTAAATCCCTGATAAAATGAGAAAGACAATATTTTCGACAATTATATTATGTGTTATCACAACATCTCTGAATTGGGGTCAGGTTGCACCCATAGAGAAAGGGCTTCAGGCAATTTCAGCTGATGTGTTAAAAGCACAACTTGGTTTTTTGTCATCCGACTGGACGGAAGGCAGAATGGCCGGAGAAAAGGGGGAATTTCTTTCATCTGATTATATTGCAAGTATGCTTCAATTATATGGTGTCAGGCCCAATGGAGATTTTTTGCATGCCAGTAATCAGTCATTTAATACAATGAGTAATGAACGATCATATTTTCAGAATTTCGTTCTGTTGAAAACTGTGCAGGGCGACGAACAGGTCTTTAATGTGAAATCCACTGAGGGTAAAATGACAAAAACCACCGATTTCACTTATAATGTCGATTTTAGGATCAGACCTTCAGATCAGGGCATTGAAATTGAGGCGCCTGTTGTTTTTGCGGGCTATGGTTATAAAAATGACAAATTAAAATACAATGATCTCAATAAAATTGATGTAAAGGGAAAACTTGTTCTTAAGATATCTATGATTCCAAAATTTATAAGAGAGTCTCTCGACCCGCTGGAAATTGAATCTTCAGCCAGGGAGATTGAAACGAACTTAAAATCTTTGGGTGCCATTGGTATTATTGAGTTCAATCCCCAGTCAGTGGTAGTTGGGTACCCTGATTCCCGAGAATTTCTTAATATGTCGCCATCTGAAGGGAACCCGCATTTAGGGAGGCCTTATGCCAGCTATTCTATTCCAGGTAAAAACACCTCTGATAATTTTGTCAGAATGATTGTATCGGTAAAAACTGCCAATGAAATTTTGAAGGGATCAGGAATAAATCCTGATGAATATATAAAGAAGGCAGATGTCAATGAATCATTTACAATACCACCTCTGACAGATAAATCCGTTTATCTTAAAACAACTGTTAAAACTACCCAGGTGGCTGTGAGAAATGTAATCGGTGTAATTGAAGGGAATAAAGTTGATCAGATCATTGTTCTGGGAGCACATTACGATCATTTGGGAATGGGAAACGGATATATCTGGAATGGGGCTGACGATAACGGGTCGGGTACGGTAGGTGTGATGACCATGGCAAAAGCAATTATGGAGACTGGTATAAAACCGGAAAAAACAATAATAATAGCCTTATGGACCGCTGAAGAAGAGGGCCTTTTAGGATCGAGATATTATGTTCAGAACCTTCCTTACTCTTTGAAGGATCTCAGGTTGAATGTGAATTTCGATATGATTTCCAGGTATATTTCTGATGATGAACCAAAGAAAGTCACAATGACCTATACAATTTCATATCCCTTATTCAAGGATATTACAATGTCTAACCTCAAAAAGTTTGGGATCGATCTGAATGTTGACTACCAACCTTCAGCTGATCCTCCGGGAGGTACCGATCACAGGTCGTTTGTTGCTGTTGGCATACCTATAATGAGATTTAAACCCGGGCACCGGGCAGAGTATCATACACCTTCGGACGAATTCAGGACAGTAAACTGGGATATCATGGAAAAGATAATCCGTATCTGTTTCGCAGATGTCTGGGAACTCGCTAATTCAGACTGGTAGGTTTTATAATACCTGAAACATTTTCATATTGTCGTATCGACATCATTAAATGGCACGATATTTGAATTTATAGTAATAAATTATTATGCCATGAAAAAGCTATTTATTATTATATCAGCATTTATGGTCATTTCATCGTGTGTGACCACAAAAGAAGCAAAGTTATCAAGGGCTG
>DATCHE010000081.1:0-20645 GCA_036508535.1 Bacteroidales bacterium | reverse complement strand
GGAATGGGATTTGAAAGACTCTGTATGGTTGTTCAGGGGAAAAAATCGAATTATGAGACCGATATATTCCAGGAAGTAATAAGGAAAATTTCTGAGATTACCGGAAAACCTTACGGCGAAAACGAAAAGTGGGATATTGCTCTGCGAGTTGTCTCCGACCATCTCAGAGCTGTCGCTTTTTCAATCGCCGATGGTCAGCTTCCTTCAAATAATAAAGCAGGTTATGTAATACGAAGAATTCTGCGAAGAGCAGTAAGATATGGTTATAATAACCTCGGAATTGAAGAACCGTTCATGTAGCAGCTCGTCCCGGTTCTTGCCCAAACAATGGGTAACCAATTTCCTGAACTCCAGTCTGGGAAAGAGCAGATAGCAAAAATAATATTTGAAGAAGAGGCAGCTTTTCTTAAAACTCTTGGAAAAGGGCTGAAAATGATTGAAAAAATGATCACCGATCTCAGGAAGGAAAATAAAAATATACTTTCAGGGAAAGTGGCTTTTGAAATGTATGACACTTTTGGCTTTCCTGTTGATCTAACACAGCTCATTCTGAAAGAAAATGATATGCACCTCGATATTAAGGGGTTTGAAGATGAGATGAAAAACCAGAAGGAGCGTTCGCGTGAAGATGCATCAGTGGAAGCCGTCGACTGGACAATTGTTAAGGATACTGAGGGAACAGAATTCACGGGCTACGAAAAAACTGAGGATGATGTGTTTATAACAAAATATCGTAAAGTAAAAGTCAAAGGGAAGGATATCTATCATTTGGTGTTTAACCGGACTCCCTTTTATGCAGAGTCAGGAGGTCAGAGCGGCGACACAGGTCAGTTAATTATATCAGACAAAATAATTCCAATACTAAATACTATTAAGGAGAATAATTTAATAATTCATATTGCCGGGAAATTTCCTGAAGATCCGTCCTTATCTATTAAAGCCTCCGTGGATATTGAAAAAAGGAAAATGACAGAAAATAATCATACTGCTACTCACCTGCTTCATTTTGCTCTGCGATCTGTTTTAGGGAAACATGTTGAACAGAAAGGATCACTTGTAACACCTGACCGCCTGAGGTTCGACTTCAGCCATTTCAGTAAATTGACTAAGGAGGAGCTATCGAAAGTGGAAGAAATTACAAATCGCATGATAAGAGAAAATTATCACGGTAAAGTGACCACCGGAGTAACTATGGAAAAGGCTAAATCAATGGGTGCTATGGCATTGTTCGGTGAAAAATACGGGAACACGGTAAGAGTTGTAGAATTTGGCGATTCAATAGAGCTTTGTGGGGGAACTCATGTAGAAGCAACAGGGAATATTGGCATCATAAAAATAGTTTCTGAGGGAGCCATTGCAGCAGGAATTAGAAGAATTGAAGCTGTAACTTCCTCAAAAGCTGAAGAATATATAAATAATAGATTAAAAACAGTAGATGAAATAGTTTCTCTTCTAAAAAGTACCGGCAGCATTACGGAAAGTGTTGAAAAACTAGTTGCTGAAAACTCATTAATGAAAAAGAGTATTGAGAAGTTTCAGGCACAATCCGTGACAATCGCCATAAAAGAATTCGTTGATAAAGCTGTTTCCATAAATAATATTAGGTTCGTTTCAGGTCAACTGGAAACTGACTCTCCTGAAGTTCTTAAAAACATTGCATATCAGATTCGTAACTCATCTGATAATACAGTTATTGTAATCGGATATGCATCGACGGGGAAAGCCAGTTTAATGGTTTTGGTAAGCGATAAACTCGTGGCTGATAGAAATGTTAACGCAGTAACGATTATCAAAGAGATTTCAGGTGAGATCAACGGTGGTGGCGGAGGACAACCCTTTCTTGCCACTGCCGGCGGGAAAAATCCTGAAGGAATTCCCAAAGCAATCAGTAAAGCTGCTGAATATCTGAAAAAAAGTCATTAGCGTTTCGCATGTCTTTTGGCCTTAGGCTGTCATTCACATCATGAATGATTTTAGTGCCATTCGAAATATATTATAAAACATGTTTTTATAACTGTCTTATAATATGCTATTTACAGTCTGCATAATACTTTACTTCCCATTCTGGATTTTTTTGTTCGAAAATAATCATTAGAATTGCTTATTAATTAATTCAAATCGATTATGGACGTAACGAGGACCTTTGACATAGTTAAGCTGAATCTGGAAAAATATCCACGAAAAGATATGTATGGTGGGAAAAAGGAGAATGAATGGATAACATATTCCACCGAAGAAGTAAGCAATTATGTTAACTGGGTGAGTTACGGATTACTTGCACTTGGGTATAAGAAAGGCGACAAAATTGCAACTATAAGCGGGAATAAGCCAGAGTGGAATTTTGTTGATATGGGAGTTGCCCAGGCCGGTCTTATTCATGTACCAATTTATCCGACAATCGGTACCGATGAGTATGAATATATTCTCGAACATTCGGATGTTAAAATCATTATACTCGGAAACAAATCCATATATAATAAGGTAAGTCCCATTGCCGGCAAAATTCATAGTCTGAAGGAAATCTACTCTTTTGACAAAGTTGACGGTGTAAAATCTTTTGATGAGATTATCGAAACTGGTAAAAAAAACGCAGAGAAATTTCGGGATGAACTTGAAAAAATAAAAGAGAGTATAAAACCAGAAGATCTTGTTACAATAATTTATACCTCAGGTACAACGGGCAATTCAAAAGGAGTTATGCTCTCGCATAATAACCTTGTAAAAAATGCAATTACAACGTCAAAAGCTCACCATCTTTGTTATGGTCACAGAGCTATAAGTTTCCTGCCCCTTTGCCATGTTTATGAACGAATGGTAAATTATCACTTTCAATATAAAGGTATAAGTATCTATTATGTTGAAAACATGGGTACTGTATCTGAGACAGTAAAAGAGATCAAACCGCATATTTTCAACACAGTTCCGCGGCTTCTCGAAAAAATTTATGACAACATAATTGGAAAAGGACGTAACCTTCCCTGGGTAAAGAGGAAAATATTTTTCTGGGCTGTAGATCTGGGCTTAAAATTCAAACTCAAGGGAAACTCGCAATTTTATAAATTCCGTCTGAAAATAGCCCGCAAACTGATCTTTAGTAAATGGCAGGAGGCTCTTGGCGGCGAGTTGCAGGTTCTGGTCTCCGGCGGCGCTGCACTTCAGTCGCGACTTGAAAAAATCTTCTGGGCAGCAAATATACCTGTAATACAGGGATATGGCCTTACTGAAACCTCTCCGGTTATATCTGTAAATCCATTCCGCATAGATGAAATAGGATTCGGAACCTGCGGTCCGATAATTGAAGGTTGCGAAGTGATGATTGCTGATGACGGAGAAATTTTATGCAAAGGGGTAAACGTTATGATGGGCTATTATAAGGCTCCTGACCTGACTGCTGAAATGATTGACAAAGATGGTTGGCTTCATACCGGCGATATAGGCATATTGGAAGGTGGAAAATTCCTTAAAATTACTGACCGAAAGAAAGAAATGTTTAAATTATCTGCCGGGAAATATATTGCACCTCAGGTAATTGAGAATAAGCTAAAAGAATCATTTTTTATTGAACAGGCAATGGTAATTGGTGAAAATGAGAAATTTGCAAGCGCCATCCTATCGCCTAATTTCACTTTTCTGCACGACTGGTGCTCTATACATAAGTTCCAGTTCCGCGACAATGCGGAGCTTATCGAAATGCCAGAAGTTGTTGAAAGGTTTTCAAGGGAAGTAAAGGAGGTAAATAAATCTCTGGGCGAACATGAGCAGATAAAAAGATTCAGGCTGGTAACAGAAGAATGGACTCCCCAAACCGGAGCCCTGTCGCCTACCCTCAAACTGAAGAGAAACTTTCTTTCAAAGGAGTATAAGGATATTATTGCCGAAATTTACTTCAATGGTGAAAAAGATGCAACCGTATTAGCCAGAATTAAAAACGGCATTAACGGGGTTTTAAAAAACCTGCCAAAATTCTAGAAAATATTTTTGTACTTTTGAGGCTTTCAAAAGAGTAATGAGTAAAGTTGTTAGTGGAAGTCTATTTTTTATTGTGTCAGGAATATTCCTGTTATTTTATTCATGCACTCCACAATCGTGCTTTGAACAGACCGATGCTTTTGTAAAAACAACCTTATATCTTAATAAAACAGGTAAACTTCTTGCTCCAGACAGTTTGACTATATACGGTTTGAATATGGAAACTAATAAGCTGTACGATAAGAGCAAAAGTATTACAATAGCGTTGCTTCCGTTAAATGCATCAGAATCGCACAGTACCTTTATAATAAAAATAAACGGAATAACCGATACTCTGGAGTTCTGGTACACCAGCTATCCCCATCTGGTATCTAAAGAATGTGGTTATACATTTTATCATAATCTTATTCCCGATTCAACCTTTTATTCTAATAATATAATTGATTATGTTGATATAAGAAATAACAATATCACAACTTTGAATGAGGAGAATATTCGCATATTTTATAAGTCTCCTGCTAATTAGTTACGGTAGCTTATTACAGGTTAATTCACAGGACACAATTATTGTTCCGCTAAAGATAAAGGCAGGCCTGGAAGTGTCTGGTATTGCTATTCAATATTTCGACAAGAATATTCTGAACACTGAAGCTTATATTTCTGTTGATATGAATGAGAAGGTCTCTGCTGTTCTGGCGGCCGGATATCTTAAGTATAAGTATTCACAATACAATTACACCTATTTGAATAAAGGAATGTTTATCCGCACGGGTTTTGATTTTAATTTGCTCAAGCCTGATAAATCGAAAGGTAAATATTATGCAGGAATAGGTGTGCACTACGGGTTAAGTGTTTTTACTTCCGAGGCACCCTCTTTTCAACACACCGATTACTGGGGAACAACATCATCTTCTATTGCCCAAAAGACAAACTGGGCCCATTTTATTGAGGTTACTCCTGGAGTGAGAACCGAAATTTTCAGAAATTTCAGTATGGGATGGACAATTAGTCTGAGAATGTTGCTTTATACAGGAACAGGTAAAGACCTCCGGCCAATTTATGTCCCGGGCTTTGGCAATGGAGCAAACAGAATCAGTACGGGAATAGGTTACTTTTTTGTCTGGAATATTCCTTATAAAAAGATAACCGTAATAATGAAAAAAGATGCACCTGAGGAACCGGACGATACGGAAACATCGAACCCGCCAGTTCCGGGAACGCCATATCTCAGGCAATAAACCATAATAAGAAGTTATAATTCAGACTTTTAGCGGGCAATAATTATTCCATTCAGGAACCCTTTTTACTGAATAATAACAGCCCGAGAAACATCAACAACCCGTTTACGAGAAGCAATTCGAATCCAAATTTGTACCCGTTTAATAATTCAACAGAATAGCTGCTCAGGAAATAGCAGATAAGAGGGCAGAGTATTGCTATAAATGGTGTTAGCCTGTCATTCACTTTTCGCCTGGTAAATAACCCGAAGGAATATAAACCTAACAATGGACCATAGGTATAACCTGCGATGGTGAAAAGTTTGTCGATAACGGCCCTGTCATTTAACTTACTAAATATCAATATACTGACAAAAAACACAATTGCTATCAGAATGTGAACTAAATATCTGATCCGCGTCCTTTTATGCTCAGAAATTCCTTTCCTCTGGTCGAGGCCCAAAAAATCAATACTTACACAAGTAGTAAGTGATGTTAAAGCTCCGTCGGCACTTGGGAAAGCTGCCGAAATAAGACCAATCAGGAATACTAATCCAGCCATTGGGCCCAGATATTTAAGTGCAACAGTTGGGAATATTTCGTCGCTTGCCGTAACAACAACCCCGTTTTTTTGAACATAAATCAGCAACACAGCACCCAGAAAAAGAAACAACAGATTGACAAAAACAAGTATTCCGCTGAATGTGAACATATTCTTCTGAGCTTCTTTGATGTTTCGGCAGCTAAGATTCTTCTGCATCATCTCCTGATCAAGCCCTGTCATTACGATTGTTATAAACATGCCGCTGAAAAAATTCTTAATAAAGAACCTTTCATTATGCCAGTCAGTAATAATCATTGTTGAAATTTTACTTTCCTTCACAGTATTAAACAGACTTGCAAGCGAAATATCCAGATCTTTACTTATATAAATCACTGAGAGTACAACTGCCAGCAACATAAAAGTTGTCTGAAGTGTATCCGTCCAGATTATAGTTCTTATTCCCCCTTTTAAAGTATATAGAATTATCAGGATGATGAAAGTCAGACTATTCACCCAGAAAGGAATATTCCATGCATCGAATACAAAAACCTGTAATACATTTATAACCAAAAACATACGCAAGGAAGCCCCAAGGGTCCTCGAAATTATGAAAAACCCTGCACCGGTTTTATAACTCCAGAATCCAAATCGCTGATTCAGATATGAATAGATGGATGTTAATTTCAGTCTGTAGTATAAAGGGAGTAAAACAAGGGCAATTACAAAATATCCGAAAAGGTAGCCTAAAACTACAATCATATAACTGAACTGAGTATCTTTCACCCAACCCGGAACTGACATGAACGTTACTCCGGAAAGTGATGCTCCAATCATCCCATATGCAACAACAAACCATGGAGAAACTTTATTACCGATAAAAAAAGACTGGCTGTCGGCCTTTCTTGCTGTAAACCAGGTAACAGCAAACAAGGCGATGGTATAAAGAAGGAATATAATAAGAATTAATATAGGAGACATAACAGTTACAATTAATATACAAGTGTAACAAAAAGAAAGGAAGACAAAAAATACTTCACGCGTTTATAACACCGGAAATTTGAACTATTTTTGTCTGAAATAATCAGCTATGAGTTTTACCGAATTTCCTTCCAGATTGCTGGAAAATGCTGTAAACGAATTTGCTTCTCTTCCCGGGATAGGAAGAAAGACAGCTTTCCGATTGGTAATGAATCTATTACGAAGAGATGCTCAGGAAGTATTGAGATTCGGAGAGAGCATTATTAAGCTTCGGGGTGAGATTCTGTACTGTAAGATTTGCAATAACATATCCGACAACGAAATCTGCAATATCTGCAACGATGATAAGAGAGACAAAACAGTTTTGTGTGTTGTTGAAAGTATTCAGGATGTAATGGCCATAGAAAATACCCGGCAATATAAAGGATTGTACCACGTTCTTGGTGGGATTATTTCTCCAATTGATGGAATAGGTCCTTCCGATCTTAAAATCGATAATCTTGAAGAAAAAGTGAAAGCCGGAGGAATTAAAGAAATAATTTTTGCCTTGAGTACTACCATGGAAGGGGACACTACAAATTATTATCTGTTTAAAAGACTTGACAAGTACAATATTATCCTGACTACACTTGCACGAGGAGTTGCAATAGGCGATGAACTTGAATATACAGACGAGATAACTCTTGGCCGGGCAATTAATAACAGAAATGCTTACCAGCAATAATTAATTCTCTTGTGTAAACAATGAGTTGATAATAATATATACAGAAAATGGATTTATCAGTTATTATTGTCAGCTATAATGTCAGCAACTTTCTGAAACAATGTCTGTCCTCGGTAAGGAAAGCTTCTAAAAATATTGACTGTGAGATATTTGTTGTTGACAACAATTCGAAGGATGACTCATGTAAAATGGTCACTCGGGAGTTTCCTGAAATTTTTCTTATTAAAAACAAAGTCAATTCTGGTTATTCGGTAGCTAACAACCAGGATAATAATGTCACAGGCTGAGACTAGTAGACTTCTGATGCATCGTACATTGTCCAGTCATGACCAATAGAGGAATGATCCGCACTACTACGTGGTGTAACGCCCACTACAATATTACCTTTTCTGATGCTTTTTTCATGTTTTTCAGCTCTGTCTTTTGGCATACCTGCACCAACCAGTGCTCCTAAAACTCCTCCAGTCACACCTCCTGCTCCGGCACCAGCAAGACCAAGTGCAATCGGGCCAGCTAATACCAGTCCCAATCCGGGAATTACAAGACTTGTCCCGATTGCAGCAAGAATTCCCACTGTTGCTCCAACAACTCCTCCGACAGCTGATCCAGCACCTGCTCCTTCCATAACCTTGGATCCAAGACCTTCATCTTCATTATTCTTAAAGAATTTTGCATGAGTAGCATCAGACATCACAATATCTATTTCTTTGTCGGTATATCCCTTCTCCTTCAATCTGTTATAAGCACTTTCAGCCGATTTGCGATCTCTAAAAGATCCTGACAGGTAATTAATTTTTGTTTCCATAAATTCTGTTTTTATTAGAATAAAACTAGCAAATATAATAATGTAAAATAACGGAGAATTCCATATTTAGATGTTATATAATTTAGAGAAAATCTTACATAATTCACGTTATTGTATCTAAGCCAAAAGAATGGCTGGGAAGGATGAATTATTATACCTTTGCCTTAAATTCCCTGCAAAACTTGGAAGAAAAAATGTTTTAGCATAAGTATTTGTTCATCCCGTGAGGCGTAAGTCCCGGTGTAAGTTCAAAAATTATGTTGTCAAGACGAAACATTAAATTCAAGGTGTGAAGGGTTAATAGTCTCTTTATTAAATATTTGTACTGCCAGTAATTATAAGCATGATCCCAATTCTAATCTCTTTAAAATATAATTATTCAATAATTTGTTTCATCAAGCCAGGGATATCTGAAACATTTCTACATATTGATTGTTTTCCATATGGAATTATTAGTAACTTTCTTAAGATTCTTAAATGGTTTCCCTACAAGCTACGCGGGACAGGCTCTAAAGAGTGGCTAATCAGAAGGTTAAACTTGAACCACCTTTATGGGGCAGGGGGCAAGAAAATTGAGGCAGGAAGCAGGGGGCAAAAAAAGAAGGATAAGTTAACATTTTAGTGTTTTTAAGTAATAAGTAAGTGAGTTGGTATAAAAGTATGTTATAGAACACAAATATCAAGGATTATGGCACGGATGAATATAATTTTACCCGCAATGGGAGAAGGAGTCATAGAAGCCACAATTAATAAATGGCTTGTAAGTGAAGGTTCTA
Source organism: Bacteroidales bacterium (assembly GCA_036508535.1). Classification (GTDB taxonomy): domain Bacteria; phylum Bacteroidota; class Bacteroidia; order Bacteroidales; family VadinHA17; genus LD21. The sequence continues at coordinate 11,632 of DATCHE010000081.1, read as the reverse complement.
TGGTTAATCAGGACGATTCGCTTGTTGAAGTTGCAACCGATAAAGTAGATTCTGAGGTTCCATCGCCACTAACCGGTATTCTTGTCTCTATTATTGCAAAAGAAGGTACTGTATCGAAAGTTGGTGATGTTTTAGCTATAATTGATAATCAAGCTATTCAATCTGACGTGGAGTTAAAAAAGGTTGAAAAAGAGGTAGAAAGAATTCGTGAAACTATTGAAACAACCAAACTTGAAAAAAGTGAGGTGGAGGTATTATCACATGAGATGAAAAGCCGTACTCCATCCGGAAAATTTATCTCCCCGCTTGTAAGGAGTATTGCAGGCCGTGAAGGAATCAGTTATTCTGATATTGATAAAACCACCGGTACCGGTATGGATGGCAGAATAACTAAGGATGACATTTTAATTATTCTGGAAAACCGAAGAAAGACTACTGAAGCGGCAGAAGCTAAAAAGACAGTAGAGGATGCAGTAGCGATAAAGTCTGTAGATATTGAAAAACATTTAATGCCATCTGTTGCTGCTTCTTCCGGAGATGAAGTGATTCCTATGGACAGGGTTCGCAAACTCATTGCTGAACACATGGTAATGTCAAAGAGAACTTCAGCTCACGTTACATCTTTTATTGATGCCGATGTTACCCACATTGTAAACTGGAGAAATGCTAATAAAGAAAAATTTCTTTCCGCAGAAGGACAGAAACTTACTCTTACACCATTTTTTATCGATGCTGTAGCCAGAGCCCTATATGAGTATCCAATGGTAAATGTTTCGGTTGATGGTAATAATATTATCAAGAAGAAGAATATTAACATTGGTATGGCAACTGCTCTGCCTGATGGGAACCTTATAGTACCGGTTATAAAAAACGCAAATGAGAAAAACCTAACAGGACTCGCAAAAGCAGTAAACGACCTTGCAGAAAGAGCCAGAACCAATAAATTAAAGCCTGATGAAATTACAGGAGGTACATTTACTATTACCAACTTTGGAAGTTATAATAATCTTGCCGGAACGCCAATTATTAATCAGCCTCAGGCAGCCATTCTTGGAACCGGAGTTGTAAGAAAGACCCCGGTGGTTATAGAATCTCCCGAAGGAGATATGATTGCAATACGTCAGATAATGATACTTTCGTTAAGTTATGATCACAGGGTAATTGATGGTGCTCTTGCCGGAAAATTCCTTCAAAAAGTCAGGGAAATCCTTGAAAATTACTCTCCTGATATTGCTTAAACGTCAATTAATCAAAAAAACAGAGTACTTAGTTGGTCAACATAAAAGCGGCTTTTAAAATAAAAATATAATATTTAGTAAAAAGGAGTACTATAAATTGTCCTTCATTCTAATATTTCTATTATATTAGTACCTTTGATAAGATATTTACCAACTTAGACTTCCATTCTGCTAAAATATGCAAAATAAGGAAGACAAAATTTCACAAATGTGTTATATGCCATCATTTCAATTAGACCAACTATAATATGATAAAAAGGTTATTTTTGTTATTGTGGCTGCTGGCTACATTAATCAATTTCGATTCACTGGCACAATCCAGAGTAGAGATTAAAAATAATTTTTATGATGCAGAAAGCTGGATATTATTTGAGGATTATAAAGAGGCATTGGCTTTATATCTTCCTCTGTTAAAGATCTACCCAAACAATTCAAATCTAAAGTACAGAATTGGTCAATGCTATATAAACACTCCCGGGGAGAAAGAAAAAGCGATGAGTTACCTTGAAGACGCTGTTAAAAATATTAATCCGAAATACAAAGAGGGTAATTTTAGGGAAACCGGAGCACCATACGACGCTCTTTACTACCTTGCCAATGCTTACAGGATAAACAATCTGCTTGATAAAGCTCTCGAAACCTACGAGCTATTTAAAAAAAATCTTAACACTGAAGTATATAACGCTACAATTGTTGACCTGCAGATACAATCGGTCCAGAATGCCAAGCATCTTATGAGTATGCCTCTATACGTAAAGGAGACAAACTTTGGAAACATGATTAATGAAGACCGGTCTGAGTTTGATCCTGTTGTTTCTGACAATGAGGATCTGATAGTCTTTTCAAGGAGCACCGCATTTTATAACGCTATCCTATACTCAACAAAAGTTAATGGTAAATGGAGCGCCCCTGTTAATATGAATGAGCTATTGAAATCTGAAACTCCGGGTTTAGTTGATAAAGATCTCTTCCCTACCTCAATTTCTCACGACGGTAAAGATCTATATCTCTATAGTTCTGCCGATTATGATGGAGCTATCTTTACTACCCGGTTTGAAAATGGCATCTGGGGTCCTCTGAAAAAACTAAACGAAAACATAAATACAAAATACTGGGAGTCGCACGCAACAATTTCGCACAACAACAAAAAGCTTTATTTTACGAGTAACAGAAAAGGTTCTCTTGGGGGTCTCGATATTTATGTTTCAAATCGGGACAGCATCGGTGATTGGGGCCCTGCAGTCAACCTTGGACCGACAATTAATACACCTTATAATGAAGAATCACCCTTTCTGAGTCAGGACGATAAAACCTTGTTTTTTAGCTCTGTAGGCCATCTTAATATGGGAGGTTATGATATTTTTTATTCCACACTTCAGGATAATGGAGAATGGTCTGTTCCCCTGAATGTAGGTTATCCTATAAACACCACTGATGACGATCTCTTTTTTGATCCGCACAAGGATGGGTACGAGGGGTACATTGCCAAAGACCTGCCCGGCGGATTCGGGAAACAGGATATCTACAGGATCGAGATATTCACAAATGACCATCCAAGAAAGTTCTTTGTAAGAGGAATGGTAAAAGTTGCCGATCTTTTAAGCAGTATAAAAGATAGTGTGAAGATCTCCGCAATGAATATAAAAGATCCAAATCAGATAGTAGTAGTGTACTCTAACCCCAATACCGGAGAGTACGAATTCCAGTTGCCACAGGGCAATTATGAAGTCTCTTTTGAAGGGCAGGGCGTTGAGAAAATCGTAAAAAAATTAGACCTTCCTATTTCAACCCCTTCTGACAGCTTTGTACTGCCCGGAACAATTCTTCCAAAAACTGACTTTGTTGCTGATCTTAGTGTAGAAAGCAATAAAACGATATCAGTTGAAAAAGGTGATTCTATCCTGTTTCCTCTGAAAGTTGAACCAAAATCGACTCTTACCATTGAACATTGGGTTGGAGATTCGCTCTTATCAGTAGAAAAATATTTTATAACTGATTCAACCTTCAACTACAAAATGTCGCCTAATCCTGGCGATAATAAAGTTGTATTTAAACTGACCGACAAATTTAATAATTCTACTACAACAGATGTATTCATAACCAGAGAACGAGGAATAACAAAACAACCGGTAATAAGACCTGAATATGACAGGGTAATTGCTAAAAAACAGATCACAGCTCTGACTGGTATGTTAAAGAGCCGTTCCGACGACAAGCTACTGGCTGTAATTAAAGGTGCTGATTCAGACAACCAACAATTTGGAAAGGTCGATGACCTTATCTCATATCTGAAAGAAGAAGCTGCGAAGAAAAGTATTAGTCCTGAAGAATTGGATAAGCTGGCCCTGCGGGTAGCTGTAATGGATAATGTGCTTACACAGGCTGCAGTCGATCTGATGGCTAAAAATACTACCGGCGATCTGAAAAATATTCTGACCGGGCTTGACATCTATAAGGAAAATCTTAAAACATGGACTGATCTGCAGAAATATATTCTCGCAAAAACTTATAACAAAATTAGTCCCGAAGAACTGAATAAAATTGCTGCGTCTGTTCTGTCCGATATTGATCCTGATATTTCTATATTAAGAAATAAGATCCTGGCTTACAGCGAAAATTCCGAAGTAGGAAGCATCATACGGCAGGCAGTTGCTCTTGTCGATATCAGTAATATCAAACTAAAAGAAAAATGGCTTCAGGCATTTTACTATGAGTCTGGCAAACTTGGACTTTCAAATAGCAAGTTATCAGAAATGCTGGTTCATATAAGCTCATCGCCTGATACTCAGGTTGAGAAATTCCTTAGTGATCTGATTGAACATTCTGAAGAGCCACTAAGCTCTGCATTAAAATCAATTGATTTGAAGAAAGAAAAAATCAAGTCTTCAAATGATCTGATTTTGTTCCTGATGAAGAATAAAGGAAAATATCCGGAAGATGCTGTCTATAAAAGCATTGCAGCCCTTATCACGGCTAAAGACATCCCTGCAGATATAATAAAGTCATTATCAGTTCCTGCAAAAAATCATAAACCCGGTGTAATATGGTTTTTAGTTGGGCTAACCTTTATCTTCATTCTAATAGCTGTGGTAAGAAGAAAGAAGAATAATTCAAAATCAGACAAATAATAAAAGAGTTTATGACTAATAACTCTTTTGGATATATTTTTAATAAATTTGCGTATCAAAACCTCCTGAAATGATCAAAAGATCTGCATGGCTGTTTATTTCATTATTTATTTGCTTTTCAATTTATGCACAGGACACTAAAGTTCTTCAGGAAACATTTCTTGAAGCAGAATATTTCCTGATGAGTGAAGACTATAATGATGCTCTTGCGATCTATTTGCAGTTGTATGAAAAACTCCCTGAAAATTCTAACCTTGCTTACCGAATTGGAGTTTGTTACCTGAATATTCCGGGTAAAAAGAATCTTTCGGTGACCTATCTTGAGAAAGCAGTAAGAAACATTTCAGCTAAACACAAAGAGGGAACTATCAGCCAGATAGAAGCGCCTTACGATGCATTATTTAATCTGGGAAAAGCGTACCGTATAAATTTTATGTTTGATAAAGCTAAGGATGCATTCCTGAAATACTCTGGTACTCTCCTGCCTGACGACCGTGAGAATCTGGATTTTATTAACCATGAAATAATAGTATGCGAAACGGCGAAAGATTTAATCAGCAAACCTGCTGCTTTTACAGCGGAGAATATTGGAAATCTCCTTAATGATGAAAAATCCAATTTCAGTCCACTGATATCAGCCGATGGAAAGTCGTTTGTTTATATGGTATCTCTCAAATTCTACGACGCTATAATGTACTCGCGCCTTGTTGACGGGAAATGGACTGCCCCTGTAAACATTTCTCCCGACCTTCAAACTGACGGAGATGTGTTCATTTCATGTTTATCTGCTGACGGGAAACTGCTATTTCTATCTATAAATGACAATTATAACAGTGACATTTATTCAAGTTCTTTTGATGGAACCAATTGGTCAAAAGCTATTAAACTAAATAAAAATATTAATACAAAATACTGGGAATCACACGGTTTCATTTCTGAAAAAGGTGATCAGTTTGTATTCGCATCAGACAGACCCGGTGGTTTCGGAGGTCTCGATCTTTATATTTCACATAAGGTTAATGGCGATTGGGGACCAGCGGTAAACCTTGGGCCGGTATTAAACACGCAATTCAATGAAGATAGGCCATTCCTTATTAATAATGGTAAGACAGTCTTCTTCAGTTCACAAGGACACAAAAACATGGGAGGGTACGACATTTTCAGATCTGATCTGCAATCCAACGGAATATGGACCGAACCTGAAAATCTGGGATATCCACTCAATACACCAGATGATGACTTCTTCTTTATGCCAATAGGCGATGGTAAATCAGGTTACTATTCGATCTATAAAACAGCAGGCGGTTTCGGTAAAGAAGATATATATAAGATCACGTTTAAATAAAAATTGACTGAATTTTAAACAGTTAGTATAGAAAAATAACTATATTTGTTCTAATGGGAAAATTCAGAGTAAAAATTATCAGCATATTTCTGCAATTACTGACTCTGGTCATCTCTTCGTTTGCAGTTTCAGCTCAATCTTCCGATGAGATGAAAAAAATATTTGCCCAGGCAGAATCATATTATCTTTTTGAAGAGTACGATCTGGCCAATCAACTTTACATTCTATTGGATTCTCCTGATAATATGAATATTAAATATAAAATTGGGACATGCTACCTGAATATTCCAGGTGAAAAAGAAAAATCTATACCCTACCTTGAAGAAGCTGTAAAAACTGCCAGTTACGATTCAAAAACAGAATCATTCAAGGAGATGAGAGCCCCACTGGATGCATTTTTCTTTCTTGGCAAAGCCTATATGATTAATAACGAACTGGAAAAAGCACTCTCTACTTTTCAAACCTTTAATAAACTTGCCGGGGAAACAAAAAACAAGGGCGGTATGCAGAACCTTGAATATATCGAACAGCAGATCCAGGCATGCAAAAATGCCATTCAATTTAAGGAGAAGCCGGTTGCCTTTAGTAAAACTGACCTTGGGAGCAATTTCAAACAAGGCTCAATAAATGACAACCCTGCTGTTAGCTTTGACGGTAATACTATTGCTTATACAGAACGCAGAGGGGCAATTAATGTTATCCTTTTCTCGAAGAAGGAAAATGGTAAATGGCAGCCACCTATCGAAATAACTGCAGAAATCAATGCCGGTGAAGATTGCTCAACATGTTCATTAAACAGCTATGGCACTGAGATGTTTATATATAAAAACGATAACTTCGATGGTGCTATATATTCAACTGAATATCTTAATGGCGCCTGGACACCAATTAAAAAACTCAACAAAAATATTAATACTAAATATTACGAATCGCACGCTTCTATCTCAACTGACGGCAAAAAACTCTATTTTACCAGTAACAGGCCCGGAGGTCAGGGTAATCTCGATATATATGTCTCTGAAAAAACTTCATCAGGCGATTGGGGAGCAGCCGTAAATCTTGGCGCTTCTGTCAATACACCATATAATGAAGACACTCCGTTTATTACACGAAATGATTCAATCCTGTATTTTTGTTCTGAAGGCCATAGTTCGATGGGAGGATTCGATAATTTTATGAGCAGAAGAATCGGTAATGTATGGAAAACACCTGAAAACCTTGGTTACCCTATTAATTCCACTGATGACGATAAATTCTTTCAACCGGTAAATAATGGGAAGAATGCATATTACACAATAACAACCGATTACAAAAAGAGAGATATTTTTTACCTTACTATGGGAGTCAGCAATGTCATCCAACTATATGAAATAATTGGTAAATTCAGTCTCAATGATACTACTTTAAACCAGGTAAAAAATAATTCTATTCATCTTCTTAACAGAATCTCAGGCGATACTCTTGATATCGGCTACCCAAACAAATACACCGGTTTATACAGATTTTCTGTTTACCCTGGTGAATTCAAACTGGTCTATTCGAGTATCGGGTACCTTTCTCAAACAATTGATACAATTGTTCGTCCCGACAATCCAACATTGGTTTTAAACCTGGATATAGCACTCGACAGGGATACTTCCTTCAGCAGAATCACTCCGCCACCAATTATCTATGAGAAGATAAATCTTACATCAATTCCTACCGTAACCGCCATTGACTCAAATATTCTGATCAAAAATATGAATGTCAGTGATGTCGGTGATAAGAATATAAAAGACTCTGATATTCTGTATTATACTGTTCAGGTTATAGCTCTGCATAATCCTATTGATGTAAGCTATTTTAAACAAATAACCAACATGAAGGTTTTGTACAACGACACTGACAAATTTTACCGATATACTACTGGTAGGTTTGCCACAAGAGAAGAGGCTTATGCATTAAGATTAGAGTTAATAACGAAAGGATATCCTGAAGAAATCTTCATCAAGAAAGTTTCGAAAGAATGAAATCAACTCTCAGGAAAAGCATAATCATTTCTCTCTTCCTACTCTGCTTATATTCTCTTTTTTCACAAGTTAATTACACAAAAGACTTTATCAAATCAGTTAAGGAAGCCGATGCTTTCTTCTATTATGATGAGGACTACGAAAGAGCGGCCAGCCTATATGAAAAGCTTGACAGTCTATACCCCGATAACTTTAACCTTAAAACAAAGCTGGGAATATGCTATTTAAACATCGATGGTAAAAAAGTTGATGCTCTGAAGCTCTTAACAAAAGCCTCATTAAAAGTTGTTTCCAATGATAAGGAATACATAGAATATGGTGAAAAATCACCACTTGACGTTTACCTTTATCTGGCTGTTGCCTACCACCAGAATGATAGCCTCCGGAAAGCAATATCCCTTTATAATGATGCAAAAAAAAGACTTTCGGTAACCAAGGTTTTTAGCAAAGAGTATATTGACAAACAAATAGCTGATTGCAAATACGCTTTGGAGATGGAAAAGAAACCTCAGGATTTTGTAACAGATCAGTTCGTGCCTTGGCTGAGTGAATATCCCGGAGCAAGCAATCCTGTAGTATCTAAAAATGATTCAGTCTTTGTTTTCACTGTTAAGAAAAATGGGGAAACAAGGATTTATTGTTCTTTCAAATCAGATACATGGAATAAACCTATGGATATTACTGGCCAGCTCAATGGTAATGGAAGGCTCTATTCCAACTCTATTACCGGTGATGGGAGTCTGTTAATAATATACATGGAAGAGGGTGGTGACGGGAATCTGTATTCCAGTCAAAGGAAAGGTAAATCATGGTCCAAAATTAAGAGCCTTGGTAAAAATATTAATACAATTTATTGGGAATCGCATGGCTTCATAACACCTGACGGTAAAACTTTGTATTTTGCCAGCAACCGTCCTGAAGGAGAAGGTGAACTCGATATCTTGACTTCAGAAAAGGCAGATGATGGGACCTGGAAAACTCCGGTTAATTGTGGCAAAGAGATTAATTCTCCTTACAATGAGAATACTCCTTTTTATGATCCCTCCACCAAAACTCTTCTGTTTAGCTCAGTAGGACATCCAAGTATCGGAGGGTATGATGTGTTCACATCGGTAAATAAAAACGGACGATGGACAAGCCCTGTCGGATTGCCATATTCTATAAATAATACAGATGACAATACCTTTTTTATATTGAATAATAACGCCCCTGGTTATATCACCAGCTTTTATAATGAAAAAAACTCTTCCCGTAACATTTATTCCATTCTTATCGGAGCCCCGGCAGATAAACCAATTCTTGCTAGTGGCACTATCTCCCTTCAGGATGGATTGGCTGTTGATCCTGAACAATCACATATCCAGCTTTCTGATCAAAAAACAGGCGTTACACAAATTATATCATTAAACGACACAGGTTCATTTAAATTTGAAATGAATCCAGGTGACTTACGTCTTTTAATCAGTCGTATAGGAAGTAAGACTGATACTATTAGCATTAAAATTAAAACTGATACTCTCACAAAAAACAAATCACTTGTAGATACGGGGATATTTAAATTCGAAGTTAAACCAGGTGATTATCAGCTTCTGGTTGGTCATAAAGGTTATAAAACAGATACAATCAGGCTTAACCTGCCTGCAAGTTTATCAGGAGGTTATGTCTCGGTAACTGCATCGCTAATACCGGATAAGGTTTCCACCGGTACATTCCTGTCAATAAAAAATATTTTGTTTGACTTCGATAGTTATAAGCTGAGTAACCAGGCGATCTCCAATCTCGAAATACTAAAATCTGTTCTTGTTGATTACCCTCAGCTAAAAATACAAGTTGCAGGTTACACCGATGCAAAAGGGAGTACCGACTATAACAATAAACTGGCCGATAAGAGAGCCCAGTCTGTTATAGACTATATTTCCAAGTCAGGGATAACACGTTCCAGGTTTACAAAGAAAGCATTTGGGGCATCTGACTTCGCTGCTGTTAATACGAATAGTGATGGTACAGATAACCCTGAGGGAAGGAAATATAACAGGAGAGCCACCATTGGGATTATCGATCCACATACCGGTGTTGTGATCCGTCAGGAGACCTATACTCCCGAGCATCTCAGACAGCCAAACTCATTGAAATACAATATAATACTGATAAAAACTATCAAAGCCCTTCCTGTTGAATATTTTAATAGTTTGAAACTACCAGAAACCCTTTTCATAAAATCAGTTTTAGTAGATTCAGCTTCAGTCTATTACATTGGAGTATTCTATAATAAAAATGATGCGTCAAAATATCTGGAATATGCAAAAGGACAAGGGTTTAAAGATGCATTCATTGTAACGCAATATGAGATTAATGGTAAATCAAAGTCAATTATTGGTGATGCACAGAATACAAATTTATTAAGTAAGAAAATCTATACCATACAGCTGAAAGCTTCTTTAAAACCTTTAAATATGAATCAATTCAGATCAATCGACGGAGTAAAGGAAGTGTCATCTGACGATGGTTATTACAGGTATTTATTTGGTGAGTACAACTCTTTCACAAAAGCAAAAACTGCACTCACTTCCATTCAGGAATCAGGGTTTAAAAATGCTTTTATAAGAGAAGTCCCGCTTATTAAAAAATAGTTTGTATTAATAATACTCATTATGAAATACGATAAAATCAGACTCAGGGCCCTGGAACCGGAAGATCTGGAGCTTCTTTATGAGTGGGAAAATAACAACTCTTTTTGGGCAATAAGCAATACAGTTTCTCCATTTTCAAAGTATACACTTAAACGGTATATTGAAAATTCACATAAAAATATTTATGAAATTGGTCAATTAAGGTTGATGATTGATCATATTGAGGATAAAATTTCAATTGGAACAATAGATCTATTTGATTTTGATCCATTTCATAAAAGGGCTGGGTTGGGAATATTAATTGCTAACGAGGCATACAGGAGAAAGGGATATGCCTCTATGTCTCTTACCTGTCTTATTGCTTATTGTTTTAAAACACTCCAACTACATCAGTTGTATTGCAATATTCTGTCGAACAACTGTGAGAGTATGGATCTTTTCAGAAAGCAGGGATTTGTCCAGACCGGTATTAAAAAAGACTGGATCAAAACATCTGACGCGTATCTTGATGAATTCACTTTTCAATTGATAAATCCGTAGCCAGTAATCCGCAGGCTGCTGAAATATCAACTCCCCTTGATTTGCGTACTGAAGCAGAAATGCCCGATACAACAAGATTGTGTTTAAAAAACTGCATTTTTTCTGCCGGTGACGAACGATTCGGGTCAGAACCAACACTATGATAAGGTAAAAGATTGACTCTGACTTTTGAACCCATAAGAAGAAGCTTAATTTCTTCCAAATGACGATCCGTATCATTCAAGCCATGTATCATTACATAGGCAATGCTTAATCTCCTTTTCTTCTTCCCTGAATAATTCTTCATTAATTCCAGAATTCCTTTTACAGGATTCAGCTTTTCAACCTGAATAATCATTTTTCGTTCTTCAATAAACGGTGAATACAGGCTTAGTGTCAGATTGCATTCTGAGCTCATCAGAAATTTTTCAACCCCCTGTGTAATCCCAACTGTTGAAACAGTCACATTTCGGGGACTAATTGCCAGTCCCCATTCCGAAGTAATAATCTCACACGCTTTCAAAACATTATTGAGATTATCCATAGGCTCACCCATTCCCATAAATACAATATGAGTGACTTTTTCCGCATCCGGTATACTGATAATCTGGTTGACCATCTCTCCGGCAGACAGGTTGCCTCTGAAACCATAACTTGCAGTAACACAAAAAGGGCAACCCATCCTGCATCCGGATTGGGTTGAAACACATACTGTATTTCTTTTATTTTCAGGTATGTAAACTGTTTCGAATGCTAATCCGGC
>DATCHE010000080.1:0-15690 GCA_036508535.1 Bacteroidales bacterium | reverse complement strand
TCTCTATTATACACCTTTCGACGCTTCTAAATGGGAACCAATGGCTTCAGGATTACTTGGACCAGTTACAATTACTCCGGTAAACTAATTACAAATTATCACTATCCCTTCTATTTGTAGAGGGGCTAGTGATAAATAAATAATTCATACTGGTTAACACCTCTTTGTCTGTTAAAGACAATTTCCTGGTGACGGTCGCCCACAACTTCTGCGAAGGTCAATCAATTCACCTGTCAGTCTCTAAGTTTGAACCCATTATGTATTGTGATACGAACAAATCTGCTGTCCTAAAGAGCAATGAAATGGACTGAAAACCCAAAGCATTCGAGGCAGGTGTAATATCTCTTGATATCTACCGGGGAGGCACATGTAATTAGAAATATCGATTTGAAGTAAGATTCCATAAGGAATTGAATTTTGCAGTATATTTACAAAAATCTTATAAAATGCGATCTTTTTTGAATAGTGTTAATGACGATATTGAACTTGTTGAGAGACTTCAAAAAGGCGATCTGGAAGCATTTGATCTGATATACGAAAAGTATTCCGGTAAACTTTATGCGTTCGGTTTAAAGTACCTCAGATCAACGGATGAAGCAGAGGAACTGGTTCAGTCAGTTTTTCTCAAATTGTGGGAACACTATAAAAACCTGAAAAAAGAATCCTCGTTCAAATCATATCTTTTTACAATAGCCTACAACGAAGTTTGTAATCTTTTCCGGAAAAGGAATTACCGTCAAAAATTTATCGACGACACCTTGTATGAAAATTCTCAGTTTTCATCTGAAGCTGAAGATGGTATAGACTACCAATCTGTTTTGGAACAAGTTCAAAAAATCGTTGACAAACTACCTGAGAGACAAAAGAACATTTTCATGAAAAGCCGTCTGGAGGGTAAATCAACAAAGGAGATTGCTGAAGAAGTTGGTCTCTCGTCCGGAACTGTTGACAATTACATATCAGAATCCCTGAAATTTATAAGAAGCCGGCTACGAAACGAAAACCTACCGATACTTCTGCTTTTTTCCCTTTATTTCCTCTGATTTCCTGAAATCATATTTTTTATTCTAAAATAACCCGGGGTTGAAATGCTTGTATTAATACGCTTTAAAATAGCGTGTTAGAAGTTTATAATTAGAATCACGTCGAAGAAATAAAATCAAAATGTAAAATAAATGCATTTCCCACATGAGAGTTATCTTACTTACGGGTATAACATATACTAAAGGAATTCAATACTTCAGACAATAACGAGATTTGACAATGCTGAGAAAAGAAGACATAGAAAAAATTGAAGGGTACATAAAAGGGCAATCCAATGAGATGGATAAAACCTTTGTAGAGTCATTGTTTTTAAAGGGAGAAACTAACAATGATCTACGTCATATACTTGAAAAAGACTGGGATGGCACGCTCAGTGATAACTCACCTTCTGAAGCAAAATTAAGCCACCTGTTAGATAGGGTTCATCATATTATCCGAAAAAACGAGATCATAAAAAGGAAGAAACCGTTACAAAGATTTACAAGGATCTACATGAAAGCAGCTGCTATTTTGCTGTTACCGCTGCTTATTGCAGGAAGTCTGGTTTACAGTTACTTTGGCAATCAGGGTAAGACAACAGCAGACCGGCAGGCCAGTACCGCGATCTACGCCCCTTTGGGAGCGCGGGTATCCTTTAATCTTCCTGATGGAACGACCGGCATGCTCAACAGCGGTTCCAGACTTATCTATTCCCTTCCATTTACCAGCCATCGACATGTCAAACTCGAAGGTGAAGCATGGCTTGATGTGAGCCATGATGAAGATCACCCCTTTGAAATCAGTACGGGTAATTCTATGGTTAAGGTACTGGGAACCAGTTTCAACCTAAGCGCCTACCCTGAAGAAAATTATGTTGAGGTTGTACTCCAGAAGGGAAGAGTGGAGTTTCAGGATAATGTAAGTGATGTTAACGTGACTCTGCTACCATCTGAAAGGTTGGTTTTCCAGAATGGTAATATCAGCAAGTCGGTTACTGATCCGGCAAAGTACAAAGCATGGACAGACGGAATGCTCGTTTTCAGAGGTGATCCTATGGCCGAAGTTGCCCGTCGTATTGAACGGTGGTATAATGTAAAGGTTAAATTGGCTGACAAGGAGCTTGAAAAATATTCTTTCCGTGCAACCTTCCTGGATGATACTCTTGAAGAGGTACTCAGGTGTTTAAGCATTACCTCTCCCATCAGGTATTCTATTTCTCCGCGTGTGCTGATGCAAGACGGAACCTACAAAAAAGAAGAAGTTACTATTTATCTCAAATTATGATTTTTGAAACCCTAAAATCAAATACCTATGAAAACAACAAATGGCCCTTAAAAAAATAAGCCAAAAAAAAGGAAATCGCGTCAACGACTTCCTCAAAAAACATCCTTTCGGTATTTTTTAACTTAGAAACATTACAAATTTATGAAAAAAAACAAACCAATCAGGGAATTGTTTTATTGTTCTCTGAAAAAAATCCTACTGACTATGCGTATTGCTATTATTCTAATGATTCTCGGAATCCTGCAAGCAAGCGCTAATGACGCCTATTCGCAGAAAACAAGGCTCTCCTTGAATTTTGAGGAAACACAACTTGTTAAAGTGTTAGACAAAATTGAGGATGAGAGTGAATTTTTCTTCCTTTATAATGAAAAGCTACTCGACACTAACCGTAAAGTTAGTATCAATGCAAATGACCAGTTAATCAGCGAAATACTTGATGATTTATTTATAGGTACGGATGTAAAATATACTATCATCGACCGTAAGATCATTCTTGCTCCTGACTATCTGACCAAAGAAACAGATGCGGCTACCATCATGCAACAAAAAGTAGTCTCGGGAACAATTACCGATGCTACAAGCGGCGAGCCTATGGCTGGTGTAAATATCCAGGTAAAGGGAACTACAATAGGTACTATTTCAGATGTAAACGGTAAATACTCCATCCTTTCTGTTATCGATCAGAATGCTATTCTGGTATTCTCATTTATTGGATATATTCAACAGGAAGCTCCTACAGCAGAGAAATCAGTTATTAACATTGCCCTAACTAGTGATTTGACCACTCTTGAGGAGGTTGTGGTAATTGGTTATGGAACTGTAAAAAGAACTGATTTGACAGGCTCTGTTTCATCCGTATCGAGTAAAAATTTGATGGAAACTGCCTCCTTCAGTGCAACACAGGCATTACAAGGAAAGGCTTCCGGCGTAGTTATTCAGCAAACCGATGCTACACCAGGTGCTGAACCAAGGATAATGATTCGGGGTAATCGTTCGTTGTCAGCAACAAACGAACCTCTTTACGTTGTTGATGGAATCCCTTTGTCTGGTGGGTTAGCTGGAATTAGTCAATCAAGTATCGAATCAATTGATATTTTGAAAGATGCTTCTGCAACGGCCATATATGGCTCAAGGGGTGCCAACGGCGTAATTCTTGTTACAACCAAGAAAGGTTCGTCAGGGAATACTGTAATTGAATACAACGCCTATTATGGAATACAAAAACCAGCTAAGTTGGTTGAGCTTTTTGATGGACCTGAATGGATTGAATTAATGCGTGAAGCTTATCGTACTGCAGGATTATATCCGGCTACACCAAACCTAACCAAGGATCTATCGATGCTGCCCTTAACACAAGAGAACGATCCAAAAGGGATTGCCTATAAAGTCCAGAACGCTTATGACCCGGACGGTTCGTGGCATCCCGAACGTCTGGAATCAACAGATTGGGCTGGTGCAGTTTTGCGCCAAGGACAAATTACCAATCATGAGTTAACTGTTCGCGGAGGTACTGAAAGTATAAAAGTTTATGCGTCAGTAAACTATTATGATCAGGTAGGGATAGTAAAAGGACAAGATTATTCACGTTACTCTTTTCGTGTAAACTTTGACTGGAACCTCACAAAATCAATCACATTTGGAGGCCAAAATTTATACTCCCATACAGATCGCAATAATGGTCCTAATCTTTATAGTCAAACACAATCTCTTTCACCCCTGGCAAATATTCGCTCTCAAACAGGTGATCTGATTGGTTATGTTGGTAATGACGGACAATTATGGAATCCTGTGTTGAATATAGATGAAACTATTATCAAAAACAAGCAAGATCGTACTTTGGTCAGTTATTATCTGGAGGTCAAATTACCTTTCGATTTTAAATTCCGTTCAAATTTTGGATTAGATGTTCGTAGTTCTTTAGATCAATCTTTTTATGGTTCAATGAGTTCAGATCGTCAAGGTGCTCTAGCACGTACTACAAATGGAGGTACTAAAAGCACAATGCTAACATGGGAAAATCTCTTATATTGGAACAAAAAAATCCAGGATCATACATTCGGACTCACATTGTTGGAATCAAATCAGCAGGAAATATCCGAAAATTCTAATATAAGTGTTCAAGACTTGCCTTATGAAAGCCAACTCTGGTATAATGTAGGTAGTGCACCAACAGTTTCTGGAGTAAGCAGTAGTTTTACAAAATGGCAGTTAGCATCATTTATGGGACGTATGAATTATAATTATAAAGATCGTTACCTTTTAACTGCTTCAGCCCGTTATGATGGTTCCTCACGTCTTGCTTCCGGACACAAATGGGTTCTTTTCCCATCTGCTGCGTTAGCATGGCGGGTTAGCGAAGAAGATTTTATGAAAAGCATTAATGTTTTAAATAACCTTAAATTTAGGGTTGGATATGGTATAACAGGTAATGCAGCCATTGACCCTTATAAAACTTCTGGGAACCTTGCCCTTAACCGTTATAATTTCGGCAATACTAATGTCTTAGGATTCTATCAAAATGAAATGCCAAATCCAAATCTTTCATGGGAAAAAACCACACAATGGAATGCAGGTATTGATTTTGGTATCTTAAAAAGCAGGATCAGCGGTGTTATTGACGTATATCTGCAAAACACAAATGATTTGCTGATGGACAGGCAATTACCTATTGTATCAGGTTTTAGCGCGGTAACTTATAATATTGGAAAAACCCGTAATAAAGGAATAGAGATTACACTTAATACTGTAAATATCAAAAAAGCAAGTTTTGAATGGAATTCAAACTTTACCATTTCCCATAACAAAGAAGAAATTGTTGAACTTTATGGTGGGAAAAATGACGACACCGGTAACGGATGGTTTATAGGGCAACCTCTTTCAGTTTACTATGATTATAAATTCCTTGGAATATGGCAATTAGGAGAAGAGGTGGAAGCAGCCAAATTTGGTGCATCAACTAAACCTGGAACTATAAAAATTCTAGATGTTGATGGAGACTATAAAATTACTGCTACTGACCGACAGATCATCGGTACAACCCGACCCAAGTTTACAGCTAGTTTGTCTAATTATATAAATTATAAAGGTTTGGACTTTAATTTCTTCCTCAATAGTTCGTTTGGCAACATGTTAAATTATAGTAGGGACTTACGTTTCACCGGACGTTATAACTGTATTAAAACAAATTACTGGAAGGTAACTGAATACGATGTCAACGGGGTTGCCATAGCAAGCAATGAAAGTAATGAAGCACCACGACCTAATAAAGGAGTTGAAGCAATTCCATATGTGAGTTCAATGAGTTATTACGATGCTTCTTTCATTAGGTTAAGCAATGCCACATTGGGTTATTCTTTTACTAAAAAAATTATTGATAAAGTGGGCGTTTCTAAGCTTAGGATATATGCGACCATCCAGAATGCTTTTGTAATTACAAAATACCCAGGAACTGACCCTGAAAGTGGAGCAAGTTTTGGTGTGCCCAATCCTCGTACAACTATGTTTGGGATAAATATGAGTTTTTAATTATCCCATTTGATATACAATGAAGTCTAAAATCTAAAAAATAATAAGATGAAAAAGATATTTTATATACTCCAAATCTTTCTGGTTTTATTTGCATCTGTGTCCTGCAAAAAATACCTGGAAGAAGAAAGATTTACCACAGTTGGTTACAATTATTTAGCAACAAAAGCCGGTATTGAGTCAGGCGTTGATGCTGTATATAATAGCATGCGATGGTATATGACTGGCGAAAACTATTTCTGTCTGGCGGAAATGGGAGTTGATTTCACATGGGACGGGAATGACGGTGCTAATAAAACTGCATTCGGAGATTATTTATCTGATTTGAATTCGGCAAATTCTATAATTAGTAACTTTTGGAATAATAATTTCACAGCTATTACAAGAGCCAATACAGACCTGATGTATTTACCACTAGTAACAGAAATGTCCGACGATTTAAAAGCCCAGAGAAGAGCTGAACTTCTTTTTCTTAGGGCATATTATTACTTTGATCTGGTTCAGCATTTCGGAGCAATACCCTTGGTAACAAAGGGTAATGTTTCGGAAATCATGACAGATTTTAAAAGAAATCCCGTATCGGAGGTATATAAACAGATAATCAGCGATCTTAGAGCTGCTTATGACGTTCTTCCGGATGTATGGCAACAAACCGACAGAGGTCGTGCCACTAAATGGGCTGCTTCCCATTTGTTGGCAAAAGTTTACCTGACCAGAATTAGCGCTGAAACTGTTATTCGCGGGGGCAAAGCAACTGATCTTGATAGTGCAGCATACTATGCAGTACAGGTTATAAACTCAGGGAAATTTATTTTAGAGCCTGATTTTGCAAATTATTTTGTTCAAACCAATCAAAAGATTACCAAAGAAGTCATTTGGGACGTTCAATTCACCCCAGATCCTCTTTTTAACGAGGCTCCAGCCTCTAACTATAGAACAGGAGGTAACCAGATACACTCATATTGGGTAATGGAATATTCAACAAGACCTGGCATGGTCCGAGATGCGGCAAATGAAGCTCCATTTAAAAGAATTCGTCCAAATCCCACGATATTCTCAAATTTATGGGATCAGAAATTCGATTCCCGTTTTTATAAATCATTTAAATGGGTATTTTATAGTAACAATGCATTGAATATTCCTGTCTGGAAGAAGGAATATTATTACATCAATCCTGCAACAAATTTGGAAGACAAAAGTGACGTAATCTACACAACTCCTGCTGCTCTGGTTGGGAAACCAAAATTCCAATTTGGCGATTCTGCCATTTACAGCTCACCGAAATACTATGGTGCTCTTAGTTATTACACAGTTAAGAATCCAAAACAAACGATACTTAATGCTGGAAAATATCGGCAGATGCTTATCGATATTGCTAAACAACCTTATGCCTTGATTCCTATGGATTATAATAGTCCACTTAACTTCCCGAGCTTGAGCAAACATTTCGATAACGAACTTGGCACGTCCATTAATGCCCGGCAAGGACACAGGAATTTCGTCCGTATGCGTTTGGCTGAAACATACCTTATTGCAGGAGAAGCTTATGGACGAAAAGGGGATTGGCCTAATGCACTTAAATATATCAATGTAGTTCGTAAACGGGCTTCTTTTGCTGATGGAGAAATGAAACCGGCACAGGTATATCAAATTTATGGTGCGCCCAACAATACAAATTCGACATCAAACAATATGCTGGTTACTCAGACTGATGTTATGAATCCAAAGTATTCATCAGGCGTTGGCTTTGATCCTTTTGTTGATTGGATGCTTGATGAAAGGGGGCGCGAATTATTTGGTGAATTAAATCGATGGGAAGATCTGGTTCGAACCGGAACATTGGTTGAAAGAGTACTACTGTACAATCCAGATGCAGCGCCTTACATTAAGGATTATCACAAACTGAGACCAATCCCGAATTCCTTTATTGATCGTTTATCGCCTAAACCTCCGATGGAAGAGATACAAAACCCTGGATATTATTAAAATTTAATAAACTTAGTAAATATATATTATTGAAACCCCGATTTTGGGAGTAGGATAAAAAGATTTTTTAAAATTTGTTAAGAAATCTTACCCGGATTTACATTATTTACAATTTAATATAGACAATTATGAAAAAATTTAGTAGGCTGACATTAAGAAGGAGCTATAAACCACTTATCGTTAGTGTTGCATTGTATTTTATGTTTTCAACTGCATGGTCTCAGGTGGGCCATAGATTTCCATCAGAAAAACTTACAGTTAAAGACAAAGTTACTGGTGCTGTAATCACCGTTCTTACAACATCACCTGCCAATGACGAAAAAATTTATCAAACTCATCCCCAATGGACTTTCGATCAAAAATATATTATTTTTACTTCAAGCCGTGGAGAGGGTAGCAGAAGTAAGCTTTTTGCTGTTGATGTGAAAACAGGGACTATTATACAGTTAACCGAAGCTAGTGTAGGAGGTCCTACTATAGCCAGGAGATCAAATAAAGTGTATTATTCCAGCGGAGGCAAATTGATTGAAATGGATCTGGGTTCTTTGTTTCAGGATAGTGAACAGGGAACTGCCAAGAGTCAGGCTTCCTATGAACGGGTAATTGCAACCATTCAATTTGGAGGATTAACACTTGATGCTGATGAAAAGGTCGCTTATGTAGGTGTTTCAATGAGGGACTCAGTACCTGGGAAACCGGCTAATCTCTCAGGTATCAGAGCTATAAACTTGGAGAATGGTACAATATCTAAAGTGATCGACGTCCCATTTCGAATGGGACATATGCAGGCTAATCCTTTTAAATCAGGTGAGATCTTATTTTGTTGGGAAACAGGCGGAGATTCGCCACAACGCATGTGGCTTGTAAATGCTGATGGATCAGGGTATAGACCTTTATATAAGGAAAGACCTGATGAATGGGTATCTCATGAGGCTTGGGTTGACATCAACACAGTATATTTTAATTGCAAACCATCAAATTTTTATACAAAGTGGCTTCCAAATGTCCAAGATTTTAGAGAAAGAGGTGAAGGTATGTTTACTACAGGTGCTTTCACAATGCCAACAGGAATTTTCTCTATTAATGTAAGAAACGATAATGTTTTAGTGCTGGCATCATCTGAGCAGGGTCATGGATATTGGCACAACAATGGATCATCTAATGGGAAATGGGCTCTAGGTGATAGTTTCGATGGCAATCTATATCTTATTAATGTGAAAAATGGAAAGCGAAGCCTGTTATCCACAGGCAACTTACTGATTTTTAAAGGAGGTCCAGATGTAGCTTTATTTCACCCTCATGCTACTTTTCGTCCGGATGGCAAACAGGTATTGTATCAGTCAGGAATGTATTCCCAGGGGAAAAATTATGATTTAATGCTCGTAGATGTACCTACGGACAATTAAAAAAATTCATTATCTATCTCAAGAATTGATAGTTAGCTTTTCAAGCTAACTATCAATTCTATTTATCTTTCGATGTTTCAAAGCGAAGAGAACATATAGTTCTTTAAAGTTCTCTATGAATTGAGTTACCTTCAGATCAATCTGAAAATCTTTCTTAAAATGGAAAATGTACTGATAGAAAAACTGTAGTGATACCATCAGTATGTATATTTTACCTTTCATAACCTTTTGTATATAATTAACATTTAGCCAAATAAAAATATTTTAAATTAGATGGTACTTCAAAACAAATCTATTCCAAGCGGTCGCTGGAAACACATTATTCCACCCGCAATATTAGTATATATTGTTGCCTTTATCGATCGTACAAATATAGGATTTGCTATAGCAGGAGGGATGGATAAGTCTCTTGGTATGACAGCTAATGTTGCTGGTCTTGTCGCAGGAATTTTTTTTATCGGATATCTTTTTCTTCAGATACCTGGGGGAAGAATTGCTGAACGTGGAAGTGCAAAGAAATTTGTAGCATGGACTGTCCTTGCTTGGGGAGGACTTACTATTCTTTCAGGATTTGCACAGAATGTAACTCAGATACTTATTATTCGTTTTTTTATAGGTGTTGCTGAAGGAGGAGTTTGGCCAGCAATACTTACAATTATTAGCCATTGGTTTCCCAGAGAAGAGCGGGGTAGAGCAAATGCTTTCTTCATGATGAATGCACCAATTGCTTCAATTATTACTGGCCCACTTTCTGGATGGATTATAGCAACTTATTCCTGGCGATATGTGTTTATTATAGAAGGACTTTTAGCATTATCATTGATGTTTATATGGTTACCACTAATTAGTGACTATCCTAAAGATGCCAAATGGATCAGTGAGGAAGAAAAAAATTATCTCGAAGCTAAACTACGTAAAGAACAAGAGGAATTAAATACTAAAAACTCTGGTAAAGTACCGCTGAGCAAAGTTTTGTCAAATATGGATTTATGGAAGTTGATTGCTATATATTTCTGTTATCAAACTGGAATATATGGATTTGTACTTTGGCTCCCAACGCTTTTAAAGACATTAACTCATTCAGGGATTATTGCGATAGGTATGCTATCAACTATTCCTTATCTGGCTGCAGGTTTAGGATTATATTTTTTTGCGAAACTTTCAGATAAAAGTATGAATAGGAAACTTTATGCAGCATTACCTATGATAGGTTTTGCAGTATGTTTAGTTTTATCTGTTCAATTTAAAAGCATAATTTGGGTATCGTTCGCATTTTTAGTATTGTGTGGATTTTTTTTACTATCTGCGAATGGTGTTTTTTGGACTATCCCATCCCTATTATTTCCCAGTGACATGGCTGCAACTTCTTTTGGAATTATAAATATTGCGGGAGGGTTGGGAGGATTCTTAGGCCCGTATATGCTTGGCTTTTTAACTTTTAAGTATAGCACTGATGTTGGTATTTACAGTTTAGTATTAATTCTAATGATGGGATTCTCAATAACCATATTTTTACCTGCAAAAACAGGGAAAATTATTTAGAAAACATACAAAATGGCATTTGTGTACAAAGACTATCTCATATACAGATAACGAATAACTTATCATGTAATAAATTAATTTATAACCGAAATGAAATGAATAAAAAACAATGGAAATCACTCAATTGCAATAAATTACGAAGAATATCTTTAATTGCAATAATTATTGGGTTCTTAGGTTTTACCTCCTCTTGTAAGAATGAACCTGATAAATTCAATGATGTAACTACACCTATACATTTATTGAAGCCTGATTACCCAACTCCTTATGGTAAACCAGATATTGAAGAAATAATAAAAGTACTCAACAGAATTTATTCTTACCTTGATGCTGCCACCCCTTGCAAAGTAATCAATAGCAAAACTAAGGAGGAAATAATAGATTTTAAGAATCTGAATAGTGATGCTGTTATTGAAGGAGATTTTAGATTGACAAGTTATGAATGGGGTGTAACTTATGCTGGTATGCTTCTTGCCGGAGAGGTAACTGGGGACAACAGGTTTACTGATTATACTTATAAGAGACTGAAACTTATTGCCGATCTGGCTCCTTATTATAGGGAACAAATAAAAACAGATCCCAAAATTGCCACTCCCTTAAGTTCTGTCTTGGATCCACATACGCTTGATGATGCAGGTTCTATATGCGCATCAATGATCAAGGCTAACATAGCAGGGCTTAAAACGGATCTAAGACCTATAATTGATAACTACATTGACTTCATTTCCAATAAGCAGTTTCGTTTATCTGATGGCACCTTAGCCCGGAATCGCCCACAGCCAAGTACAATATGGCTTGATGACTTATATATGAGTGTGCCAGCTTTAGCTCAGATGGGGAAACTAACAGGTGAGCGTAAATACTTCGATGACGCAGTAAAGCAGGTTCTGCAATTTTCCAATCGCATGTTTAATAATGAAAAAGGAGTTTATATGCATGGATGGGTACAAGACATGGAGGATCATCCGGAATATCGGTGGGCACGTGCAAATGGTTGGGCTGTATTGACCCTGGTAGAGTTACTGGATGTTTTACCTGCTAATCATCCCGGATATAATGCTGTACTAATGCAACTTCGTGCACACGTAAGAGGATTAGCCAGTTACCAATCTGGCTCAGGTTTTTGGCACCAGTTATTAGATCGAAACGATACTTATCTGGAGACATCTGCTACAGCTATTTATACCTATTCAATTGCCCATGCGATAAACCGGGGATATATTGATAAGCGGGCTTATGCTCCTATGGCTATTTTAGGATGGAATGCGGTGGCTACAAAAGTGAACAGCAATGGACAAGTTGAAGGAACCTGTGTGGGTACAGCTATGGCTTTTGATCCTGCTTTCTATTATTATCGTCCTGTTAGTGTTTTTGCGGCACATGGTTATGGACCTGTATTATTAGCTGGTGCTGAAATTATAACTTTAATTAAAAATAATATTATCGAATTAAACATAAATAATTTACAACTTTATATTAATGAAAAACGAGAATAAAAAAGTAGTTAATATTATGAAAGAAAATGTAGCAGTTAAAAGAATTGTCATCATTACAGGAGGTGCACGCGGAATAGGTTTTGCGGTTGCGCAGCGGTTTGCCACAAATGGGGATATGGTTATATTATTTGACTCTAACGAGAATGCAGGTGAATCTGCCGCCCTGAGTCTCCGGGAAAAGAACCTCCAGGCTGTCTGCCGCCGTGTAGATGTGGCAAATAGTGATTCCGTGAGAGATTCTATAAAATGGGTCATGAATCAATTTGGTGGTATCAACATTCTGGTCAATTGTGCGGGTATTCTTGATACCGGTTCAATTGAAGACCTGGAGGAAAGCACCTGGGATAATGTAATGAATGTAAACCTGAAAGGCACATATCTTGTCACCAAGGCTGCAATACCCTGTATGACAGGCCGGCCCAATGGACGCATCATTAATATTTCTTCTCTTGCAGGCAGGATGGGGGGACGCAAAACAGGCGTTGCTTATTCAGCATCCAAAGCCGGAATAATAGGACTGACCAAAGCCGTAGCACGTATGGTTGCCCATTATGACATCACGGTAAATGCGGTTGCCCCGGGAACAACAAACACAGATATGGTTACTCAATTTTCCAGAGATGAAATGGATCAACTGCTAGCAGGTATCCCTCTTGGTCGTTTGGTTGAAACAGACGAAATTGCGGAAGCTGTGTTATTCCTGGCATCTAAAAAGTCGGGAATGATTACAGGTGCGGTGCTTGATATCAATGGGGGTGTATACATGGCATAAGGAAACCGATGGAAGTCGCCATACATTGGCACCTTTACCGTCGGTCTTATAATATAAAATTATTAACTAATGGAAATAAAAAAAATAAAAAAAATTGGTTTTATTGGTCTGGGAATTATGGGATTGCCAATGGCAAAAAACCTTATGGAAGCCGGCTATGCATTGACGGTATTTGATATTGACGAAAGCAGGATGGAAGGTCTGTCCAAAGCCCGGAAAGCATCCACATGCCGTGAGGTGGCCGCTGCTTCTGATATTATTATCACAATGCTGCCCAACTCACCCCATGTCAAAGAAGCTATACTGGGAAAAAATGGCGTACTTGAAGGCGCCAAAGCCGGAGCCATACTAATTGACATGAGTTCCATTGCTCCCCTTGCTAGCAAGGAGATTGCTGAAGCATTGAAGAAAAAGAATGTAGAGATGCTCGATGCACCTGTAAGCGGCGGAGAACCCAAAGCAGTGAATGGAACACTTGCCATTATGGTCGGTGGACCGGAGGAAGTTTTCGAAAAGATCAAACCCATATTTGAAGTGATGGGAGGCAGTGTGACCCTCGTCGGAGAAATCGGCAGTGGCAATATGACCAAATTGGCGAACCAGATTATTGTTGCATTAAACATTGCGGCCATATCTGAAGCCATGGTACTGGCCACGAAATCCGGGGTTGACCCGGAAAAGGTATTCCAGGCCATCAGAGGGGGATTGGCAGGCAGTACTGTACTGGAAGCAAAGATGCCCTTGATCCTTGACGGTAATTTTAAACCAGGTTTTCGGATAGAATTGCATATCAAGGATATGGCTAATGCCTTGGATACGGCCCACGCCCTCGGAGTACCCATCCCGCTTTCGAGTGTGGTAATGGAGGAGATGCAGGCACTCAGGGCGGATGGTAAATCCGGTGACGATCATGGGGGATTGGTCCAGTTCTACGAAGGCCTCGCCAAACTGAAAGTCCGCCGAACCAAAAAGAAGTAAAATTGAGATAATTTCATAAACATTAAACTAAATATAATGATTGATCAACCCTATTTAAAATGGATGTCCGCCAATACTGAAACAGATTGGTGTAACGATTCAGCGATGATGGACGATATAGACAATGCCCTTAAAAACGGTGCAAGTGGGTGTACTTCTAATCCTCCACTTTCATTTCAGGCACTGACTACCACGCCTGAGGTTTTTAGCGAAGAATTGGGGCGGCTCCCACACGATATTAGTGGAGACGAGAAAGCGGTGGAGTTGATAGGCATTGTTGTCAGGACAATTGCAAAAAAACTCCAGCCATTGTTCCATGAGAGTAAAGAAACCAGGGGATTCATAAGGGCACAGGTACAACCCGGTCTCTCAGCTGATGCCAATGCAATGTTCGAAAGCGGAAAGAAATTTGCCTCCTGGGGACGAAACATTAAGGTTAAAATTCCGGGAACAGCCGCTGGCATGTGGGTGCTTGAAGAACTTGCAGCGCTTGGAATTCCGACAAACCCTACGGTCTGTGTTTCCATTCCACAAATGGTTTCTGCCGCAGAGGCACATGAACGGGGCATTAAACGGGCTCTGAAAGCTGGCATCAAGCCTGCACATTCTACTTCGGCTTTTGTAATGGGCAGATTACAAGACTACCTGACCCAGCTCAATGAACAGAGGGGCACCGGTCTTACGACCTATGAACTAGAATGTGCAGTTTTGGCTGCCGTTAAGCGCTGCTATGCTTTATTCAATGAACGGGGATACAGTCAGATGATCATGCCTGCAGCTTTTAGATGTGCCCGCCAGGTGACGGAACTTGCCGGAAGCGCTACCGAAATGACCATTCACCCTACGATTCAGGAACTTATTAGAGTTGCGGATACCAATGGGGATATAGAATACAAAGTTGCCATCGGAAATTCAGTAGATCCAGAGGCGGTGGACAAGGTGATCCGGACTCTGCCTGAATTCGCTATGGCTTATAAACCTGAGGGCATCCGGGAAGTAGATTTTGACTCCTTTGGCGCCACTGCTATGACATTGAGTAGTTTTGATAAAAATGGATGGCAACTGCTTAAAAACATGAAAATTCCGCAATGAATAGACCCATAAAATTCTGCGTCGCAATTTCTGAAGAAGAACTAGGCAGTTCTGCACCTGTTCCGATTCAGGGAGGTTTAATCAATGCCCTAAAGCAAACATCAAAATTGGGATTCACAGCTGTAGAAATGCATATCAGAAATCCCAGGCAACTTGATATTGATGCGATTGCAGATGCGGCTGAGAAGTTAGGTATTTCGATTGCAGCAGTGGGTACTGGGCTTGAGAATACCTTGAATGGTTTGAGTCTTACTTCCCCAGACGCCCAATCCCGACGGGTTGCATCTGGTCGCTATCATGAACACATTGACCTGGCTTCGCGGTTCGGTGCGACTGTTTTTGTAGGCCTTTGTCGCGGATCCTCTCCAACAAAACAGTCACGAGGGGAATATCTTGACCGTCTGACCAGTGAGTTGATCCCGCTGGCAGAGTATGCTGAGAAGCAGAATGTAACACTAAGCGTGGAGCCTATAGTATCTTCCATGACAAACTTGCTAAACACTACCGCCGAAACCCTGGAATACCTTGGCCGATCGGGTCTTGAGCCGGTCAAACTGTTACTCGACACATATCATATGTACCATGA
>DATCHE010000079.1:0-35155 GCA_036508535.1 Bacteroidales bacterium | reverse complement strand
CCTGGATACTAATTCTTTCTTGTAAGGCCTCCAAAACTATTTTGGTCTTTAGCCCTGAACTGTGCTTTCTACTCATAACAACAAAGTTTATCATTTTTTATCAAATTAAACCTGTTGTCCAAGTTCCGGGGCTAATTATAAATATCTATGAATGAATCCTCCCTATAAGAGACCCCGTGCTTAAAAGCATTCTCTATTAAAGAAGTAAACAGGAAGGGAGGAATGGTTCTTTCAGGAATAACTGCAGGCAGGTTCAGAACAATTTTAACTCTGTCATTAAATCTCAGTTTCATTAGTTTAATATAACTTTCAAGAAATTCTACCTCTTTCTTTAAAGTTGTTTTTTCTGTTTCTGTTTCGTACAATAAATACCTCATCATTTTCGAGAGTCTTATAATAGCCTCTTTTGCTTCCTCACTGTTTATGTCGACCAACGAATGGATATTATTTAGTGTATTCATCAGAAAATGAGGACTTACCTGATTCCTGAGAAGAACGAGTTGAGAAGCTACACTCTCTTTTTCAAGCTTTACTTTTTCGTTTTCAATATTTATACCTCTCAGACCTGAACGCAAACCTGTATCAAAGCCCACAACAAGTACTGACAGGATCAGGAAGTTAGCAAATGGAGGTATTGGCCGTGGCTGCCTGGTCTGTGCCGGACGCAGATTTCCAAAAGTATCTACACCACCCGGAAAGGCATAAGGTGGCGACTTCACCTGCTCTGCCACAGGGGGAACTTCTGGAGGGGGAACATTTTTAAATTTTATATCATATAAATATGAACCAGCTGTAAATAAAATTATAAGCCCAAACACTGATAGAATAAATGAAACCTGTTTCCCCATAAAAAGTAATCGGGGAACAAGTATGAACCGGTTTATAAGAAACACAACAAGCAACGGAATAAGAATCTGCAACTGCATAACTACGCTTCTACGTATCGGGCTGTAAATATCTTCCCTGAAGAGTATAGGAGTAAAGAGAAGTACTAACCAAACAAAGATGATTAGAACTATCTCGGTATATTTTATTCGTTTATTATGCATACCATTTTTCTCCTTTATCAATTATCCATCTAACTTCTGAAATACGACTCACTATCCATTAGTTAAGCGAAGTCTAACCTCGTTTTTTTGCCCCCTGCCCCCTAAAGGGGGTTCTAAGTCAGGTATTTAATACAGATCCACCCTCCAAATTTCTTTAATTCCTTTTGTCTTATGTCTTTTGTCTCTGTTATTTTATCAGACTTAGCCCTTCCTTCGCACTCGCATCCTCAGGTGAGTAGAGCAATGCTTTATTGAAAAGAATTTTTGCTTCGCGGGTCTTACCAAGTTTTAAGTTTGTCCATGCAAGCATCAGTACACTCTGATAATCGAATGGATAAAGATTTACTATTTTTTCGAATAGCTGATAAGCCTGAGTGTAATCCTTTTTATCATAGGAAATCAGTCCGGAACGGTAGAGTGTAACTGTATTATTAGGATCAATAGCGAGTATCTTGCTATACTGTGCCATAACCAAATCCCAGTTGCCAAGAGAGGAAGCAGGTAAAACAACTCCCAACCGGGGTTCAATAGCATAAGGCATCAACTCGATAGCCTTATTGTAATAGCCAAGAGACTCAGAGAATTGTCCCTGTAAATAAGTTAACCATCCCAATCTGAGATTAATCTCATATGAGTTAGCGTCGTAGTATGCTTTCAAAGCTGTAGTTGCTTCAGCATACTTCCCCGATTTTTCCTTTACGTAGCTTTCACTGAATGCGGCAGTTAACTTGGTGTAATCCTGTGCGGTTGCAATAATTACCGAAAAGATAAAAATTGCTACCAGGCTGGTTTTCTTCATATTCATCTGTGTTTATATGTTAATTTGATTAATCCCCCGAATGAATTAATAATCAGCTTATTGGTTCGCGAATAAGTGGTTAGATCCCAGGAGTATATATTGTTATCACTATAAAAAGGCATAATTGAGAATTTGAGATGTCTTCCTGCTAATACGATCAGGTTGGTATAGATTGTCATTGCTGGTATCTGGAATGAATTATTGATCATAGATCCCAGGTTGCGTGCATAAAGGAACGAATTGCCTTTTACCAGCCCTGATTCTAACCATAACGATTTGAAGATTTTTAGTCCGATCTCCTGACTTACCTGATAGGTAGCTTCCCAATTATTATCGCTTTGACCCATCCAACCTGAAGTAAGATAAAGGTTTAGATTTCCCGATGGAAGCCAGGTAAAATATCCTTCACCTCTTACCTGGTTTGAATTACTGAAATTACTGAACGAAATGTTAGCACCAGTGTGTATTTTCCATAAATTTTTTGAGAGCCCGACTCCCCCAAGGTACTCGGTGATAACCTGATTTGCCTGAATCCTGTTACCGGGCATTCCCCGGGTAACACTTTCAGAATAAGATGCAACATGACCAAACCCAGTAAACTCCCAGCCAGGGAAAAGATATCCGGAGATTTTAGTATAAAATTGATTCTGTGTGAAGTTAAGAGCTTCTCCGGTTGGACTAGAAGGCGAATATTTTGTTCCTGACTTATGAAAGTTAGTATAGGCAAAAGTACCTCTGAATCTATTTAAAAAATAAGTTTCTACGCCGGCATAAATGCTGGAATTATTTTTTACTGCTTCGTAATTCAAATTATTTGTTGGGTATGTAACCACATCATAATCTATACCGGAGGAACCCAAAAAGAATTCAGATGAAGATGAAACAACTGACTCGTTTAATGAAGCATTTCTTTTATCATAGGGTATCGACTTAAGATAGAGCATGGCGTCTGTTTGTCTTCCTGAGTAAAGGTAACTGTTGTATATGTATTCACGAGAAATGGTATCCAGTGAGTTAAACTCTATCGCTTTTGATAAATCTTTTACCGCGCTTGAATAAATCTGCATATTATACTCAGTTATCCCCAACCGCTCCCGCAAATAATAATAATCTATTCCCAGAAAGAGCATTGTATCTGCTGTTCTTTTCAGATTAATATAATCACCATTTAAATAGTAATCGTACATCTTGCGATTGAGGGTTTTAAAATCGTTCTGGGCATCCAGTTCTGTGGACATGATCAGCAATATAACAGGTATTATTAATACGATTCGCATATAGCTTCTAATTCTGAGTGTTTATCCACAAATCTTAAACTATTATTGCTATTCACATCTATTTTAAAACTTTTACTCCATATGATTCTGCTGAATGAGTTACCGGTAAGTTCAGAGCTATACTCGATTTTTTCAAGGTCAAATTCTGATCCGATTTTTTTCATTCTGACCTTAAAGCCAGCTTTCAGATAGAGAAAAAATGGTGCCGTAAAATCGTGTATAAAAAGTCTAAATCCATTAAATGTTTGATTTACAGGAAGAGAGTCAGTTGATGTATAACCCTCAATATTAACAAGAGGTACTCTGAAAGCTGCCAGATAAAATAGATAGAGTAAAGATTTCCGGTTACCATCAAAATGGGTAAAATAGAAGTGGACGCCATCGTTCTGGAACCATGCGGTGGATTTTGATTCGTGACAGAAAATGTATGATTTGTTGTAGCTGCTGGTGAATACCTCCCAGCTAACTTTCTCCGCCTTGTTCGAACTAATTATGTTCCAGTTCAGTTTAGTACCTGGCATGAGATTAAATGCTCTTTTGAGAAGTAAATTCTCCTCTATTGGCTTAATTATATGAGATTCAGACGGATAGCTAAATGTTCTCAATTCCTTGCCATCTTCGAGATATGCAAAAAGAGGATATTTAATAGTTTTCGACCCGATATATGGTGTGGATTGAAGCTGAAAATGAAGATGAGGATACGGTGACCGTCCTGAATTACCAACCTTTCCCACAACCTGTCCGTAATGTACATTATCGCCAATCCTGACTGAAACAGATCCTTTCTTAAGATGACAAAGTTTTGAATACAAGCCTTCGGAATGTTTTATTATTACAGTATTGCCCCAATTTTTGTATGTATTAACTTCTCCTATATTGTTGTCCTCAATTCCATCCTCAGCAATCACGACTGATCCATCAGCCGGAGCAATAACATTCTGACCCCAGCAATAGTAGTCTTTAAGACTATTGCCGTCATAGTCATATTGGGACAGATCGCTGTTTATAATCACAAAGTCCCACGCATTTCCCCATTCACCTTTATGAGTATCCTCACCATTTTGTCCCTGAATAACATACCATTCTCCCATAAAAGGCAACTTTATCTGAAACCATCCGAAGTTTGGAAATCTTTTTGTAAAGCTCTGATAGGAATAGAGATTACGTTCCGGAGTTACTTCCTGAATAAGCACTTCCGTAAATTTACCCTGAACAATCCTGAATCTGAATGAGTAGATAAAAGTCAGGAGAATCAGATTGAATGGGAGAGAAAATAAAGACAGATTAAAAGGTTTCAGCAAGATAAAAAGGCCTGCAGAAACCAGGGCTGTAATTGGTGTTATTGCAAATGCCCAGAAGAATGACTGTTTTGATGGAATATAAAAATAACCTCCGATAGCAATGGCTCCTAAAATGAAATTAAATCCAATATAGCTGTACCCCAGTTGAGTCATGTCAGTACCAAAAAAAGAATATGCAAGCCAGGCAACACTATAACCCAGCAACGAAAGAAGAAACGCGATGCGGGAATAGAAAAGCAATGCAATTGCTACCACAAACCCGGCAAAAGCATTATACTGAAAAAAGATTGCTCCCAAAGAGAGAAAGTAGCTCTTAATAAAGTCAGATGTAATCTTTCCCTCTAACCACTGATGAAGATTTACAAGAGGATGTCCACCAATTATAAAAAGCTTATTTAGTATATAAACACCACTCTGATTATCTTCAGTTCTGCTTAACATCCCTCCTGCACTTAGTACAATCCATATACATAACACAAATGGAATTGAGAGATATGGAAGGTAGTATTTACCCAAAATACCCTGGAAAGTAATTGTTATTAAGAGTGTTAAAAAGCCTGATAATATTGCTATTACAATGATTACAAGTGTTAGCTCGTAGTAGTAACCAAGCCCCAATCCAACCAATAAGCTGTTGAAACCGTAGAACCCTTTTGAAATTATAGTTTTATCAAACTTTAATATTGATGCTGCTATATTGGCTGTGAGAACCGAAAGTAACCCGGCCAACCCGGCAGAAATATCCAAAAACGACACCAGCACCAGAGGTACTGCAAACCAACAACTCTCAGAGAAGAAAATCTGTGAGTAGGATCGGAGTACTCCCTTTGTGAATACTGATAGAGTGTCTCTTTTATTCATGTGGTTTCTTAATATTCTTTGCAGTAAGTAGTATGAAGTAAGTTGTATGTAGAATCAACCTATTTGCTATTTGCTATTTGCTATCTACTTCTTACTTCTTACTTCTTACCTCTTACTTCTTACTTCTTACCCTGTGCCTTTATGTCAGATAATCCGGTATCACCTCATTGGCAGAAACATCTTCGAGAGTCTCTGCGCGCCTGATCACATGCACCTTTCTGTCCATATCGATGAGAACAACATTCGGGCGGGTTGTAATAAACTGCATCCACTGGGTATTATTATATGCACCCGTTCTGGTAATCACAAATCTTTCGCCATGTTTCATTGCCGGGAACATCATTGATGGTCTCAATACGTCTATATTCATACAGAGCGGACCATAGATTGTTGTCTCTTCAGCTAATCCGGAGTGAGTGGTAACGGGATGAATTTTATGATCGTACCAAAAGGCTGTGAAAAGCAGGTTTACCCCAACATCAACAATGGTGGCCCTACGACTGTCGGAAAGACGTTTATTGGCAATAACAGAACCTCCAATGTAACCTGCGTTATCGATTAATGCGCGCCCGGTTTCCAATATCAATGTTGGCAATTTATCGGGTTTAATCTGCGAATTAATGATTGCTGAGGTGATAGCTTCTGCATACTCATCGAATGAAGGTGTTGTGTCCTCACCTGAAAGATAAGCACCTCTCAGAGTATTCTTTGAGGCAAATCCTCCTCCCATATCTATATAAGAAATATGATAATCAAATTTATGAGCAATACTGGCTGCCAGGTCAGAAAGTTTTGTAGCTGTAATTCTGTATGCATCAGTACTCATTATATAGGTACCGATATGGGAGTGAAGGCCCATAAGTTTCAATTTTGGATTAAGCATTATGCGATTTATAGCATCCCAAGCTTCACCATTCTCATAGTTTAATCCGAATCTGTCCCATTTGGGATATATACCAACATCCATATTTACCCTAATGGCAACCCGTGCTTCCAAATCTATTCTCTTACAAACATCTGATAACAGGAATAGTTCATCTATGTGATCGATATGAATAAAGGAACCGTTTCTTACCGCTGTTTCAAGGTCCTTACTACTTTTGCCAGGGCCGTTGAAAATGATGTTTTCGCCTTTCACCCCATTTCTTATGGCTTTATCATACTCAAAACCAGATACTACCTCTGCCCACGATCCTTCCTGATGAAAAATGCGACAAACAGCATCGAGATAATTGGTTTTGTAACTCCATGCCATCTGTACCTTAGGATATCTTAAGCTGAACGCTCTTTTGATATCCTCCATTCCCTTTCGTATTGACCTTTCAGAGAAAATATAAAGAGGTGATCCATATTTATCAATCAGATCATCTGCCAAAACACCATCAATCATTGGCATAGCTGCAATTGATGTGCCCACTCCATGTTTTGATGGCACTCCGGGAGTTAACCTCGTAATTGTCGGACGTTCAAAAATTAACTTTGCCATAACTTCAAGTTTGATTGACTATATCATATTACATTTTAATGGAATATTGGAAGAATGGAATTATGGAAGGAAGAAATATCACATCATTCCAACTTTCCATCATTCCAACTTTCCATCATTCCAACTTTCTAACTTTCCATCTTTCCTTTTCATCTTGTTCTAAAGCTCACCTGTTGTAGCCAATCTCGAAAAAAGTTCCAGGTCAACAATCATATCCCAGGAGTATCTGATAAACATTTTGCCTACATCGTAACGGGTAAAAGGTTCCACATTCATACCCAATGTCAGCTTCAGCAATGCTTCAGGAATATTTTGTCCTGCGCCAACAGCTAAATATACCCAGGCAGGAATCCGGGGATTAATCTCAAGAAGATAGAGTTTGTTGTCAGCTGTTCTTATCAGTTCCAGCTCCAATCCGCCTTTCCACTTTGTTTGTGATATAATTTTCTTTGCCAGATTCAGCATTGATGGGTCTTCAATAGTAATTCCTCCCCATGCCTTACCTTTGTCGGTTATATATTGTTTACGCATTGGTATAGCAGCTATAAGATTTCCTTCTCCGTCACCAAGTGCTATAACATTCACTTCTGTTCCCTTTATATGTTCCTGAACAATGACAGGAAGACCCCATTTTGAAGACATCTTTGTGAAATAGCTAACAGCCTGTTCCAAAGAATAAGCCGGATAGGCATCATAATATTTGCCCTTAATCATAACTGGGTAATTCAGAGATTTTAGAGTATTATTCAGATCCGGGATACTAAATACTTCGGTCCCTGCAGGAACATTTACTCCATATTTCTCCCCATAAACAGGGAGATTTGATTTATTCCTTTCTTCAAATTGTTCAAGGGTAGGCAGAAATGTCTTAATACCAATTCCGGCAAGCTGTTTTTCAAGTTTTATAAAGGAGAAAAGTTCCGCATCGAAATTAGGAATTATGACGTTCAAATTTTCAGTGGAGTGTATTTCAAGTAATCTTTTAAATAAAGCATCTTTGCCTTCTGCCGGGTACGGAATCATATAAGTTTTATCAACCAGATCTCTCATATAAATTCCAGGTTCAAGATGTTCGTAGGCCAATCCTATTATTCTGACGTCGAAATCCTTCGATTCTCTGATTCCCCTTATTACAGGAATTCCCGGTCCCGGACTGTCAATATTATTAAGTCCTGTTACAGCGACTGTAACTTTCTGCCGGTTCATATTAATCCTCCAAAAGGTTATTGACGCTAAGGTCGTTCATAAAATCGTCGAGATATCTTTCTATTGTTATTTTATCGACATCATATTTAGCCATTAACAAATCTGTAATCTGACCGGCCTTTTTACCTTCCTTAATCATAAGCAGAACCTCCTTGCCAGTATTGTTCATTGTAAAAGAGTCGCCTGTAGATGGGTTAAAAACGAATCCATTATCACTGATTGCGATATTCCCTTTTATAAGCATAATTATTTAAATTATTAAGTCAATTAATGCTGCATCAAAAGAGCATCATTAAGACTAACATAAAAACTGAACAAATTTAAATGCAATTGACTTCACAACCAAGAAAGTTAAGTGAAATAGGAGGTTATCTAAGTGTAACCCTGTATTTTATCAGTAAAAAGAATCCTACAGAAGAATTCCGGCAAGTGAAGCCGAAATATATGAGGCCATAGTTCCGCAGAGCATTGCTTTAAATCCGAGACTGGCAAGGTCAGCTTTCCGGCTTGGCACCAGAACTCCAATTCCGCCTAACTGAATCGCTATAGAACTGAAATTCGCAAAGCCGCAAAGAGCAAAACTGGCTATTACAACTGATTTTGCGCTTAACAGTCCCTGATGTATCATTGGAGTAAGGTCGGAATAAGCGACAAACTCATTGATTACCATTTTGGTCCCCATTAGTGAGCCTACATGAAGAGATTCTGAAGGTGGCACTCCCATTATTACGGCAAAAAGACTAAAAAACACTCCGACAACATCCTTAAGACGAAGATTATCAACATTCAGTCCAAGGGCATTCAGAGAAAGACCTATCCATGAAAGAAGATGTCCGAAGTATCCGAGGAGTGCATCAACAAGAGCAATCAGGGCAATAACACCGATCAGCATTGCTATCACATTAATTGAGATCTTCATACCATCGCTTGCACCCGCTGAAATAGCGTCCATAATATTAGAATGTTCTTTTTTAACTTCCAGCTTCACTACTCCCTGTGTTTCAGATTCTTCAGTTTCGGGAAAAACTATTTTTGAGATTACCAAAGCACCCGGTGCTGCCATCAGACTTGCAGCCAGCAGGTATGAAGCAGGTACTCCCATAGAAATGTAGACAGCCATAACGCCTCCTGCAATGCAGGCCATACTTCCAGTCATTGATGCGAGAAGCTCCGACATTGTCATTCCTGAAAGATATGGCCGAATCATAATCTGCGCCTCAACCTGACCAACGAAAGCACTGGCAACATTCGATAAAGCTTCGCTGCCACTGACTCTCATAGCCCAATGGACGAAACGTGCAATTACAGCAACGAACCTCTGCATAAGACCTACATGATATGCCATAGCAACCAGTACACATACAAATATTATTGTAGGAAGCAAAATGAACAGAAAAATTCCGCTTTTCACCATCCCTTCAGGAAGAATCTGTGTGACTTTTGTCAGATCGCCAAATACGAATAGTCCACCTTCTTTCGAAAAGTCGAGAAGCTTATTTATTGCTTTTCCCAGCCAGAAGAAAATATCCTGACCGATGGGTATTTTAAGTATGAAAATTGCAAGCGCTATCTGTAAACCTAAACCAGTAAAAACCAGGCGGTAATTAATTTTTTTGCGATTGTTCGACCATAAAAAAGCAAGTGCCAGGATAACAATAATCCCTATAACCCCAGTAAATCTTCCCATTTAAGTATCGGTTAAATAAAATAGTCTTCTTCAAACCTACATTTTTTTTTGATATGTAACGCAGGTTTAGGGAAAAAAGGAAGGTTTTATTATCCCGTATATTATTTGAACGATTCAGACCATCGCTTTATAGTTCCGATCTGCTCTAAAGTTGGAATTTTTTCAGGATTCTTTTCCCTTGCAGCCTTAGGAGGCATCGCACCCTTATTAAGTTCTGAATACATCTTTGCGGCTCTTTCTTTTTGCTTTTCGGGGGAATACTGAGTCCATTTTTCAAAGTTCAGTTTTGGCCTGGAAAATACACCTCCTGCATCGGAATGACATGGCATGCACGATACAGATACTATAACATTAATACTATCTGGAAGCGAAGGTGATACTGTTGATGGATCCTGACCAAAGAGTGAAAAGTTAAATAATAGAAGGGAAGCAAGTATAACTGGAAATACAAACGGTGATAGGGAAGCTCGTTTTTTCATAATTTTATAATTAATGAATTGCTACAGATAAACTGCAATCTGGCCATGCTTTGGAATAGCTCTGTAAATAATCTTTGCATCAGCGCTTGGTATTTTAATTTTAATGAAAGGCTGATATTCAGGTACCTTAAATGAGATGATGTCTTTCATAGCAGCCAAAGTAATAATCAATCTGTGGCGCAGGTCGAACATAAAACGATCATTACTATCCCCTTGTATAATTTCTTCGCTCTGGTATACTATTATTTTTATTCCTCTGTCTGTTTCAAAGATGTAATTTACAGGTTCATAAAATGCTGTGTCAGGTATTGCATCGGGTTTATATTCAGAAGTGTCTTTGGGCGCAATTTTCATTACAAAAGGCACTTTCGCGATAGAAGATGTGTCGCTTTCGATTGTCATTGGTGCCGAAAGTAAGGAAGTAATTGTAAATTCATCCCCATCAGTTATTAATTTGCTTGCTTCAAATTCGCTAATAGCTGTAGAATGAACAACTACGCCGCTTATTTCAATATTAATAACCCTTTCTGAAAGATTTATAGTAAGGTAAACGGAATCGGTTTCAGCCATTAGAACCCTCGATTGCAAATATGCATCATCTTTGAATAATGAGAGAAACGTTGAATCAGAAGTGATACTCTTTGGCAGTTTGCTTTTTTCATAATTAGCTAAACCGTATTTAGCTGATATTTCAGCCATCTTTTTGGCAGGACTCCTCATTTCCATTAAGCTATAATAGACAACAAATGCCAGAACAACTATAATGACAATGATAAAGACTATTAATAAAAAACTGTTTTTTTCCCTTGTTTCTGCTTCCATAATGGGTATCTCCGGGTCAGAATATATAAACTTTAGAGCCAATATTGAGAGTATTAAATACTACCTCAAGGTCATCATCCAAAAGCCTTACACATCCATGAGTAACAGGCATACCCATAAGGCGTTTGTAAATTGTTCCATGAATCATATACCCGTCAACCAGATCAAGAGCATAATCGCCCAGCACACCCCCTTCCCATCTGGAAGGATCGTCTTTTGGGGGTACTGGAAGACCCTGCTCAATAAAGTCCCAATCAGAGCGGTGCCAATAGGGATGCGTTCTCTTTCCGGTTATTGAAAATTTTCCTTTAGGAGTCTTAAAAAAATAAGTTTTTTTCTCCGTTTGAAGTATTTTATTAGCCCCAGAACTACATATGCCTTCTCGTACAAGCACCTTGTTTTTATAAAGGGAAAACTTATTATCAGTAGTATTAATAACTATATATGATTGTCCGGTAGTATAAGTATTATATTTTCTTGAAAGACGCTGAATATCCTTCGTCATCAAAGCTATTTGCTTTTTGTAGGCTGCATCCTTCTTTAAATCCTTACTATTGGTTATCTTACTATTCTCACCTGACCTGCTCTCCTGTAAAACCGGGACAGCATAAAGAATGAAACTGATTGTGGTCAGAAAAATCAATATAAAAATAAAGAAATAAAAGAGAGTACGAAAAAAACGGAAAAGTTTCTTATTTGACCTGAACTTTTGCCAAAATGATATATTTATCTGAATAGTATCTTTATTAATATCATTACTGCTATTAACCTGACCTTTATCAATATCAGAATGTGATTTTTTATTTGTTATCTCATCATTTTCCATATCAGATAATCTATCTATTCACAATATACTGAATATCAACCAGTGACCCTACAATTGTGACTGGGGTGCCGACTTTTGCAATTTTAAATACAATGTCCATCTCTTTATCAGTCAGAGCCATGCATCCTTCAGTCCAGTCTATCCCTTTTCCTCCGTTTCCATGAATCTCAATTAAACCACCAATCTTTGCAGATGGAGGAAGGGTACCACGTGCGATATCAGATTTGAAGTTCGCTATATCTTCGTCATTCGGATAGTCTAATAAAAGGGCTTTATAATATTTAGTCTTATTTTTGTCAAATTTCTTTGAAACCTTATACATTCCTTCCGGGGTAGCTTTATCGCCCATTGACCTTTTATCGCCCACCCAGTTTTTGCCAAGTTCAGTAACAAATTCGTACTTTTTAGAACCATTATAATAGATAAAACATTTTCGTGAAAATTTATCAATAATTATCGAATAATCACGATTTTTTTTAGAATCAATAATAGTCCTGTCAGCCCAATTTTTCCAAACTGAATAAGACTTAAAATAGTTTTTAAGATTTGTTGAAGCATTATCGTATGATGCTGTAAGAAGATATTCCGAGTCGGTCATTTTTCTGTTTGCCTGTAGATACTGACCTTTTTTATATGCTATCTCAGCCTCTTCAAGCAACATTTTTCCATTAGAAATACGGTTTCTTATCTCGGATGATAACGGGTATGTAGTGAATAACTTATTAATTTCAGAAACAAGATCATTAAGAGTTTCAATTTTCTGTTTCAGTTTTATCTTCAGTGTTGAAGTACTTGTGATTGAATTATCTCCTGCCTGGATTGCTTTTTTTGTTGAAAGTTCTGCAAAAAAAGCAACCTTTTCGTAATCTCTGAAATATAAGAATCTCTTATTTTCTCTCTTCCAGTTCACCATGGCAGAATCATAATATATTGCTGCCTGAGTAAATAGTTTTTTAGAATATGTATCTGCCCTGTTAGAGACTGCCTTGGATAAAGTCTCCCGGGCACATTCCATTTCACTAACCGGAGGACTTGGGGTAAAACGAATTAATAATAATAATGCCAATGGTATAGATACCGCAATTGCAGTAAAAATCAACATATCCCTCCAATCCTTTCTCATGTTAACCTATGTCTATTTTAAAAAAAACCCCGGGAATCTCCCGGGGATTTCTTATAAATAAGATATTACTTATTCAATTATTTTTTTGCTGCTGGTTTTGATTTTCCTTTTACTTTTGCGATTGCATCTTTAAGTTCGGTATTAATACCAACTGCTCTTTCTTTTGCAGCTTTAACTTTGTTAAGTGCATCGAGGTAGGTACCTTTATCATACAAACCCTGTGCTTCTGCAACTGAGGCTTCAATAGTAGCCATTTCAGTTTTCATTTGCTCAAGCACAGCTGCTCCTTCTTTTCCTCTTGGAGCTTTTTTCATAAGTTCTGTGTTTTCAGCAATTACAGCTTTGATGTCTGTAAGAGTAGTTTCAACTTCATTTTTAACTTCTGCCTTTTTTGCAGCAGCATCAGCAGCAACTTTATTTGCAGCGGCTAATGTAGCATCAAGTTTGAGTGTAGCAGGGCCAAATTTCTTGAATAATTTAGATTTCTGAACTTCAATGTCAGCCATGATCACTTTCATAGAGTCCTGAACAGCTGCTAATTCAGCGGGTACATAAACTGCTGCTTCAGCAGTCTGTGCAGTTGCGATAGCTGCATTTGTAGCATCAATTTGAACTTGCGGAACTTTTCCACAACTAGAAAGGAAAGCAACCATAGTAATAGCAGCTAATCCCATTAAAACTTTGTTCTTCATTTTTTTAACCTTTTTAATACTTTTTTGTTTAACAACATTTCGATTTTTATACTAAATCGTTTAGTTTAAAAATAACGGTGCGAATATACTAAAATTATGGAACATAGCAATATAAAATTAAAATAATCTCAATTATAAATAAAAAAAATGCTTTAAAAACAACTTTTTTCTAAATTCATAAGAAACTAAATCTCATTTAATAAGGTATCCTAATCGTATGAACTGAATTAATATTCTTACACCAGGATTACTACCTCTCTTCGGTCGGTCGTGATCCCCGGGGGTCGATAATGCAAAGCTTAAATGAACCTTGTTAGGGATTACGACCTCTCTTCGGTCGGTCGTGATCCCCGGAGGGGAACCTTGCAAAGCCAAAGCAAAGATGCTGTGAAACAGCATCTTATTTTATTTTACCCTGAATCATCGCTCATATTAACATGGCTCTGCTTCAGGGTAAAATAAAAAACCATCCGCAAAATAGCGGATGGTTTGCTTTGGCTTTGCGGAGAGAGGGGGATTCGAACCCCCGGTAAAGTTTCCCCTACGGCAGTTTAGCAAACTGCTGGTTTAAGCCACTCACCCATCTCTCCTCTGACTTGCAGAGTGCGACAAAAGTAGGAAAACAAGTATAAAGTGCAAAATTAATTATCTTTTTATTTACAAATCTAACTTTCTTTCCATAAGAACAACATTTTCAACATGATGAGTATGCGGGAACATGTCAACAGGTTGAACCCTGACAACTTTATAATCTTCAGACAACAATAGAATGTCTCTGGCCTGAGTAGCCGGATTACAGCTTACATAGACTATTTTAGAAGGTGCTGCCACCAATATAACCTTTACTACATCTTCATGCATACCTGCCCTGGGAGGATCCGTTATAATTACATTGGGCTTTCCATTGTCTTTAATAAATTGCTCCGAGAGGATGTCTTTCATATCACCGCTGTAGAAGAAGGTATTATGAATGTGATTAAATTCGGAATTAATCTTAGCATCAGCGACAGCTTCTTCAACATATTCAATACCAATTACTTTCCCGGCAGATCCTGCAACAAAATTTGCGATTGTACCTGTACCGGTATAAAGGTCATATACTGTTTCCTTTCCTTTCAACCCTGCAAAGTCCATGACAACTTTGTAAAGTTCCAGGGCCTGTTTTGTGTTTGTCTGATAAAATGATTTTGGGCCGATTCTGAATTTCAAACCATTCATTTCCTCCACTAAATGATCGTCCCCCTTGTAGAGGATTGGGGTCTGATCATTAAGTGAATCATTTCTCTTCGAGTTAATTACATACCAAAGCGACGTGATCTGAGGGAATTCCGAAACAAGAAAGTCAAGCAGCCCCTCCCTTTTCTCAACATCCTCACGGAATAAGACTACAATTACCATTACCTTGCCTTCAAGAGAGTTACGGATTACAAGATTTCTTAAAAAACCGGACTGTTCCCTGAGGTCAAAAAACTGAAGGTTATTTCTTAAAGAGTATTCTCTTACAGCATTCTTAATCGAATTTGAGGGCTCCGGCTGAAGATGGCATTCCTGAATATCGAGCACTTTATCGAACAATCCGGGAATATGAAATCCCAGCGCTCCCTCTTTTTCAAATTTAGTTTCTGAACCAATCTCCTCTTTGGTAAGCCACCGCTTATCAGAAAATGTATATTCTAGTTTATTCCGGTAAAGAAATTCTTCAGTAGATCCTATAATAGGACTAAGATCGAGTGAATCTATTTTTCCTATTCTTGTTAGATTATCCCTTACCTGCTTTTCTTTGTATTTGAGCTGAAGATTATATGGAAGATGCTGCCATTTGCAACCGCCGCAAACTCCAAAATGGATGCATCTGGGTTCAATCCTGTCAGCTGAGTATTCATGAAATTTTAATACTATTCCTTCCAGATACTTTTTCCGTTTCTTAATAACCTTAATATCTACCACATCTCCGGGGATGAGCATCGGTACAAAAACAACAAGGTTATCTACTCTGGCTAACGCATTCCCCTCCGCACCTATATCTGTAATTCTGACCTTTTCCAGTAAAGGCAGTTCTTTTTTTCTTCCCACTTATTTTATGTTGATCAGGGTTTAAAATTCCATTGCAAATATAGCTTTTCTGAAGAGAAGTTTATCCACAAACTATGATAGGGGTTGTTTAAAAAGTCATTTTAACGCAGAGTGCGCTGACCTAGCCTAACGGAAGGGAAGGGAGTTTAACCCTTAAAAAACATCACTTTCCTGGACTCACTTACTTTTCCTATATTTGCACTCAATTTATTTTTATCTATGGTTTCGGTTCAGGATATTTCAGTATCATTCGGCAGTTTTGACTTGTTAACAAATATCTCCTTTCTTATTAATGATCAGGACCGTATTGGTCTGGCAGGAAAAAACGGGGCAGGCAAATCAACTCTTCTAAAAATTATTTCAGGACTTCAGAGTCCTTCCTCCGGTCAGATCGACATGTCGAGAGATGTTACAATAGGGTATCTTCCTCAGCAGATGAAGGTTGATGATACTACAACTGTAATAAATGAAACAATAACTGCATTCTCAGAACTTATTGGCCTCTCTGAGGAAATAGAATTCTGTAGTTCTGAAATTGCACGCAGAGAGGATTATGAATCATCAGAATACCTGAAGCTTTGCGATCATCTGACAGTTGTTGAAGAGCGTTACAGAATGCTGGGGGGAACCAACTATATGGCTGAGGCTGAGCAAACTCTTCTTGGTCTGGGATTTGAACGAAAAGACTTCGACAGATATACAAATGAGTTAAGCGGTGGTTGGAGGATGCGTATTGAACTTGCAAAGATACTTCTTAGGAAACCTTCACTCTTTCTTCTTGATGAACCAACAAACCACCTCGATATAGAATCCATTCAGTGGCTCGAAACATTTCTGGCGGGTTATCCTGGTGCAGTGCTGATGGTATCGCACGATCGGGCATTCCTTGATGCCGTAACTAAAAGGACTATTGAGATATCTCTCGGGAAAATTTACGATTATAAAGCGTCATGGTCTAAATACCTGGTGCTGAGAGAAGAAAGAAAAGAACAGCAGATTGCTGCTTTCAGAAATCAGCAAAAGAAAATAGAAGATACAGAGAAGTTTATAGAACGTTTCAGGTCGAAGGCAACAAAAGCCATACAGGTGCAATCGAAGATAAAACAACTCGATAAAGTTGAACGACTTGAGGTTGATGAGGAAGATAAAAGCGCTATTAACCTCAGATTCCCGCCTTCCCCCCGTTCCGGAGTAATAGTTGTGGAAGCAGAGGGCCTCTCTAAAAGTTACGGATCTCTTACAGTTTTGAATAAGATAGATATCAAAATTTCAAGAGGAGAAAAAGTAGCATTTGTAGGCAGAAACGGGGAGGGCAAAACTACCTTATCAAAGATCATCAAGGGGGAACTTGATTATACCGGCAATCTGATAATCGGACATAATGTTAAAATCGGCTATTTTGCTCAGAACCAGGATGAACTCCTTGATGAAGAAAAAACAGTTCTGGAGACGATCGATGATGTGGCAAAAGGAGATATAAGAGCTAAGATCAGAAATATGCTGGGGGCCTTTCTTTTCAGAGGAGATGATGTTGAAAAAAAGGTTAAGGTTCTTTCAGGTGGCGAACGATCGAGACTTGCAATGGTGAAG
Organism: Bacteroidales bacterium; assembly: GCA_036508535.1. Classification (GTDB taxonomy): domain Bacteria; phylum Bacteroidota; class Bacteroidia; order Bacteroidales; family VadinHA17; genus LD21. Next base: position 17,884 of record DATCHE010000079.1, on the reverse strand, counting down.
CTGCTGCTCGAACCAAGTAATCTTTTAGTACTTGATGAACCGACAAATCATCTGGATATGCGTACCAAAGACATTCTCAAACAGGCCCTGATCAAATACGATGGCACACTAATTGTGGTATCGCACGACAGGGATTTTCTTGACGGAATCGTAGGGAAAGTCTTTGAATTTAAAAACAACAGGATAAAGGAAAGTATTGGCGGTATTTATGATTTTCTCAGGAAGAAAAAGATTGAAAACCTGAAAGATATTGAAAGAAAAGACAAAGTAAAGAATGAAGCTGTGCGTAGTGGGGATGTTTCTTCCAACAAGCAAAAATATCTTGATAAAAAGGAATTTGATCGTAACCTGAGGAAATTAAGGAAAAGACTTGAAGAATCGGAAACCGTAATTGAGAATATCGAAGCAGAAATTATGGCTGTTGACAAATCATTTATGGAGCCTGGAAATTCTTCTGTATCTCATGAAAATGATTATGAAAAATATAAGGAATTAAAGGAACATCTTAGCGAAGAGATGAATAAATGGACCCTATACAGTAATGAGGTTGAAGAATTTTTACGAAATAACAACTGAAAATGGAATCACTTCAGTTTGAAAAAGAATACAGGGTACATGTTTATGAAACAGGACCCGACGGAAGGCTTAACCTGTGTTCCCTTTTCAATTATATGCAGGATATCGCCTCTGACCATGCTGTAAAACTTGGCTTTGGGAGAGATGACCTGATGAGAGATAACCGATTCTGGGTACTCTCAAGAATGTATGCCTGTATCAACGAATATCCGTTATGGGAAGAGACCATAACTTTAAAAACCTGGCCAAATGGAACGGATAAGTTATTTGCGCTTAGAAATTATGATGTAAAGTATTCTGATGGCAGGCACATTGCATCAGGCACTTCGTCGTGGCTTATACTCGACCATACAACTAAAAAAGTCCAGAGACCTGATACGATATTGACTCAATATAATCCGGATATTCAGTTAGAAAATTCACATGTCCGATTCGCATCAAAAATTGATCCATCTGCTGAAGATGGCTTCAATTCACCAGTATATAAAATAAGAGTTAGTGATATTGATGTAAACCTTCACACAAATAATGTTCAATATCTGAAATGGGTATACGATACTTACAGCCTTGATTTTTTGATGAAGAATGTTCCTCAATCGGCTGAAATAAATTATCTTGCAGAATCTCTCTTTGACGAAGAGATTTTTATTAGAACCTCTGCCGGGAATGTGAGTCCCACTTTTTATAATCATTCAATCATGAGAATTAGTGATAGGAAGGAGCTTTGCAGGATCAGAATTGAATGGAAAGAAGGTAAAATTAAATAAGTTAATTAAATCCAGTAATGAAGTACGGTATTACAACCAGGATCTTTTGTTTGCTGCTTACTATTATTATTAGTTCAATAGTTTTAATCTCCTGTAAAACGACCTCGGATACCGTTGACATAAAAGATTTGTCGTATCTGTATAATCCTACAAAAAACCCAATCAATCCTCTTTATAGTATTTCTAATCAATCTGATGAATCATCAGTTCTTTCTATAAAGTTTCCCGTTAATGACCTTTATTTCTCTGAAGCTAATCCTCAGGGAGTTCCAACTGCTCTGGTGCTTATTACTGTAAAACTTTATAATATCAGCCAGGGTAAACTCCTGGCCGACACAGCTGTTTATAACCTAAGTATAGTAAGGGAAACCGGAAGACTTGAATATATTTATAAAGTACCTCTGAAAGTTGAAAAGAGTACCGACTACCTTGCAGAAATAAAAATCCTGGACAGGCTTCGCCTTAAGGTAGTTCAGGCATTTATTTCTTTCAATACCATGTCGTACTTCAATAAATACAATTTCAGAGTTCAGGGACAATTCGATAAAAATGAGGTTTTTATTCCGGTTTTGAGAGTTAATGAATTTGTTAACGTGGTTTATACCAGAGGAAATATTGATAGTCTCTATATTTCATTTTACAAATCATTCTCGGTAGTTCCTGATCCGCCTTCGATGATGCTGCCTGAGAAAACACTCGATTATGAGCCGGAAAAGGTGGCTGCTATTCACTATTCTGATACTTTACCCATAATGTTTCCCCGAAAAGGAGTTTATCTTTTCACTACCGGAAGAAATATTAAAGAGGGATTCACTTTATTAAATCTGGGAGACACTTATCCTGCCCTTACCACTCCTGAAATAATGATTGAACCTCTTGCATACCTTGCTTCCCAAAACGAAATCACTGATTTAAAGAGTGCTTTAAAGCCCAAAGTAGCGCTTGATGAATTCTGGATTAAATGCGGAGGAAATGTTGATAAAGCAAGGGAACTAATCAGAATATATTATACCCGTGTTTATTATACTAACTATTATTTTACATCTTATAAAGAAGGCTGGATGACTGAGAGGGGGATGATCTACATTATTTACGGACCTCCCGATAAGGTTTACAAAACATCTGAAGGAGAAAGTTGGGGATATAAAAAGCCGGTAATAAAATCATCATGGGGTGGCAGATACTCAGTAACAGATGATTATCTTTACTTTAACTTCAAAAAAAGAGATAACCGTTTTTCTGATAATGATTATTACCTGAGCCGCAGCGAAACAATGGTTACGTTCTGGGATCAGGCTATAGCAAGTTGGAGAAAAGGGGTTGTATTCCGACTGGATAACCCGGCAGATATTTAGAATAATTTGAGTATCAGGAATCATTAATATACCCTCATTGATTTTGACTTCGTCGAGCTCCGCTTCGCTTCGGTTCTTCTTTTACCCCGACCCCAAGGGAAGCGAAGAACCGAGCACAATAGTGCGAGCTCGGCGCAGCCAAAATCAATTTACTCTCCGCCAGCTGGCGGATTGGGGTAAATAAATTGATTTTCAAGCGTTTTTGGATTTTATAATTATCACTACCGATAGTCATCTATAATAAATAATCATGCAGAAAGAAACAGATTGCATCTTTGGATTAAGAGCTGTAATAGAGGCCATTAAAGCCGGAAAACAGATAGACCGCCTTCTCATAAAACAGGGTCTTCAGGGTGAACTTTATCACGAGCTTATGACTGAAGTTAAAACCAATAATATTGTCTACCAGATCGTTCCTGTAGAGAGGATAGAACTTGTAACCCGGAAAAATCATCAGGGGGTACTGGCATGGCTGTCAGTGATTGAATATCAATATATTGCCAATCTTCTTCCTATGATTTTCGAAAAAGGTGAAGATCCATTGATAATAGCCCTTGATGGCGTTTCGGATGTAAGAAATTTTGGCGCTATAGTACGTACAGCCGATTGCCTTGGAGCCCACGCTATCATAATACCTGAAAAAGGATCAGCAAGAGTAACAGCCGACGCAGTTAAAACATCTGCAGGAGCATTACATACATTTCCTGTATGCAGGGAAAAAAGCATCATAAGAGCCATTGAGTATCTAAAAGAATCGGGACTAAATGTAATTTGTGCAGGAGAGAAATCGGGCACTTTAGTTTCAGAGACCAAATTAACCGGTCCGACAGTTTTAATACTCGGTTCAGAAGATAAAGGCGTAAGCCGTGAGCTTATCTCACTTGCTGATCATCAGGTAAGGATCCCGATGATTGGAAAAATTGGCTCTTTGAATGTTTCTGTAGCAGCCGGTATCCTGCTTTATGAGATGGTACGGCAGAGATCAAAAGGCTAAGGCTGAGATTAAGACAAAAGACAAAAGTAAAAAGATAAAAGCAGAAGAAAATTATCTATTAAACTTTTGTCTTGTGACTTTTGTCTTTTGTCTTTTATTTATTCGATAATACTCTTTATTCTCTGGTCAAGTGCCTGCTGATCTGAAGTAAATGATGCCAGTCCGGCTAATGTGAGTAACGTGTCTGGTGCAATTTTTCCTTCTTTTATCTTTTCCGCCCATCTCGAATGTAATGGTATTTTGCCGTCAGAAGTAATAAAGCCTTTCTCTTCTTTTGTCAGGAATGGAAACATATCTTCGCAACCCTCTTCATGAGCAATATGTACCAATTCGGAACCGGTTGCAGGCACTTTTGCAGATAGCCTTTCAGCAAGTTTAAGAACTTTGTTATCTACCTCCCAGAATTTTTCAATATGAGCATCTTTTGCTGAATCATAAATACTTACATCATAGTTTTCATGAAGTCGTGATGTGAATTTACCACTTAATTCTTTGTGCCCGGCGGCTGCTACTTTAGGAGGCATAGTAAAAACATCCGTGCCTGCAAGAAGTTCCAGCTGGCCATGATTTCTCAGACTGGCAGCGATCAATTTTGTTTGCCACGGATTTCCCGCCGACTGAGCCGTAATCCAGTTCTGTGATGATATAACTGCCTTCTCTCCTGCTCCCGAACCGTCACCAAGTTTATTATTTATCATATAAGCACCAACCCTCCCTAGAAACACGTTAACATAATCGGGACGGGCCACTCTTGTTACAAGAACGTTCTCACGTGCACTGAATTCGAGTGTAAAATTTATTTTTACTCCTGAATCCTTTAATAGTCTTGCCCCTATCAAACCTTCTGCAGTATATGGAACTTTTACTATAAACTGTTCAGGACATATTTCATGGTATCTTTTCCCGTACGACAAAATAGCTTTTATATCATGGGCAGTATCAGTATGCAGTTCTACACTCACAAGTCCTCCGAATTTCTGGGCAAGTCTTAATCCATGACGAGCGTTTAAGATAAAAGCAATCTCTTTAACCCTCTCCTCCTGGGGAAGATCCCTTACTATGCTTTTCGATTCGGAGATAAAAACATCATAGATGCCCTTCTGTATCTCATTGTTAAGCAATGTATTATTAGTTGTCAAAGCGCTCATCTCTGCCGACCAGTTAGCTTCAGCTTCTTCCATATCACCTGTGTCCAGCCAAAGTTCAGTCCCGGCATTCCGGAGTGCTTCCCAAAAAGGATCCGTCTTTCCTGTGACATGCTTTTCGCTAAGATTCTTCCAAACAAAGTCGCTAATTCTGGTATTAATGTCCGCCATTTTCTTTATTATTAATTGTGTTATTAACTATTTGATTTTATTTTCGCCAAAGTAAGAAGATCATCGCCCGTTGGATGTTGAAATACCTTTAGTCCGAACTGACTCATAATTGCCAACAGATGCTCAAATATTTCTGATTGCAAATTCTCATACGGTGTAAATTGATAGTTTTTGGTGAATACATACACCTGCAAAGGCAATCCATTTCCTTCAGGCGCCCGGTGCCTTACAATCACAGTCTGACCAGCATCTATCATAGGATGCTGTCTTAGATAAGCTTCAGCATAAAACCTGAAGATTCCCAGATTGGTTACTTGCGGTTTGATAAAAAAAGCAGATTCGGTGTTATCAGATACTGTATCTGTCGTATTTTGTTGTTTATCAAATGATTCTATATAATCTTTTAAGACAGTGACCCTGCTAAGTTTGTCTTTCATCTCTTTATCAAGAAACCTGATACTCTTCATGTCGATAAATAATGATCTCTTTATTTGTCTAACACCTGATTCTTCCATTCCTTTCCAGTTTTGAAAGGACTCATTTACAAGAGTATATGTTGGAATCGTAACAATAGTCTTATCGAAATTCTGAATCTTAACGGTATTAAGAGTGATATCTAATACAACTCCGTCAATATCGCGCTTTTGAATAGTAATCCAGTCGCCAACCTTCAACATCTTGTCGGCGGATAGCTGAATACTTGCGACCAGACCAAGAAGTGTGTCTTTAAATACAAGTATTAACACTGCCGCCATAGCGCCCATTCCAGCCAGAATTCTTGATATATCAAGCTTGAATACCACTGAGACTACTACCAGCAAAGCAATAAGAATAATAAAGATTTTTAAAAGCTGTACATACCCTTTTATATGTCTGTGCTGAGCCAGGGGCAACGAATTATAAATTATATGCCAGGATTCAACAAAAGAGTTCATCACAATTGTTCCAACAACTACCATGTATATGTAAGCAATTCTATGGACCGCCACCATCCATACAGGATAGGCCTTAAGCGCCCATCCTGCCATAAACCATATTACAAGAGCCGGGGCAAGATGCGATAACCGGGTAAACACTTTTTGTTCAAGGAAAACATCATCCCATGTTGTCTCAGTCCTTTTTACAATTGTGGTAACAACCTTAAGAATGAAGGTTTTTGCAATCAGATTTGATAACCATCCTAATACTATAACAATAAGTACCAGGGAAATTGTACTTAGTAGAGAAGAAAGACTAACACTCAATCCTGCATCAAGAAACAGCTCTTTAAACCATATACCAGGATCAATCATTAAAGGCATAACTGATAGCTTAAATAATTTTCTGCAAAAGTAAAGAAATTATCAATCGGTCTGACTTAAAATTTCATGGTTTGCATTGTGAGCAAAAAAAATATCATAATCAGATCGATTATGATATTCATTCGGACATTACAAAACTATCACTCTGTGTAACTCTGAGAAAAAAAGTTATTTGCTTTTCCTGTCAATGATATAATACAACACAAGGCTGAGTCCACCGAAAAAGCATATCATTGCACCGTAACCAGGATCCTCCGGAATAATACCGGAAAAGGCATTAATAGCTCCTGCGATAATCCCAATAGCAATACCCATTAAAAGCATTCCAACCTTCAGCGTGAACTTACCCCAGCTAAAATTAAACTTAGGGCCTTCCTTCCCTGTATTAAAGAGGCTGGCATCAGCACCCTTTTCAATCAGGGCCATTCTTTCTTTATTACGTGTTGTGTAGTAAATGTACGCTATTCCAAATACCATAGCGAAAAATGAAATAAAAGCAATTAGTGGATACATGATTAGATATTTTGGTTATAAACTCTTTTTGTACTTTAGACACAGGTTTACTGAAACAGGTTACAAAATAAAAAGAAAATGTACGAAACATGTTTTAAAACACGTTTCAGAATTGGTCGGGGCAGATTTATTTTGTCAGAAAAATATGTTAATTATCATAATTTAAAGTCTAAATATGTTGTTAATTTTGGCTCTGTTAAAAAATTAACACAATGGCTGATCTATCGTGCAAATACCTGGGATTAGAATTAAGGAATCCTATAATAGTAGGTAGTTCCGGATTGACATCATCTTTAGATAATCTGAAGACAATAGCCCTTATGGGTGCCGGGGCGGTGGTACTTAAATCTATTTTTGAAGAACAGATAAAATTCGAAGCTGACAAATTCCTTAAATCAGATGATAAAGAAATAAAATCCTGGCAGGAAGCTTTTCAGGGTATTGTAAGCAAAACCGAGTTTTATTATGATGAAGCTTTTGAGTACCTCACCAGTTATGCTAAAGAACATACTCTAAACCAGTACCTGACATTGATATCTGATGCAAAAAAAGTTATTGACATACCTGTTATTGCCAGTATAAATTGTAGCACTCAGTACGATTGGCAATATTTTGCCAGGCGCATCCAGGAGGCTGGTGCTGATGCACTTGAACTCAATGTTTATCTGCTGCCTTCTGATTTTGAGAAGAACGGTATTGAAAATGAAAAAGTATATTTTGATATTATACAGGAAGTTAAGAAATTTATAAACATCCCGTTTTCATTAAAAGTTGGTTATTATTTTTCCAGCCTTGCTCAAACAGCACTTAAATTATCCGAAAGCGGGATAGCCGGTTTGACTCTATTCAACAGGCCTTACAATCCGGATATCGATATTGACAATCTTCAAATGAGTGCATCAAACATGTTCAGCAGCGATACTGAATATTCTCATTCACTGCGCTGGGTTGCACTGTTGTCAGGAAAACTTAATTGCGACATCGCTGCCTCAACCGGCATTCATAATTACGAAACAGTTGTAAAACAATTACTTGCCGGCGCTGATGCAGTTCAACTGGTTTCAGTATTCTATAAAAACAATCTGCATCACTTTGATGCTCTTCCTCAAATAATAAAGGGCTTAGAAAACTGGATGAAAGAACATAACTTCAGCCATATATCTGATTTTAAAGGTCTATTGAGCAAAAAAAATGTTCTTAATCCTGCTGTATATGAGCGCGTTCAGTTTTTACGTCTCTTTTCAAGTATTTCATAATAATATATTGAAGTAAAATGTCACATTCCGAACATCATAACGAAAGAAATTCTCTGGCATACAGCGTAGAAAAAAATGTTGAGGTTATTGCCCAGAAATGTTACCAGTGCGGCAAGTGTTCTGCCGGCTGCCCTGTTGCAGATGAGATGGACTTTCCACCCAGCATGGTTATGCGATTACTCCAGACTGAAGACCCGGCAAATGATGAAAAGATCCTTAGATCCCATTCAATATGGTTATGTGTTACATGCGAAATGTGTCTCAGTCGGTGCCCGATGGAGATAGATATACCGTCGGTGATGGATTTTCTGAGACAAAAATCACGCAGTGAGAATAAGGTCAATAAAAAGGCAAAGAACATTATTGCTTTTCATAAATCCTTCCTGAATTCCATAAGATTCACCGGCCGTTTGTATGAACTCGGACTAATACTTGATTACAAAAGGCAATCGTTGAATCTGACACAGGACATTTCACTTGCACCTAAAATGATATCGAGAGGCAAGCTGCATCTCTTCCCGACTATGATAAAAGGTACTGCTCAGATCGCAAGAATATTTAAAAAAACAAGCAATTAAGGAGAAATATATGAAAGTTGGTATTTATCCCGGATGTTCATTAACCGGATCTGCACGCGACTATAATGAATCTGTATTTGCACTGGCAGAAGCTTTCGGTCTTGAGTTTACTCAGGTCCCCGACTGGAACTGTTGCGGAGCTACGGCTGCTCATAATCTCAACAAAGAGTTATCACTGGCGTTGCCTGCCAGAATTCTGGCTATAGCAGAAAAAAACGGACTTGAAGAAATAATTGTCCCATGCGCTGCCTGCTATAGTCGTCTTGTAGTTACTCAACATGAACTCAAAAAAGATCCGGAACTACAAAACCGTATCAGCGAAGTTATTGAAATGGACTACCGGGGAACTTCAAAAATCCTGAATGTAATCGAATGGATTGATAAATATATTATCCCGAAGCTCGAAGAAAAAACAGTAAAACCATTTAATTATAAGGTTGCCTGTTATTACGGTTGTTTGCTTGTCAGACCAAATAAAATACTAAATTACGATCGCGTTGAAGATCCCCAGACCCTCGACATTGTAATGAATAAGATCGGTGCAACTCCGATAGACTATCCGTATAAAACAGAATGTTGCGGTGCCGGATTATCTATTTCAAGAACCGATATCGTCTCAAAACTATCAGGGAAAATTATTGAGGATGCTGAACATCGGGGTGCTGAAGCCATAGTGGTTGCCTGCCCGATGTGCCATTCAAATTTAGATATGCGGCGTCCGGATATTAATAAGTACTGGAAAACCGAATTTAAGATCCCCGTCATTTTTGTGACTCAGGCCATCGGGTTAGCAATAGGACTATCTCCCGAAAAGGTTGGATTGAAACGACATTTTGTAGATGTTACAATTAGTTAAAGAGAAAAATATTATATAAGATGGCCAGAATAGGTGTTTTTATTTGTCATTGTGGTGAAAATATAAGTGCAACAGTCGATTGCGGAAAAGTTGCTGAATCTATCGGTAAGTTAAAGCATGTCGTATTAAGCACCGATTATAAATATATGTGCTCCGATCCCGGGCAGACTCTCATTAAAGATGCCATTAAAGAGCATAAACTTACCGGAGTTGTGGTATCTGCATGTTCGCCCCGAATGCACGAACCAACCTTCAGAAAGGCTTGCGCGGAAGGGGGATTGAACCCTTTCTTATGTGAGATGGCAAACCTACGCGAACATTGTTCATGGGTTCACGAAAAAAATGATCTGACTACCGAAAAAGCAATTGATATTGTAAGAACACAAGTTGAAAAAGTAAAGCTCAATTCCGCTCTTCAGCCTATCAAAGTTCCTGTAACTAAGACTGCGATGGTTATAGGTGGCGGTATTGCAGGAATTCAATCGGCACTCGATATTGCCAATACCGGACATAAAGTAATTATGGTCGAAAGGTCGCCATCAATAGGCGGGCATATGTCGCAGTTATCCGAGACATTTCCTACGCTCGATTGCTCACAGTGTATTCTTACTCCGCGCATGGTTGAGGTTGCCCAGCACCCGAATATTACACTTTATACTTATGCTGAGGTAGAAAGTGTTGAGGGATTCATTGGTAATTTCAAGGTTAAAATCCGCAAGAAAGCAAAGAGTCTCGATGAGAAGGTCTGTACAGGTTGTGGTTTATGTACTACAAAATGTCCCCAGAAGAAAATTCCAAACGAATTTGAACAGGGAATGGGTATGCGACCTGCCATTTATGTACCGTTTCCTCAGGCAGTACCTAACAGACCAGTTATCGACAAAGAACATTGCACCTATTATTTAAAGGGTAAGTGTAAAATTTGTGAAATAGTATGCCCTACGAAAGCAATACGTTTCGATCAGCCCGACGAGATACTTGAACTGGAAATTGGTGCAATAGTTGTAGCTACCGGTTTTGATATTAAACATGCCGACTTCTTCCCCGAATATGGATATGGAAAATACAAGGATATAATTGACGGATTGCAGTTTGAGCGTTTAGCGTCTGCTTCAGGTCCAACATCCGGTGAAATCCGCAGACCATCCGATGGAGAGGTTCCAAAGAATATAGTATTTATTGCCTGCGCGGGTTCACGCGATCCGGCTAAAGGTATTGCATATTGCTCGAAGATTTGTTGCATGTACACTGCAAAACATGCTATGCTCTATAAGCACAAAGTTCATGATGGCAGGGCACATGTTTTCTATATGGATATAAGATCTGGCGGAAAAAACTATGATGAATTTGTTCGCCGCGCAATCGAAGAAGATCATGTAAACTATATTCGGGGAAGAGTTTCCACTGTTTATGAAAGAGATGGCAAACTTATCGTTAAAGGTGTCGATACCCTGCTTGGAGGACAACCTGTTGAAGTAGTTGCAGATATGGTCGTTCTTGCTACAGCAGGCGTGGCAAATGCAGGAGCTGAAGAACTTGCTCAAAAGCTGCATGTGTCGTACGACCAGCATAAGTTTTTTGCTGAGGCTCATCCTAAATTAAAACCAGTCGAGACAAATACAGCCGGAATATTCCTCGCCGGAGCCTGCCAGAACCCAAAAGATATTCCTGATGCAGTATCACAGGCATCTGGATCAGCTGTGAAAGTTGCTGCTCTTTTTTCACAGGATATGCTTACACGTGAGCCTCTGGTGGCTGTTGTAAATAGATTTGGCCCTCCAATGTATTCTACCTGCGTCGGCTGCTTTATGTGCCAGTCGGTCTGCCCTTATCAGGCAATTGAGCGGGAAGATTTTAAAACCCGCGATGGCAAAATTATAAAGACTGTTGCTAAAATAAATGAAGGTCTCTGCCAGGGATGTGGTACGTGTGTTGCACTATGCCGTTCTAAATCAATTGATTTGCTGGGCTATTCCAACAATCAGGTCCATGCTGAGGTGATGGCGTTACTAAATGAATATTAGCTATTTAATAGGTCAATTTTTATAAAGAAAATAATATGTCAGATTTTGAACCAAAAGTTGTCGCCTTCGTATGTAACTGGTGTACCTATGCCGGCGCCGATTTGACAGGAACAAGCCGTATTAAGTATGCCTCGAACGTAAAGATTATCAGGTTTCCCTGTACCGGAAGGATTGACTTTATGCTCCTCCTGAAGGCATTTGCCAATGGGGCTGACGGGATTATAGTCTCAGGCTGTCATCCTAATGATTGCCACTATACATCGGGTAACTTTCACGCAAAGCGGCGCTGGATAATGTTTAAAGAACTTATGGATTTTATGGGAGTTGATATGAACAGGATTACTTTTTCGTGGGTATCGGCTGCTGAGGGTGCAAGATGGGCCGAGGTAGTTAATACTACTGTTACCCGTCTCAGGGAACTTGGACCCTACATTTCATACAAGGAAATGGTAAATAATTCAGTTGAGGAGGAGGTGAAAAATGAGTAATCTGGTCACCAAAGCAAAAGAACTTCTTGATAGTAAAACGGTTCAGGTTATTATTGGCTATGAAGCCGGACCGACAGGTTTGGCTCGTCCGGTATTTGTTACTGATCCGCTTAAAGCTGACAAACTTATTTACGATGAACGTTGTGTGCAGAACCTGGCTGTTTACCTTACAAAACATGAGGTAAAACATCTTGGGAAAATGGCCATTGTAGCTACTCTTCCTGTAATGAGGAGCATTATGATGCTAATTTCCGAACAACAAATAACCTCCGAAAACATAGTTGTAATTGGAATTTCTTCTGAAGGAACCCTTCTTGATATTGCTGATATTCAGGTTATGCAGGGTTACATTGAGAAATCTGATCTTAGCAATCCTTCAAAATACAAGGAACTTTTAGCTGAGCTTAATAAACTTACTCCTGAAGAAAAATTTGCATACTGGCAGAAGGAACTATCGAAATGTATCAAATGTTATGCATGTCGTCAGGCTTGCCCGATGTGCTATTGTACCCGCTGTGCTGTGGAAGTCAATCAACCGCAGTGGATCCCCGTTCAATCCAATACTCACGGGAATATGGACTGGCACGTATTAAGAGCTATGCACCTTGCCGGCCGTTGTATAAGTTGTGGTGAATGCGGAAGGGCTTGTCCGGTTGGAATTCCCTGCCACCTGCTTACAATGCACCTGACAGATCAGGTTTACAACTATTTTAAAGTATATGCCGGCACTTCTGAAAAAATGAGTTCGGTGTTATCAACTTATGAACCTAATGATAAAGAAAGCTTTATAATTTAAGATGGAAACAATCAGGAAATTAATCAGGAAGCAATCGTTAGAAAAACTGTATAATCAACTTTCGGCAACCCGGAAAGTATATGCACCTGTAACTGCAGCTGATTCACAAACAGAGTATAAATACAATCCGGCTTTTACTGATATTACTTTTGATCATATACGGTCTACACTTTCAGTTAAAAATGTTGTCTTTCCAAAGGTGGAAAATCTCTTTTTCTATTCCAATGCAAAAACCGAAAGTACAATTACTGATGTAGATATCAATAAGATACCTGAAGTTGTTTTATGGGGAGCACATCCCTGCGATAATGCTGCTTTTGATATCCTCAGTTCAATATTCTGTTGGGATATCACCGATGAATTCTTTTCAAAAAGACTTGAAAAACTGGTTGTGATAGGACTTGGCTGCAGTAAAAGCGATGAATACTGTTTCTGTACCTCGGTTGGTCTTGCCCCGGACTCTGCAAAAGGAAGCGACATTTTATTAATACCATTACAAAACGGTGATTATCTTGCAGATATTCTAACAGAAAAAGGAAACAATATAGTTCAGTTGTCACCAGAACTTTTCGAAACAGCTGGCGATGAGAAAAGCGCTTTGACAGAAGTAAAACAGAAATTCAGTCACGATAAGGTAACCACAAAGTTAGCGACCGCATTTGAGCATCCTTTCTGGGTAGAGAATTCACTCCGTTGTCTGGGTTGCGGTGCATGTGCTTATGTCTGTCCAACATGTGCCTGTTTTGATATTCAGGACGAAACCAGAGGTAAAGACGGAAAACGATACAGAAGCTGGGATTCCTGCGGGTTCGGTTTATTTACGTTACACACATCTGGTCATAATCCCCGTGAAGTTCAGAGTCAGAGATGGAGACAGCGGATAATGCATAAGTTTTCATATATGCCCGATCGGAACAAATCGCTTGGATGTGTTGGCTGCGGCAGATGCTCTAGTGGCTGCCCGGTAGATATGAACATTGCAGAACAATTAGAAGTATTACAAAATATTTAATCAGACCTGAAAATGAGCGAAAATATATATAAGCCTTATCTGATGAAGATCGAGAATATAATCGAAGAAACATCAGATGTCAGGACTTTCCGCTTAAAGTTTAAAAATGCGGAAGATGCAGAAAAATTCTCCTTTAAAGCAGGCCAGTTTGGCGAGTATTCTGTTTTCGGTGAAGGTGAATCGACATTCTGCATAGCCTCCGCTCCCACCCGTAAAGAATATATTGAGTGTACCTTTCGTAAAGCAGGACGCGTAACAAATGGTCTTGCCAACTTGGAAGTTGGTGATACTGTCGGTTTCAGGGGACCGTACGGCAACACATTTCCAATTGAAGAATGGGAAGGAAAAAACCTGTTATATATTGCAGGCGGAATTGCATTACCTCCAATGCGTTGTGTAATCTGGAATACGATCGATCTGAGAGAGAAATATAGAGATATTACCATAGTTTATGGTGCCCGTTCAGTTGGCGACCTGGTATATAAACAGGAATTAAAAGAGTGGGAAGAGCGACCGGATATAAAACTGATAACAACTGTGGATCCCGGTGGTCAGACACCCGACTGGAAAGGAGAAATCGGATTTGTACCTATGGTTCTTGAGAAAGTTGCTCCGTCGTCTGAAAACACCATTGCCATTCTGTGTGGCCCTCCCGTAATGATAAAATTCACAATGCCGGTGTTGAAGAAACTTGGATTTCAGGATAAAGATATATACACGACCCTGGAAAACAGGATGAAATGCGGGTTTGGTAAGTGCGGCCGCTGTAATGTAGGAAAGGTCTTTGTATGTAAAGACGGACCCGTTTTCAGTTACGAACAGATATTGTCATTGCCAGCTGAGTATTAGCGGCCAGTAATAATTACAAGTATTTTCCTTAATCCGTAACCAATACCTAACTTTGCTCGTCAAAGAGACAAAGTGGATTATAAAGGAGACATATTATATATTGAGCAGGTTCTGGCTGGTAAGATTAATGCCTTCAGTTATATAGTCGACCGTCACAAAGATAAAGCCTATAATCTTGCATTCAGGATATGCGGTAACCACGAAGAAGCTGAAGAGATTGCTCAGGACTCATTTCTGAAAGCATACCGTTCTTTGAATACTTTTCAAAGAAAGAGTAGTTTTTCTACCTGGTTGTACAGAATTGTTTACAATACAGCTATTTCTTGTGTTAGAATAAAGAAAAACCGGGTACTTTCACTTGATGATTTTCCTTCAGATATAAGCAATTTTTATATTAGTAACACAAGTGATGAGGAAGCAGAAAAGGAGTATAGAAATTCATTGATTAATTATGCTCTACAAAAAATTGATGATGAAGAGAGAGGTTTAATTAACCTTTACTATTTTGATGAAATGAGTATTGTTGAGATTTCAGATGTGACAGGAATAAGTAAATCGAATGTTAAGGTGAAGCTTTTCAGGGCAAGACAAAAGATGTCTGGAATAATTGAACTTTTTGTAAAGAAAAAATTAATATATCATGAATAGCAGGGAAGATTATATTAAAGATCCGTTCAGGAAGTATTTTACACCGGAAATGAGTGTGAAGGCTCCTGCAGAATTTACTTCAAAAGTGATGAAAAAGATACAGTTGGAACCACTTTCAGTAAAGAAGGAAGGATTGCTGCGGAATAAAAATCTTGTGCCTTATATTTCAGTAGTTATTACTCTGATTCTAATATCCGCCGCTTTAGTACTTCAGGGAGATGATGCCGGTTCTGCAGCATTTTCTTTCGTTACAAGTCTCTTAAAGAATATTAATTTACCTCTTCCAAAAATCGATCTTTCATCTCTATTCAAAATTAAAGTACCGGAATTTCTGACTTATATATTAATTGGACTTTTAATACTTGGTATTTTCGACCGGGGACTGAACAGGTTATTCCACAGGAGGAAAAGTCAATAGCGCAAAAGACAAAAGATAAAAGAAAAAAGAAAAAAGACTTTACAGACTTTATGGACTTTACAGACTATACAGCCTCTATACCCTTTAAAGACTCTCCACTTTCGAATTGAGCCCTTTGAGATTGAGTGATCTGCTCATTGCGTTAAGAACCTCAACCATACCTATTTTAACATCGCAGCTGCCTTTAAAATGAACTATCATAGCACATTGTTCAGCCTGAACCGGATCGTGACCACAGACCTCAACCAATGATTTTATAACATGATCAAATGTGTTGATATCATCATTGTAAAGAACCAGAGTACATGATTCTCCTCCGCTTTGGCGCTTTTCCTCTCTGCGTAATATCTTTTCCTTCATTTCACATTCTCTATTAGTTGTCTTGCAGTATCAACAGGAATTTCTCTTTTCCCCAGCCAGGCCACAACCTTTGCTTCACGGTAACCATTTCTGGTCAGCAGATCAGCATATTCTGCAGCGCTGTCAAAAGTAATAAAATTCCCAATCAAATATGCAAGTTTCCCATCACTTAGTGGTTGAATATCTAATCCGCGGTTGCCCGCCATCTTCTCAATTCCCTCTAAAACATCAGGTTTAACAGGTGTTGATGATCTGATCACTTCAACTCTGAATGAGAGAGCCGGAGGAAGAGTGTCGAGAAATGTTTCGGAAGGATGGTTCTCATTGTTGGTAAAGGGTATTTTTCCCCACTCCTTTTCCAATACTGCAGCTCTGTCAGTTGAAACCGGCTTACTTCCTAAAAGTGCGACTATGAACGCGTCTTTGAAACCTTTTGCCTTAACTGTAACTAATGCTTTATTTGCTTCGGATAATCTCCTGAACATTCCAACAAAATAACTTGTCTTATCAGTTCCTGCAATTTTAAAACCATAAACCGGACCAATACCCTTAAAATATGAAGGTAAGACCGGATTTCGGAATACTGCAATCTGAATTCGGTAAATAAGTCCGGGTGGCACTTCCGGGTCTATATCTATCTTCGCACTTGGACCAGTTACAGGTTTTTGCAGTACTTCGAAAAAGGCAAAAGTCTCAACCGGCTTAGGGACAGAACGTAAAATCTTTTTAATTGTATCTAATTGATTATCAGTTCTGCCAACAACCTTATTTTCAGTAAGTTTGATCGTATCTTTAAGAACAATATTATTTGCCTTTTTGACTGAATCTTTGAAAACCAGACTACCTGACTGAGGAGAAGGCGATGGCGGAGTAGTTTTTACTGCCAAAGGGGCCATTGACAACTCTGCTTCTTTGTATTTCACATCGGCTGATTTCTGGAATGAGGTGGCAAGCGATTCATTTTCAGCAATCTTAACTTTTAAAACGGCTCTGTCTGAATCCGGAATTTTATTAAGTTCTGACTTTTGCTTTACTATAATTGAAGTAAGAGAATCTGATTTAAACTGAAGTTTAAGAGCTTCTCCCAGAATCAGATCGTAACCTGAAGGGATGTCTCTATTTAAAGAGACCTTTGCTACAACAGGAGGAATTAAGACTGCTTTTACTTCAGGTTTTTTTTCTGGTTTGATTGTATCGGCGAAAACGGGTTTTACTTTTTCAGCTTGTTTTACAACAGGCCTTGAAATTGCCCCTATCTTTTTATTACACTGTTGAATAAAATCGGGTACACCAAGATCCTTTGCGACTCTTTTCCCTGCCTGGTCAGTAAATAAACTATACGTTTCCGATGCTTCATTAAACGATCCCGACATTTGCTGAGCCCGGCCAAGATAAAAAAGTGCATCTGAAGGTAAGGTCTTTGCCAGAGATGAACTCTGAAGAGCCTGTTTTAGAAAAGTTACTGCTTCATCAGGTGACCTTTCGAGTTTAACAAGACATACCCCTGAGTAATAATTATATGTCGGATCTTTGGAATATGTCTGGAGAAGTACACTGAATTCAGAATATGCCAGTTCATAATTTCCTTTTGAAAAAGCTTCAAGGGAAGATTGTCGTGTTGGTTTTGGTTGAATATTTTGTGAAAAAAGGTTATTAAATGCCGGGCTGATAACCATAATCAGCAAAAACAAGATAATAATGTGCTTACTTTTTAATACTGTTGTATAATTCACTTTTACAAATAGTTAATTTTCAAACTATTAACATCTGATAAAGG
>DATCHE010000078.1:0-6505 GCA_036508535.1 Bacteroidales bacterium | reverse complement strand
GTTGACAATACATTCGGCGCCGCCGGATTTTTGTTCCGACCAATCGAACATGGAGCAAATATAGTAGTTGAATCGGCAACAAAATGGATTGGCGGACATGGTACAAGTATCGGAGGTGTCATCGTTGACGCTGGTAATTTTAACTGGGGAAATGGGAAATTTCCACAATTCACTGAGCCTTCAGAAGGATATCATGGACTGAAATTCTGGGATGTTTTTGGCACACCCGGACCATTTGGTAATATTGCATTTATTATAAGGGCCCGGGTTGAAGGTTTGCGGGATTATGGACCTGTACTAAGCCCATTCAACTCATTCCTGCTTCTTCTTGGACTTGAAACATTATCACTCAGGGTTCAGAAACATGTCGATAATGCTCTGGAGCTTGCACAATGGTTATTGAAACACCCAAAAGTAGAATATGTTGATTATCCGGGCTTACCAGGCAATCAATTCCATGAATTGGGGAAAAAATACCTTAAACATGGTTTTGGAGGAGTACTTTCCTTTAAAGTAAAAGCAGGAAAAGAAGCTGCCGATAAACTGGTAAATAACCTCAAATTAATAAGTCACCTTGCAAATGTGGGAGATGCCAAAACTCTTATTATTCATCCTGCTTCTACAACACATCAACAGCTTTCTGAAAAAGAACAGCTTAGTTCAGGAGTAGTACCAGGTGCTCTGAGAGTTTCTGTAGGAATCGAAAATATCGAAGACATTAAAAACGATCTAAAGCAAGCGCTTGATCTTATATAAACGAAATAGATGTTGGTTCGTTAGTTAAAGTTAGTTTTGTTGGTTAGGTTATGTACAGCACTCTCATTAGATGAGGTGTTGTACATATATTTTTTCAAAAGATTTCTACCACATGATTTACGAATTACAAATAGATATTAGGTACACGATAATATGGCAATTGCATTATGAGTAGAATATTCTGAATATTTAAAACCACTTCATTATGAAAGTAAATTCAATTCTTGAAACAATCGGCAACACACCTCATTTAAGAATCAACAAACTATTTGATCCTTCTTTCCAGGTATGGGTTAAACTTGAAAAAGCAAATCCGGGAGCAAGTATTAAAGACCGCATAGCGCTCTCAATGATTAATGATGCTGAAAAAAACGGAAGACTAAAACCAAATAGTATCATTATAGAACCAACTTCCGGGAATACAGGAATCGGACTGGCATTGGTTGCAGCTGTAAAAGGATACAAACTTATACTGGTCATGCCTGAATCTATGTCGCTTGAAAGAAGAAAAATCATGAGTTCATATGGCGCTGAGTTTGTACTTACACCCCGTGAAAAAGGAATGAAAGGTGCTATTGACCGTGCCAAAGAACTAGTGCTGGAAACACCAGACTCCTGGATGCCAATGCAGTTTGATAATCCTTCCAATACCAATATCCATAAGGAAACTACTGCCCTGGAAATAATCAAAGATTTTCCTGAAGGTCTCGATTATGTGATTACAGGAGTAGGAACAGGCGGACACATTACCGGGATTGCCAAAGTGCTTAAGAAAGCATTTCCAAAACTAAAAGTTTATGCTGTAGAACCTGAATTATCTCCAGTTTTAAGCGGTGGAGCTCCTGGTCCTCATCCCTTGCAGGGTATTGGTGCCGGATTTGTACCATCCATTTTAAATACTAAAATATTAGATGGAATTATAAAAGTAAGCAAAGATGCAGCGTTCGAATTTACCAGGAGAGCTGCAAAAGAAGAGGGATTATTTGTGGGGATATCTACCGGTGCATCATTAGCTGCAGTAAATAAGAAACTAAGCGAAATCCCAAAAGGTTCCAGGATACTTACCTTCGCCTATGATACAGGTGAGAGATACCTGTCAATAGAGGGGCTATTCTAAATATAATGTACTTATCCAGGAAATTTCAGATGAATTGAAGAAAAATTAAAGACAAAAGACAAAGTAAGGAAAAGATTTTACCAACAATTCATTGAGCCTGAATTGTAAATAAGGTTAACTTTTATCTTTCGCCTTTTGTCTTTTATCTTTTTTTATTTGATGGCAAGTATACATTTACACCTTTAAAATTATTCCTCGAATAGATACAGCTGTCTGTCCTCAAAATCCTCTGTTTCAAGATTAGAGATGGTAACTCCCATCAGTCTGATTCTTGTTCCTTCAAGATTAATTGATTTACGTATTTCCGATACTTCCTTATGAAGCGTTTTGAAATTTCGAATATAATTTTGAAGTGTTTTGCTCCTTGTAATCTGTCTGAAATCTGAAAACTTAATCTTCAGGGTAATAGTCCTTCCGGTTGTTTCTGCATGCTCCAATCGTTCCATCAACTCTTTCTCCAGTTTATAGAGCTCTGCAACAATTTCGAAATTTGTTTTAAGGTCTTTCTCATAAGTATATTCTGTTCCAACAGATTTACGTTCCTGATTGGGCTCAACCGGACGCTCATCAATGCCTCTTACTATATTATAAAAAAAGACTCCCGCTTTTCCAAAGTTCCTCACAAGCGCAACCATATCCCACTTCTTCAGGTCGGAACCAGAGTGTATTCCTAGTTTATGCATCTTAAGAGCAGTTACTTTCCCTATACCGTAAAATTTCTCAACCGGCAATTCTTCTATAAACCGTTCAGCTTCTTCAGGCTTAATAATAAAGAGGCCATCAGGTTTATTTATATCAGAAGCAATCTTAGCCAGGAATTTATTAACAGATATTCCTGCAGATGCTGTAAGGCCGGTTTTGCTTTTAATTTCAGTCCTGATTTTCCTGGCTATTACAGTTGCTGACCCGATTTTCTTTTTATCATCGGTCACATCGAGAAATGCCTCATCTATAGAAAGTGGTTCAATAAGGTCGGTATATTCTTTAAAAATCTCCATCACCTGTGACGAAACCTCTTTATACCTTTCAAAATTATGTTTAACAAATATCAGATCGGGACAAAGACGTTTAGCAATTATTGATGGCATTGCCGACCTGACACCAAATTTTCTGGCTTCATAGCTGGCCGCTGCAACTACACTTCTCTCTCCACTCCCACCTACGGCAACAGGTTTGCCCTTAAGCTCCGGATTATCAAGCTGTTCAACTGATGCAAAAAAGGCATCCATGTCGATATGAATAATTTTCCTCAAGAGATTGAGCGTTTTTCTCTTTGTGTTACTTTGTGTTCTTCCTTTGTGTCCCTTTGTGGTTAAGTGTCATTTTTTTTTACCATAAAGGTACACTAAGGTTAACACTAAGGATCACAAAGTAATTATTCAACTAATACTTACTTTTTCGTTATCAATAACAAATCTATGAATTAAATCCTTTGAAAATTGAGAGGGATTAACCAACATTGCAGGATATTTTAATCTCATCATTTTGAAAACAGGTTCAGAAAAAAAAACAAAGCTCTTTGCACTTGTTCTTACTCATAACAGAATATGGGGATCAATGCTTCTGCCCTATATTATTGAAAATGAACCTAAAAAGAAATTTTACAAATTACATGAATGTTTATCTCCCTTTCCCGACAACGATACTCTGGGTTCTCTTACATCTGAAGAAAGAGAGCTTGTAAAGATAATTAATGAATATTCCGACAGAAATCTGTTCACTTTGTTTTCAAAAGATGTAACAGTCAAGGAATTTTTGGTAAAAGTTACAACGGTAAATCTCGAAAAATTTATCAGGCCTTATATCGAAAGAAGAATTCATAAATGTATCACAATCTCAAGAGACGAAAATATTCCTGTTTATTTTCAAAAGTCGAAAGCCGATGCCCTTCATCTGGAGGATAAGCTTTTACTAAGCGATGAAAACGCCGTGCCGGTATTCAGGTTCATAAGAGATGAGGAACAAACCACTTATAATCTTTGCCTTGAAGCCGGTGGTAAACTTATTGATATAAGAAAAAGCCCTATCGAAATTCTGTGTCTCGCTCCCTGTATTATCAGAGATGATCGAAAAATTTTATTTGTTTCAGACATAGATGGTTCCAAACTGAAACCGTTCCTGTCGAAAGAGAGTATCATTATTCCCAAAAAAACTGAAGCGAAATATTTTGAAGGATTTGTACTAAATGCTGTAAATAATTTCAAGGTTGAAGGTACAGGCTTCAAAATAATCGAATTCACTCCTGATAAAGAGGCTGTTCTTGAATTGGAAAGAGGACTGAAAGGAAGAGCAGTTCTTATTCTGAAATATAATTATGAGGGAAATAAAATTTATGCCAATGAACCTGCAAATTATATTTCATTATTTGAAATACAAGGCCAGGAATTCATTTTCAGGAAATTTCACAGGGACTTTGCATGGGAAAAACTATGCAGGGATACGCTGGGTGAGCTTGGCTTATTCTCGGATGATGATATAAATTTTTATCCCGCCTCCGCCGATGGCAAACCGAAGGACGATTTATACAATTTATTAGAAATTGTTAATAGCAGTTATACAGAAATTACAGATTCAGGATTTGTACTGATATCAAGGCTTGATCACAATTATAATTTAAAACCTGTAAATCTTGAGATTAGCAGTCAGATAATTAATGACTGGTTCGACCTGAAAGCAATTGTAAGGATTGGTGAATGGGAAATTCCTTTCATACGTTTCAAGAAAAATATTCTGGAAGGTATTAGAGAATATCGGTTAGCCGATGGTTCGATAGCCATTTTGCCTGAAACTTGGTTTACAAAGTATAAAAACATTTTTGAGTTTGGGAAAAGTACTGAAGATTCGCTTAGAATTCATAAACAGCATTTTTCTTTGCTCACAGATACTTTTGATGATAAAGGGCATACCGGGTTCGAAAGACTTGAAAAATTGTTAGTGCCGGATCAGATTCCGGTTCTGGAGACCCCTTCGGGTTTGAATTGTATAATGAGGCAATACCAGAATGATGGACTTAACTGGCTGAATTTCCTGCAAACGGCAGGTTTAGGAGGGTGTCTGGCCGATGATATGGGCCTTGGAAAAACTATACAAACTCTTGCACTTCTTCAACATAACAAAGAGAACCTGATTCCCTCCGGGGGAAATGAGGCTGAGGTTGAAGCAAAGGTTGAGATGAAGAAAAGGTCCGACCTGGTTCTTTTCGATAGTCCGAAATCATTATTCACTTCGTTGATAATAGTTCCGGCTTCATTGATTTATAACTGGGAAAATGAGATTAAAAGATTTGTCCCTGAGATGAAGATATACAGTTATAAAGGGAACCAAAGAAAAAAGTCGACATCATGGTTCGAAAATTTCGATATTATACTGTCTAGCTATCATACAATAAGACAAGATATTGAATTAATAAGCTCATTCTCTTTCCATTACATTATTCTTGATGAAAGCCAGGTAATAAAGAATCCGGCTTCAATGCTATACAGGGCAATGATAAGGCTCAAGTCAGAATTTAAGCTCGTTCTCACTGGCACGCCGGTAGAAAACTCACTTACCGATCTCTGGACACAATTGAATTTTGTTAACCCCGGATTATTGGGCGACCTCTCCTTCTTTCGCAGGGAATTTGCAAAACCTATTGAGCAATTGGGTGATGATGAAAAAGAGGTAAAACTTAGAAAGATTATCAAACCTTTTATTCTGCGACGTACAAAAGAGATGGTTGCACCTGACTTGCCTGCAATTACAGAACAGACCGTTTTCTGCGATATGACTGAGGAGCAGTTTAAGCTTTATGATGAAGAAAAATCGTCTGTACGAAATAGTATCCTTAAAAATATTGAATCGACAGGGTTGGAAAAATCGGCAATTGTGGTGCTTCAGGGACTGATGAAACTCAGGCAGATTTCAAACCACCCTTTGATGGCTTACGAAGACTATATGTCCAGTTCAGGAAAATTTGAAACTGTTCTTCAGGATATGGAGAGTGTTATATCCGAAGGGCACAAAATTTTAGTGTTTTCTTCTTTTGTTAAACATCTTGATCTATATGCCGGAGAACTTAAGAAGAAAAGAATACGCTACACCATACTTACAGGAGCAAGCACAAACAGGGAAAAAATTGTAAACAATTTCCAGAATGATCCGGAGAATAAAATATTCCTCATTTCACTTAAAGCCGGAGGTGTTGGTCTTAATATTACCGCAGCCGACTATGTTTTCATCCTTGATCCCTGGTGGAATCCGGCTTCAGAAATTCAGGCAATGAGTCGCGCTCATAGAATTGGTCAGCATAAGAGTGTTTTTGTGTACAAGTATATTACCAGTAATAGCATTGAGGAAAAGATTGTAAGGCTGCAGGAGAAAAAATCCTTGCTGGCCGACACCTTTATTTCTAGTAATAATCCATTGAAGGACTTAGATATACATCAGATTCTTGACATAATAGGATAATTTATAAACAATGAAAGTACTAGGGATTAATTGTAGTCCGCACAAAGGCGGAAACACTGAACTACTTATAAAAGAGGTATTTAAAGCTCTTGAGAATGAGGGCATTAAGACCGAATTTTTCCAGCTTGGAGGAAAAAAGGTAAATGGCTGCATTGCCTGTATGAAATGCAAGAAGGAGCTGGA
>DATCHE010000077.1:0-49939 GCA_036508535.1 Bacteroidales bacterium | reverse complement strand
TAATTCAGCCCTAACTTATTGTGCGATCCAATATACAGGATTGCAATCAAAACCTGCAATTTACACGGAGGTATCTTTCCCTATAAATAATACCACGATTGATAATTCGAGTATAGCAAATCCGGCCCAATATAAAACAGGTATAACAGTTCCGCCGGGTACCGGAAATAACTTCTCATGGGTTGCAAATTAGGTTCCCTCTTTCCTGAAATTTAGGATTATGGTAGAGACGCAAAATTTTGCGTCTCTACTATTTTTATTTTGTTTTTGCCACCTTCTCTAAAAATACATCGAACAGATAGTCAGTATCTGTTGGCCCTCCCGAGGCTTCGGGGTGAAACTGAGTTGAGAAGAAGGGGAGGGTTTTATGTTTCATCCCTTCATTGGTCTGATCGTTAATATTTATAAAAAACGGATCCCAGTCTTTTCCCAGCGTTTTATTATCGACCGCAAACCCATGATTTTGTGATGTAATATATGCTTTATCCGTGCCTACCAGAAGGACAGGCTGATTGTGACTTCTGTGTCCATATTTCAGTTTATAGGTATCAGCTCCGGAGGCGAGGGCCATTAACTGGTTTCCCAGACATATTCCAAATATCGGCTTATTCCCGGTAAGTGCCTTTTTAATATTTTCGATTGTAATACCGCACATTTTAGGATCGCCCGGACCATTTGAAAGAAAAAGGCCATCATAATCTTCTTTGTTGAAATCATAATCCCATGGAACTCTTATTATAGTTGTATCTCTTTTCAGAAAGTTCCGGATAATGTTATACTTAACACCGCAATCAACAAGTACTATCTTATACTTACCGGAACCATAAACTTTTCTTTCATGTGTACTTACTTCTGCTACAAGATTAACTTTGTTCGGATCATAGAAATCTGTTGCTGTTCCTTCAGGTTCAAGTTTACCGAGCATGGCTCCTTTTTCACGAATCCTTTTAGTGAGAGCTCTGGTATCAATTCCATAAACTCCAGGTACCTTATTTCTTTTAAGCCACTCATCGAGACTTTCAGTTGCATTCCAGTGGCTGTATTCAAAGGAGTAGTCCGAAACAATCAGCCCTGAAATATGAATAGAAGATGACTCATAAAAACGCAGGAGGTCATTTTCTTCGCTTTTGGCTGGTGCCCCATAATTGCCAACAAGAGGATATGTAAGACAAAGAATTTGTCCGCGATATGAAGGATCTGTTAAACTCTCCGGATATCCTGTCATGGCAGTATTAAACACCACTTCTCCCGCAGCAGGTACAGGAGCTCCAAATGATTTTCCGTAATACACTGTTCCATCTTCAAGTGTCAACTTTACCTTAATTTTATTCTCCATTTAATTATATTATATGACTTAATGTTATCTGTTCGAGTACCCCCTTTCCTGTTTCCCCCAAAGGGGAAATGATCACCTCAACCCAACCACAGCTTTTTCAATTTGTTCCATAGCTTTTTTTACTGTCTGGTACGTGGCTGCGACATTCATCCTCATAAAACCTTCGCCTCCTGGTCCAAAAGTGGAGCCCTCATTCATCCCGACACCTGCCCTGGTCACAAAAAAATTCTGAAGTTCTTTTCCTGTCATTCCAAATTTACGGCAATCGAGCCAAATCATATAGGTTGCTTCGGGCGCCACAGGAACAATTTCCGGAATCATTTTCCTGCAATAATCTTCTACGAATTCAATATTATGGTCTATGTAATCAAGAAGTGCATCGAGCCACTTATGTCCATGAGAATAGGCTGCTATTGAGGCAGTAGTTCCAAATATATTGCCATTTCCCACATGAAGATTTTCAACAATCCTGTTAAATGATTTTCTTAAAACCGGATTGGAAATAATTACGGATGATGTTGAAAGTCCCGCAAGATTGAATGTCTTGCTGGGAGCGATACATGTAACTGTAATTTCGGCAATTTTCTCAGAAAGTGAAGCTATGGGAGTATGGGTGAATCCTGGTAAGATAAGATCACAATGTATCTCATCTGAAAGAAGCAGGATATTGTTTTTAAGACAGATATCTGCCAGAATATTAAGTTCGTCAGGTGTCCATACACGTCCAATCGGATTATGAGGATTGGAAATAATTATCATTTTTGTATTTCCGTCAATACTGGAGATTAATGAATTGTAATCCATAGTCCATTTGCCGTCAGATTCTGACAGCCTGTTATAGACCAGCTTTCGGCCATGAGATTCGACAGCAGAAAAGAAAGGAAAATAAACAGGGGGTTGAACAATAATATTATCGCCAGGCCGGGTATATGCCAATGTGCAGAAGTTTAATGCCGGAACAATACCGGGGCAATAGGAGATCCATTCTTTTTCAATGCTCCAGTTGTGTCTTACTTTAAGCCAATCGACAATGGAAAGATAATATTCGGAAGGACGTAAAGAATATCCATAAATCTCGTGGTTAAGACGGTTCTGAAGAGAATCTACTATAAAATCGGGAGTGTTAAAATCCATATCTGCAACCCACATTGGTATAACATCTTTTACACCGAATGTCTCCTCTCTGAGGTCATACTTTATACAGTTTGTACCCTCTCTCTTTGCAGGTTCATCAAAATTCCACATTATAATTAAATGGTATGATTTCAGGGGCTTAAAGATATGTAAAAAATGGAAAAGTTAAATGAAGAATGTTTATGATTGCAGATACTCTTTTTATTTAATATTATTTATTACTTTTATCGACGGTTTTTGACTGATATTATTAAATTTAAATTGACTTAAAATGAAAAAAATTATTGCAGGTATTATTATTCCAATCCTGATATTAAGTTTAACTGGTTTAGCTTCATGCAGAAATAGATCAGCCGGGAAAGAGCAGAAAAAAGTTGAAATGGAACAAGTTAAGACAATTGAAAATCAGATTGAAGCAAATGTTTATCCCTTGCCAACTTCAGCGAATGTAATAAAGATGCTCACCCAACTCGAAGTTGGTTATATTATTGGCATTACAAACCCTGTTGAAAATACCAAGAAATATTTCAGCAGCACAGCCCGAGCCACCAACCTTGGGATTTATGGAGCCGATCTGAGCTACGCTACTTTGTATAATATGCAGCAGGAAGTAATTAATTACCTGAATGCTATCAGAGCACTTTCAAATGAGCTCAACATGTCGAAAATTTACAATGAGGAGTTGTATGAAAAAATCAAGTTGAATTTTGATAACAGGGATGAGTTAGTTAAAATTCTGACAACAGCCTTTAATGATACTTATTCTTACCTGAGTGAGAACGATCAGCAGCCACTGGCTCTTCTTGTTGTTGGCGGTGCCTGGGTAGAAGGGATGTATCTGACTACACATGTATCAGAGGCAGCTTATCAGGTTGCAGGAATTTCAGGGGTACTGCTTGAACAGAAGAAATCATTCGAGCTTTTCCTGGATATCACAAAACCTTACGCCAGCGATCCAAGCGTAAGTGATTTCTTGAAAATACTGGAGCCGGTCAAAAAAGTATATGAAGGGATTGGAACCAGTCTTACCGAACAGAATATTAAGGACATAACCAAAGTAATTGTTGGTATAAGAAGCCAAATCGTACAATAGTTATTTCATAAATGCCAGGCCGCAAAGCATTTTAACTTTGCGGCCTTTTTTTTACTTGATGTTTTTATGAGGGAATCTGTATTACTTGCCTTAATTCACATTTTTGCAATCGTTTCAACCATTAACCCTTCCGGAATTTCATCGAGAGGTAAAAAAATACTTCGTAGTTATCTTAGAAGATATCTGAACAGAGAACTGGAGGAAGAATACTATTCACTATTTGAAAATAACCTGGAGTTCTATTCCAACGAACTTAAAAGCGTCGATAAAGCTGACCTGTCAGATGACAATTCTCTAATTTCATTTCAGATAACAAATATCTGCCGCCAAATTAAAAAAGGATTATTCCTTGAAGAAAGGATGATCGTTTTCCTTCAACTCATAGAATTTGCATTCGAGGATGGAATGATTTCCGAACAGGAAAAGAAAATTATAGACATAGTTTCGAGAACATTCAGTATTTCAAAAAAGGAGTACGATAATTCCATAGCTTTTATGATAGGCAGATCGTATGATGAAGTATCATCCGATTGTATTCTCATTATCGAAAGTGATAACCCTAAATTATCAGGTACCGATGTTTATAAAAATTATGATAAGTGGAGGCATATCAGAATAAAAGGATTCAAAGGACACCTTGTAGTAATGCATATTGAGACTACGGGTACTCTTCTCTTTAGTTATGATGGTCCACTGATATTGTTTTTTAAAGGAAGAGATATTATAGCATGCAGACCTTATCTTCTTGACCGGGGTGTAAATATAAAGGGACAGGGAATTGATCCGATTTACTATTCTAAAATTTATAAAAAATTTGTCTCCAGGAAATTTCCTGATAAGATATTTTTTGAAGGGCACGACGTTGAATTCCAGTTTAAGAACTCCGATAACGGAATACAAAAAATGAATTTCAGGGTTGAATCGGGAAACCTGATCGGAATTATGGGAGGAAGCGGAGTCGGCAAAACAACGATGCTTAATCTGCTTCATGGCAAGATTCAACCTACATCCGGGAACATCTATATAAATGGTTATGACATTAATTCCGATTCTGAGGAACTGAAAGGGCTTATTGGATTTGTTCCGCAGGATGACATGCTGATAGAGGAGCTTACTGTATATCAGAATCTTTATTATAATGCCCGATTATGTTTTGGAGACTATAAGGAAGAACAGTTAAAGAGTACTGTTGAGAAAGTCCTCCAGGATCTTGACCTGTACGATATTAGAGATCTGCAGGTTGGTGACACACTTAATAAAAAGGTGAGTGGCGGACAAAGGAAGCGTCTTAATATCGGTCTTGAGCTAATGCGTGAGCCGGTAGTGCTATTCATAGACGAACCTACTTCCGGATTATCTTCCTTCGATTCAGAAAAGGTGATGAGCTTATTAAGACATCAGGCTTTGACCGGGAAGCTGGTTTTTGCCATAATTCATCAACCCTCTTCAGATATTATCAAAATGTTCGACAGATTATGGTTGCTCGATAAGGGTGGCTATATGATCTATGATGGCGATCCTGTTGAAGCGCTGGTTTATTTTAAAACGGAAACATCACAGGCAAATGCAGGTGAGAGCGAATGTCCTAATTGCGGTAATGTAGAAACGGACAACATCTTGCATATCATTGAGGTAAAGGTAATTGACAATTCTGGCTATGCAGGAAAGGAGAGGCAGATAAGTCCGAGGGAATGGTACGAAAAGTATAAGAAAAAAATGATGCCTGTTCTGGGCAATAAACCTCCAAAAGCAGTTATCCCTCCAAGCAACTTTAGGGTTCCTAAAAAGATTGATCAGATAAGAACATTTATTAAACGGAATCTTACTCGTAAATTTGCCGACAGACAATATATGGTGATAAACCTTCTGGAAGCCCCTTTACTCGCATTTATCCTGGCATATATTTCAAAATTCAGTGAGAACGGTGTTTACATCTTTGCAAATAACAAAAACTATCCGGTATTCTTGTTCATGGGTGTAATTGTTGCACTTTTTATAGGACTGACGGTTAGCGCTGAAGAGATTTTCAGAGACAGAAAAATACTGGAAAGAGAGAAATTTCTTGACTTGAGCAGGTTAAGCTATCTGATTTCAAAAATCAATTTTCTATTTACCTTATCTGCAATACAGTCTCTCTCATTTGTTCTGGTGGCAAATACAATTCTTGAAGTCAGGGGGATGCTTTTCCAACAATGGATTATCCTTTTCTCAACAGCATGTTTTGGAAACCTGCTGGGTTTGAATATTTCAGCAGGAATGCGAACGGCTATAAGCATATATATTCTGATTCCGCTCATTCTAGTACCCCAGCTGCTTCTTGGAGGAGCGATGATAAAATTTGATGACCTTCATAAATCAATAAGCAAAAAAGTTTTTGTACCGGTTGTGGGAGACATAATGGTTACACGTTGGGCATATGAAGCAATCAGTGTTGAACAGTTTATGGATAATAAATTTGAAAAGCCTTTTTTTAAATATGATATGGATATAAGTCAGAATGACTGGTACGCATCCTTTCTTATTCCGGCACTGAAAGTTAAAGTAGACGAATGTCTTACAGCAGGAAAAGATCCTGATTATAAGGAAGACACGGAAAGTAATTTTAAGAAAATTAATTTTCATATAAATGATCTTTCTTCCATATCGGAGATAAAACCAGGCCAATGGATAAGCAATCTGAATTATAATGGATTTAATACATATACTGCGGATGAAGCAAAATTATTTCTCGATAGTCTCAAAACCACATTCAGGTTAAAAAGCCGCGCAGTAGTTTCTCAACGGGATATGTTATATGCTGAGATTACGAAAAAAATTGGTCGCGATGCATTTATTAAACTGAGGGAAGATAATTACAATAAGACACTGGCTGACTTTATGCTAAATAACATGACAACAAGCAAAATTTATGATGCCGGCGATAAATTTATTCAAAAAGCTGACCCTGTTTTCATGCGCCCTGGCTCAAAAATCGGTCGGGCCCATTTTTATTCACCTTATAAGCAGATTGGAAATATGAAGGTAGGTACTCTGATCTTTAATCTTTTTATAATCTGGATAATGATCTTATTCCTCTTTGTAACATTATACTACAATTTACTTAAGCGATTCATTGCATTTCTTGAATCGCTCAATTTACCCATAATAAGAAAGTTCGGAAGGGATCTTCTTCAATTTTAAGCTTTAATTACATTGGTTTAGAACTGCTTCCAGCTGGATAGATTACCTCATCCCCCGACCCCTTCTCCCACGGGAGAAGGGGAGAAAGAACCAGATAATCAGGGGTTTAAGTCCCTCTCCATTGGGAGAGGGATTTAGGGTGAGGTAAATTATTGGAAGGAATGTGAAGTTGCAAATGAGTTTAAAGTTGGTCAGTCTTAACATATTAACTAATGAGCAGAGTTCAGCCTAAAAAGAATCTTGGACAACACTTTCTGACAGATGAAGGTATCGCCCATAAAATTGCCAGTTCATTGACAGGCACGGGTTATAATTCTGTCCTGGAAATTGGTCCGGGGATGGGAATGCTCACAAAATATCTGATCGAAAGAAGATTTCCGGATTTCAGGGTTATCGAAATAGATAATGAGTCGGTACATTATCTTCAGGCACATTTCCCTGAATTGAAAAACATAATGAGAGGCGATTTTCTCTCACTGGATATTGATGACTTTTTTCCTGAAAAAATGGCCATAATAGGGAATTTCCCTTATAATATCTCAACACAGATATTGTTTAAAGCATTGAAACACCGGGAAAAAATTGTTGAGATTGCCGGAATGCTTCAGAAAGAAGTGGCTGAAAGGATTTGTGCCGGACCAGGTTCGAAAACCTATGGAATCATGAGTGTATTATTGCAGGCATATTATAAAACAGAATATCTTTTTACAGTACCCGAACATGTTTTTTCACCTCCACCTAAGGTAAAATCCGGAGTGATAAGGTTAATCAGGAACGATGTAAAAAATCTCGATTGTGACGAAGCGCTATTTTTCAGAGTAGTGAAAGCCTGCTTTAATCAGCGAAGGAAAATGTTGAGAAATTCAGTCAGGGCAGCATTCGAATTGAAACGTGACGATTATCCAGAGTTCAATCTGAGACCCGAGCAGTTATCTGTAAATCAGTTTGTTCTTCTGACCAGATGGATAGATGAGAACAGGATAATATCAGAATGAAAATCCAATAGCTTCAACAGGATTCATGTTAGCCGCTGTATTTGCCGGAGCATAACCGGCTATAACACCAATGATCCCTGATATGAATACTGCGAGAAACATATTTGCAATGGTCAGGTACATATTAAGGTCATAGAGGTAATTTATAAAAAGCGTGGCAATAAATATCATTAGAATTCCAAGTAACCCGCCAATAATTGACAGCAGTACCGACTCAACCAGAAATTGTTGAAGGATAAAGAACTTTTTGGCCCCGAGTGCTTTCTGTATACCTATTATATTAGTTCTTTCCCGTACGGAAACAAACATGATGTTTGCAATTCCGAAACCACCTACAAGTATTGCAAATCCTCCGATAACCCAGCCTCCTATATTAATTCCTGTAAAAACAGCATCAAATCCCTGGGAAAGCAAGCTTGACTGGTTAACTGAAAAATTATTTATTTCATCGGGCTGAAGTCTTCTGGCTGATCTTAAAATCATTGTTACTTCTTCACTAAGTTCCTGTACCGAAACACCGGTTTTTGCCTTGATCATGATGTTTGTCTCAATGTTGCTATTCCTCATGTTTATGAAGCTCTTGCCATAATTCATTGGAACCAGAGTAATATCATCCATTCCATTATCTCCAATTCCGCCAGTGCCCTCTTTTTTAAACACTCCTATCACATTGGTTTTTTTCCCTCCGATTGTGATCTGCTTGCCAACGGGATCTGCCTTTTCAAATAACCTTTCTGCAATATTAGCGCCTACGATTGCTACATTTTTCCCTGAAGATGATTCTTCAGGTGAGAAATAACGGCCATTCTGAATCTCAAATGTTCTAACATTTTCAAAATCATGCGAAGCTGCCCAAATCGTAACATCGGTTGCCTGATTTTTTTTGTATTTTAATGGTTTTGATGAAAAGGCAGAAAAACAGGCAGATGCTGTTTTTGTAGATTTGTTAAGTATTGCCTCTAAATCTTCTTTCGAAGTTGATGGCCATTTCATAATATCCCACCATGCCAGATTCGGATCGAACGACCATGGAAATTTCTGAACATATATCACATTATCGCCCAGTGTTGAAATACTATCGCGAATCGATTTTTCCATCCAGTCGAGTACCGTAAATACCGAAATTATGGAAAAAATCCCTATTGTAATTCCGAATAGCGATAGGAATGTTCTTAGCTTATTAACAATAATTGAATTATAAGCAAAAATAAAACCCTCTTTGAGAAGCCTGAGAAACATAATTATATTTTGAAATATTTATATTGTGGGTCAAATATACGAAAATCATTGATTGCTTATAATCATTGTTATAATGTGTTGAGGTTAATAAAAAAATATCTATTTTTGAAGGCCGGAAAAGGATATCCACAGACTGTCGTAATAATCATATAATGAGTGACAAGAGAATAAAGAGTGCTCTGATTTCAGTTTTTTATAAAGACGGATTAGACAATATTATCAGAATACTTCACAAATTGGATGTGAAGATCTACTCCACAGGAGGTACTTTCAACTTTATCAGTGAACTTGGAATACCTGCTGAAAAAGTTGAAGATCTTACATCCTATCCTTCAATTCTGGGTGGCCGGGTTAAAACACTACATCCTTCAGTTTTTGGTGGTATTCTGGCCAGAAGGGAGAACGAAGAAGACCTTGCTCAGCTTTCAAAGTTCAAGATTCCTGAGATAGATCTTGTAATTGTCGATCTTTATCCATTTGAAGAAACTGTAAAATCTGTTGAAAATGAGGAGGAGATTATTGAAAAGATAGATATTGGTGGTATTTCACTCATCAGGGCAGCTGCAAAAAATTACAATGACGTTCTCATTGTATCAGGAAGAGAGCAATACCCCGATCTTCATGATCTCCTGGTTGATAAGAAAGGATTCACATCAATTTCTGAAAGACGCCTTTATGCTGCCAGAGCATTTCAGACATCTTCCCATTACGACACAGCTATTTTTAAATACTTTAACAAAGAATCAGAGATACAGGTGTTCAGAGAGAGCATAAATTCAGCTTTCCCTTTACGTTATGGGGAAAATCCTCATCAGAAGGGAACATTCTTTGGAGACCCCGGACAGATTTTCGAAAAGCTTCATGGTAAAGAGATTTCCTATAACAATCTTCTCGATCTTGACGCTGCGCTGAATCTGATTGATGAATTTACCCTGACAACTTACGCAATAATCAAACATAATAATGCGTGTGGTGTTGCTTCGAGGGGAAATGCTCTTACTGCCTGGAAGGATGCTCTGGCTTGCGATCCGGTATCAGCTTTCGGGGGTGTTATCGTTACAAATGCTCCAGTCGATGAGATAACAGCTTCAGAAATTGATAAGATATTTTTTGAAATAATTATTGCCCCGGCTTTTACTGCCTCTGCACTTGAAATACTTAAACAAAAAAAGAACAGAATAATACTCCTGCAAAAACAATCCGTCAGGAGTAATTATGGATTCAGATCATTACTTAACGGAGTTCTCTGGCAACAGAAAGACTCAAGTACCGAATCTGCGAGTGATATGAAACCAGTCACAAAAAGGGTTCCGCTTCCATCAGAAATTAACGATCTTATATTTGCCAATATTATTGTAAAGCATAGTAAATCGAATGCAATAGTAATTGTAAAAAACGGACAATTATGTGCAAGTGGAATAGGCCAGACATCAAGAGTGGATGCACTAAAGCAGGCCATTGAAAAAGCACACTCTTTCGGATTTGATCTTACTGGTGCGGTACTTGCTTCCGATGCTTTTTTCCCCTTTGCCGACAGTGTTGAGATAGCTCACAGAGCAGGAATATCAGCTATTGTCCAACCGGGGGGATCAGTCCGCGACCAGGAGTCAATTGACTATTGTTCTTCAAACGGTATAGCAATGGTATTTACAGGTATAAGACATTTTAAACATTAGAAATATATTTAATTAATCATCTCATATAATGGGACTATTTTCATTTTTAACACAAGAAATTGCTATAGATCTGGGTACCGCAAATACAATTATTATTCATAACGATAAGGTTGTTGTTGATGAGCCCTCTATAGTCGCAATTGATAAAACTACCGGAAAGCTTATAGCAATTGGAGAACAAGCCCGGCAGATGCATGGCAAGACACATGAAAACATTAAGACTATCAGACCTTTACGCGACGGTGTAATTGCCGATTTTAATGCAGCCGAGCTGATGATAAGGGGTATGATTAAAATGATAAACAAAGGACCACGCCTTTTCGCACCTTCCCTGAAGATGGTAGTGTGCATACCCTCAGGAAGTACTGAAGTTGAGATACGTGCAGTACGCGATTCCTCAGAGCATGCCGGCGGACGCGATGTCTATATGATTTATGAACCTATGGCGGCTGCCATTGGAATTGGTATCGATGTTGAAGCTCCTGAAGGATGCATGGTAATTGATATTGGGGGTGGTACAACGGAAATCGCAGTTATTGCTCTCGGAGGAATCGTTTGCAATAAATCAATAAGAATTGCCGGAGATGGATTTACTACTGATATACAGGCATATATGCGTCATCAGCATAATATAAAAATCGGTGAACGCACCGCTGAAGATATTAAAATAGGAGTAGGTGCCGCTTTGCCCGATTTAGACAACCCTCCACCTGATTACATTGTCAGAGGGCCGAATATTATGACAGCCCTGCCCATTGAGATACCAATCTCTTATCAGGAAATAGCTTATTGCCTCGATAAATCACTGTCTAAAGTAGAAGCAGCACTTTTAAATGTACTTGAACAGACACCACCGGAACTATATGCTGATATTGTAAATAAAGGAATTTACCTGGCAGGAGGAGGAGCTTTACTCAGAGGTCTTGATAAGCGACTAACAGATAAAATCAACATTAACTTTAATGTAGTTGAGGATCCTCTTCATGCAGTGGCCAGAGGTACAGGGGTTGCCCTGAAAAATGTCGATAAGTTTAAATTCCTGATGAGATAATTAGAAAGGGTGAATGAGGAGCCTGCTGAATTTTCTGGAGAGATACAATAACGTAATCATCTTTCTTATTCTTGAAGGAATAGCAATATTCTTTCTGGCAACAGGGAATAATTATCATAACTCCCGTTTTGTTAATGGCATACGGGGACTAACCCATGGTTTTGATGAGAGGATTAGTAATACCCGGAATTACCTGAACCTTAGGGAAATAAACACAACCCTCGCAGCTGAAAATATTAACTTAAAGAATTCTCTTGATAAAATTGGCAGATCGGATAATTCACTTTTTTTTTCTGTAAGAGATACTATTTACAATCAACAATACATTCATACTTCGGCGGAGGCAATAGATAATTCGACAAACCGGCAAAAAAACTTTTTTACTCTCAATAAAGGAAGACTCCAGGGCATTAACGTTGACATGGCTGTAACTTCAGGAGATGGGGTTGCAGGCGTAATTGTTGGCTGTTCCGAAAACTATTCGGTGGCAATGTCGCTTCTTAACCTTGATTTTAAATTAAGTGCCAGGCTAAAATCAAACGGATATTTTGGATCCCTAAGTTGGGATGGTAGAGATTACAGAAACGTTATCTTAAATGACATTCCTCAGGATGCTATAGTATCTTTAGGTGATACAATTGAGACAACCGGGTACTCTGCAATATTTCCTGAAGGCGTAATAGTTGGTACTGTGACCGATTTTGAAAAAATTGGAGGCGATTTCTATAAAATCACAGTAGCAATTAAAACCGACTTTAAAAAATTACACTTTGTCGATATTATTGGCAATTTGAAAAAGACCGAAGTACTTCAACTTGAAAAAACATTTCAATGATCAACTCAATCTTTAGATTTAGTCTGATTTTTATCTTACTGATGCTTCTCCAGGTTCTGATATTTAACAATATACAGTTCAGTGGCTATATCAATCCTTATATCTACATATTGTTTATTCTGCTTTTACCCGTGGAAATACCTTCTTGGCTCTTACTTATTTTATCATTTGCAACTGGCCTGCTTATGGATTTCTTCGTTGGTTCCCCCGGAATGCATACTTTTTCTACAGTTCTGGCAGGATTCGTTCGTCCATTTGTTCTTAGAGCCGTATCGCCAAGGGACGGTTACGAACCTAATTCAGCCCCATCAATGCTGACCTACGGTTTTACATGGTTTTTAGCATATTCATTTGTTATTGTACTGGTTCATCACACAGCACTCTTTTATCTGGAGGTATTCCGGTTTACAGAATTTTTCAGGACAATGCTTAGAGTATTGTTAAGTACTGTCTTTTCCGTAACTTTTATTCTTCTGATTGAATTTTACAGGAGAGGGAAGTAAAAAGATCAGATTATGAAAGATGCATTCATTAATAGAAAATATGTTATCATGGCACTTATTGTGCTTGCATCTTTTGGTTTGATAATCAGATTATTCGTAATACAGGTTGTAAAGGATTCATACAGACTTTCTGCCGACAACAACGTTCTGAGATATATAACACAATACCCGGCACGTGGAATAATATATGACCGTAACGGGAAGATGATTGTCAACAATCAGGCAGCTTATGATCTTATGGTTGTGCCTGCCCAGACTTCAAAAATAGATACAACCGGATTTTGTAACCTCATCGGAATATCAAAGGAGCTCTTCAATGAAAGGATGAAAGCTGCTATAAACTATTCCAGACGAGCACCTTCTGTATTCCTCAAACAACTTTCAAACGAGACGTATGCAAGGCTTCAGGAAAAGATGTTCCTGTATCCCGGGTTTTATGTACAGCCAAGAACACTTCGAAAATATTTAAAACCTGTTGGAGCGCATATTCTTGGATATGTTAGCGAGGTAGACGATGGTATAATCAGGAAAGACCCTTATTATAAATCCGGAGATTATATAGGTAAACTTGGAATTGAAGAGGCCTACGAAAAAGAACTCAGAGGAAGAAGGGGCGTGAAAATCTATCTTGTTGATGTCTATAGTCGGATTAAAGGGTCTTATATGGAAGGTAAGATGGACACTCTTGCCGTTCAGGGAGAGAATATAGTATCGGGGATAGACCTTGATCTTCAGGAATATGGAGAGCTTCTGATGAAGAACAAACGAGGCAGCATTGTTGCAATAGAACCCAAAACAGGAGAAGTGCTTACACTTGTATCTTCACCAAATTATGACCCCGGGCTGCTGGTGGGAAGAGTAAGGTCGGATAATTATACGGTACTCTCAGCCGATACAATTAAACCATTGTTCAACAGAGCGCTCATGGCCTCGTATCCCCCTGGTTCAACTTTTAAACTTGTAAATGGATTAATTGCACTTCAGGAACAGGTGATAACTCCTTCAACATTATTTGCGTGTCATAATGGTTATCTGGGGGTGGCTTGTCATTCGCACTTTTCTCCCCTGAATCTTGAGGATGCAATAATGGTCTCATGTAATTCATATTTCTGTCAGGCTTACAGAAGGATATTAGAGAATCCAAAATATACGACTATTTCATCTGCATTTGAAACATGGAAACGATATGTTAATGAGTTTGGGTTCGGAAGTAAACTCGGGACTGATTTTGTAAATGAGTTGCCAGGCTTCATACCTGCTACCACTTATTTTGATAAATATTATGGAATGAACCGATGGAAAGCAACAACTGTTCTTTCAATGGCAATAGGCCAGGGGGAAGTTGGAGCTACTCCTTTACAAATGGCCAATACTACTGCTGCTATAGCCAACAGAGGATATTTTTATACCCCTCATATCGTAAAATCGGTAGGAGAAGAACATAAAATCGATCAGCTATTTGTTACAAAACACAGCATCTCCATAGATACAGCAAATTTTGAAAAAATAGTTCTTGGGATGGAGGCTGTAGTAA
This sequence comes from Bacteroidales bacterium, assembly GCA_036508535.1. Taxonomy (GTDB): domain Bacteria; phylum Bacteroidota; class Bacteroidia; order Bacteroidales; family VadinHA17; genus LD21. The sequence continues at coordinate 35,363 of DATCHE010000077.1, read as the reverse complement.
AAGGAGGAACAGGAACAGTTGCTGCCCTGAAAGATATTATCGTCTGCGGGAAGACTGGTACTGCTCAAAATCCTCATGGCAAGGACCATTCAATTTTTATTGCTTTCGCTCCAAAAGATAATCCGAAAATTGCTATTGTGGTTGTTGTTGAAAATGCCGGTTTCGGATCAACTTATGCTGCTCCTATCGCCAGCCTGATGATTGAGAAATATCTGAAAGGGGAAGTAACAAACAAAGAACGTGAGCGAAGTATGCTTAACCTAAATCTGATGCAATAGTGAAGCGCAGTATAAATATCTGGAACGGTATCGACAAGATCTCAATTCTCTTGTTCCTGATCATGATTGCCATGGGCTGGTTTAATATTTATGCTGCTGTTTATAATGAAGAACACGCTGGATTACTTGATATGTCGCAGCGATACGGAAAGCAGTTTATATGGATAGTTGCATCGCTTGTCCTTGCTATCTTTATTGTAATTATAGATAACCGGTTTTATTTCTTTTTTCCCTGGTTCATCTATGGCATCATTATGTTGCTTCTTATTGCGGTACTTATTTTCGGAAAAGATATAAACGGTGCCAGATCGTGGTTTGAATTTGGAAATATTGGTCTTCAGCCATCTGAGTTTGCAAAGTTTGGTACTGCTCTGGCCCTGGCAGGTTATTTAAATACACAAAGACAGGATCTCACCAGGTTAAAAGTAATGATTCCTGCCTCTGCAATTATTCTTCTCCCGGCATTTCTTACAGCATTGCAACCTGACATGGGTTCCACAATTGTCTTCTTTGCATTATTTATTGTGCTTTTCCGAGAAGGGATGAGCCCATATGTTTTTGTCTCGGGTTTACTAATGATAATTCTTTTCTTACTTACTCTCCTGATAAATAATTTAATACTCACACTTTCGATAGTAGCAATAGCAATCATTCTGGTGTGGTTTACAACACGAAAATGGAAATTATGTATTGCTGGGACAGGTATTTTTATTTTTATTGCTGGCATATTATATATACTTGATTATTATGTATTTAAAATAATTGGTAATGAGATGATTGTCCTTGTTTCCCTATTGCTTTCAGGAATAGCCTATTCCTTTTATATCTATAGCAAGAAAGCAACAGCAGTATTAATAATTTTTCTTTTCCTTATAGGGAGCATTTTATTTATCAACTCAGTCGACTACACATTTAATAATTTGCTTAAACCTCATCAGAGGGAAAGAGTGGATATTTTGCTGGGGATTAAATCAGATCTTCATGGAACCGGATACAATGTCAACCAGTCATTAATTTCAATAGGCTCCGGAGGATTTGCCGGCAAGGGTTTTTTACAGGGTACACAGACTAAGTTTAAATTTGTTCCAAAACAGAGTTCAGATTTTATCTTCTGCACAATCGGAGAGGAATGGGGGTTTCTGGGTTCATTTATTGTAATAGGCTTGTATCTAACCCTTCTTTTACGTCTGATTTTCCTTGCTGAAAGGCAACGATCTGTCTTTTCCAGGATTTATGGATATGGTGTTGTATCAATTCTTTTTATCCATTTTTTTATTAATATAGGTATGGCTATTGGCATTGTGCCTGTAATTGGGATTCCATTGCCGTTTTTCAGCTATGGAGGAAGTTCGCTATGGGGATTTACAATACTCCTTTTTATATTTCTAAGGCTTGATGCAAGCCGTAACGAGTATCTGATATAATCAGAAAGGTATTGACATTCTGTGTGAGATTTCTATACCAAAATCTTTTTCGACATAATCAATAAGCTGCGGGAAGAACTCCATAAAATCATCCTGAAGAGAATAGTAATTCTTTTTCAGGGCGTGCATTGCAAATCTCGTTTCGTTAGGAAGGGTTGAGCGTTTGCTTAAAGTATTGAGTACATGACGAATGCCGTTTTGAGTCTGATACGACTCAATCCAGTTATTAATAATGAAAAAAGGCATCATTTCCCTCACATTTTCAGGCATTATTTCGTAGTTGTTTACCAATGCCCTGTAAAAATTATATGTAACACTTTCGAGCGGTCTTCTGGAAAAAAAATCCCACTCTTTTGTCAGGAAATGATCATAGATAATATCAGTTATAACCCCTGCGTATTTGTGATATTTTCTGGTGAAGAAGATCTTGCTGCGGTGAACGACAGGATGACTGTCTGTAAACCCGTCTATGTGACGATGGAGGATAATACCTTTCCGTATGAGATCTGGGTACTTAAGATAGTCCTTCCCTTTTACATAATCGCCTATGTAATTACCAATGATTATTTTATCCGAATCACCAGAAAGATATATGTGAGCAAGCACATTCATAACATGACATAATAATACAAAGAATTTGCCATATACCTAATCTTGTAGAAAACATTTTCTTTAACATGTTTTCGTATCATATATAAAACGCTATTAAAAGCTTATAAATAAGTAATTTAAGGCATAAAAACGGCATCAGAAAAATTACCATAAAATGCGATGAATTCCAGTATGCAAATTATACATTTGTTAATTCATTTGAAAATGAAAAATTCTTTCGTAACAAAAAAAAATCTAAATAAAGACAAGGAGATTTTATGACTAAAAAAAATGTCATCATAATTGGTGCAGCAGGACGCGATTTTCATAATTTCAATACTTGCTACAGAGACAATGATTCTTATAATGTGGTTGCATTCACGGCAGCCCAGATTCCTGATATTGACGGAAGGAAGTACCCTAAGGAACTAGCCGGCAGGTTATACCCGGATGGTATCCCGATTTTTGCTGAAGAAAACCTTCCTGACCTGATTTTAAAATTTAAAGTGGCAGATTGTGTCTTTTCTTACAGCGATGTAACATATCAGAAGGTAATGGCAGTGAGCGCTATAGTGAATGCTGCCGGAGCCAACTTTATATTACTTGGTCCTTCTGATACAATGGTTAAAAGCACAAAACCAGTAATTGCCGTTGGAGCAATCAGAACCGGATGTGGTAAGAGCCAAACCTCCAGAAGAGTTATTGAACTTCTTATGGCAAAAGGATTGAAAGTTGTAGCTATACGTCACCCAATGCCTTATGGTGACCTTAATGCCCAGAAAGTACAGCGTTTTGCAGTTGTTGCAGACCTTAAAAAGCATAAATGCACAGTTGAAGAAATGGAAGAGTACGAACCTCATGTTGTAAGGGGAAATGTAATTTATGCAGGTGTAGACTACGAGGCTATTGTACGTGCAGCCGAAAAGGATCCTTCAGGATGTGATGTAATTTTATGGGATGGAGGCAATAATGATTTTCCATTCTACAAACCCGACCTGATGATAACCGTAACTGATCCTCATCGCGCAGGCCACGAATTAAAGTATTATCCCGGTGAAGTTACATTACGGATTGCTGATGTGGTGGTTATAAATAAAATGGACAGTGCTGCACCTGAAGCTATTCAGATAGTACGTGAGAGTATTGAAAAGGTTTGCCCGAAAGCAATCGTGATAGATGGTGCATCACCAATTAAAGTCGACGATTCTTCTTTGATACGAGGAAAAAGAGTTCTCGTCGTTGAAGACGGCCCAACACTTACTCATGGTGAAATGAAAATTGGTGCAGGAGTAGTAGCCGCCCGGAAATTCGGAGCTGCAGAACTTGTTGATCCTCGCCCATTTACAGTAGGAAGACTGACCGACACATTCAAACAATATCCGAATATCGGTACACTTCTTCCGGCTATGGGTTACGGTGACCAGCAGTTAAAAGACCTCGAAACAACAATCAATAAAACTGATTGCGACAGTGTGATCATAGCAACACCTATCGACCTGAACAGGATCATCAAAATCAAAAAGCCAAATACCAGAGTTTATTATGATCTTCAGGAGATTGGCGAACCGAATCTTACACAGGTACTTGATGATTTTATTAAGAAGTTTAAACTGTAAGTACTTTGCCCCATTGTTTTGCCTCCCAACCCCCCATAGCCGTCAACCTAAGGGTAGTATTCGAATACAGGAGTAGAAAAAGTTTCCCCTCCTTTTGAAGGAGGGGTGGCCGGGATAGTTTATTATTAGATTTTTACACTGTTCATCTCCCGGCCGGGGTGGTTGATTTATTCCTTTCTTTATATCTTTATATCCATGAAAAGCAATATCATCTTCAATAGAAAAGTCCTTAAATCTTTCAGATCATCTCTCAGGAACAAATCCACTTCGGCTGAAGCAAACCAATCAACCACCCCGGCCGCTAAAAGCCTTTGCATTACTTAGTTATCATTGTACTGCGGCCACCCCTCCTTCAAAAGGAGGGGAAAATTATTGACTCCTAGTTTACGATTCTACTCTTAGGTTGATGGATATGCTCCAACCCCCCAATAGCAATCAGCTGAAGGGCATTACTTCAGCCTTTCTCTGATCTTTTCCCCGGCTTCTTCGAACCCCGGCTTATTCAGCAGTGCGAACATATTTGCTTTATAAGCCTCAACACCAGGCTGATCGAATGGATTGACATCCAGAATATAACCACTTATAGCACAGGCCATCTCAAAGAAATAGATCATCTGTCCGATGTAAAATTCATCCAGAGTTGTAATGGTAATTGTGATTATCGGTACATTTCCGTCATTGTGAGCAAGAGTTGTTCCGGTTTCAGCATTATGGTTAACATCAGAAAGCCTCCTTCCTGCAAGATAATTAAGCTGATCGGAATCGTCTTTCTCAAGTGGGATTTTAATAATTTTACCAGGGTTTTTAATTGAGATCATTGTTTCAAAAAGAATCCGCTGTCCATCCTGAATATACTGTCCTAATGAATGAAGGTCAGTAGTCATGTCAACAGATGCAGGGAAAATTCCTTTTCCGTCTTTTCCCTCACTTTCACCAAATAATTGCTTCCACCACTCTGACATAAAGTGAAGTTTTGGAGTGAATCCGACCATAATCTCTATCGATTTACCACTTTCGAGAAGGAGATTCCTGGCTGCTGCATACAAAAGGGCAGGATTTGAAGCGGCATTTTTATTCATCCTGGTAAGTTCTTCCATAACCTTTGCACCCTTAACCAGCATACGGATATCAAATCCACTGATAGCTATCGGAAGCAGACCAACCGGTGTGAGCACCGAATACCGTCCGCCAATATTATCGGGAATAATAAAAGATTCGTAACCATTTGCCTGCGCCATTGATCTGAGCGCGCCTTTCCTTGCATCGGTTATAGTAATTATCCTTTCTGAAGCAGCAGATTTTCCGACTTTTTTCTCAAGATGATCTTTCAGTATTCTGAAAGCGATTGCAGGTTCAGTAGTTGTGCCTGATTTTGATATTGCAACGATGGAATAATTTCTTTCATTGAGTATCTCAAGAAGATCTGAAAGATAATCTTCATCAATATTCTGACCGGCATAAATAACATCATGGTGTTTTGTCTTCTGAAGCTGAACGAAGGAATGGGAAAGAGCTTCGATAACGGCTCTGGCTCCCAGATATGATCCTCCGATTCCGATAACAACTGTTGTATCGGTAACCGACCTGATATGTTTGGCGATTTTTTCTATTTTATCAAGTTGTTTAAGGATATCATCGGGGAGGGATAGCCATCCCAGAAAATCACTTCCTGATCCGGTACCCGAATTGAGAGAATCGAGATGTCTTACCGATTGTTGTGCAAGGGCAATAACCTCTTCAGAAGAAATGAAGCCGCTTGCGTTTTTTAGATTTATGCTTAAATTTTCATTCATTTTATATAATTATTTTGTCATTTTCCGGATTACAAAATTAATAAAAAAGCCGACGGAATTATTCCGCCGGCTTCTAATAATGTTGGGAAGATATATTGATTTGAAGTCATCTTTTATGAACTCCGCCTGCACTTGAGGAATGAGCATCTATGAATTTTGGGTTACCATGGTAATTTACATCCCCGGCGCTTGAGGCCCTTGCAGTTAATTTTTCCGAAACATTAACGTCTGCATCTCCGGCACTTGAAACTGAAACATCAGCTTCTTTTACATTCAGATCGTAGGCGTTCAGATCGCCGGCACTGCTTAAGTCCGCTTCAAGCAAACCTGCATCACCTGTGAGAGTTATATCTCCGGAACTGCTGATGCTTACCTTTATTTCTTTTGCAGATACTTCCAACTTTATATTGCCTGCACTGCTCGCAGATAGTTCAAGTCGGTCGCTTGTAATCGGGCTTTCACCAAAGACATCACCTGCGCTGCTTGTCCTTACAGAGGTTACTTCTTTCATTGTAACATAAACCCTTTTTCTCTCAGTATCCCGGATGGAGACTTCGGTATAGACGTTAAGCACTCCTCCTCTTACTTCAGTCAGGATATATTCCTGAATATTTTCATCTGTTTCAACTGAGACTGTTTCATTATTTCCCTGTTTCAGATACACATCGATTCCTGTACTTACTCTTATCGCGGTGAAATTCTCTACCTTTCTTTCTTTTGTAACCACCTTACCATTGCCATAGACTGTTCTCCGTAATTGTGCATTGGTGCAGGCTGAAATACTCAGAATGGCTATTGCGATTGTTAAAATTTTCAGGTTTTTCATATTACTTTATTTTTAATTTCTCTATCCAAATTCAAAATAAAGACATGAAGAAAAGTAAATTGTTGCATGGAAATTTATTTTTTAACGCCGAGAATGCAAAGAAGACGTAGAGGAACGCTGAGTAGAGACACAAGATTTTGTGTCTCTACTATTAATGCCATTTAAAGATTTTCAATCCTACGGAAAAGAACAGAACTCCAACTGACAACAGGATCAGAATTGGTATCGCCACTTCATGGAAGCCTGCCCCTTCATTAATTATACTCCTGACTCCATCGGTAAGCATGGTCAGCGGGAGATTTTTAATTACCGGGATGCTCCAGTCGGGGAAATTCTGATAACTGAAAAAGATACCGGAAAGTACCATCATCGGAAACACTACGAAATTTATCAGTCCGTTACCTACTTCGGTATTTGAAGTATGCGACGAGGCAAATACAGCTATACCGGCAAATGCAATATTCCCTGCAAGATATGTTAAGATCAGTGCAGAAATACTACCCTGAACACTCATTTTAAATGCGAAAAGAGCGAATATCAGAAGGACTGATGATTCAATGAAATTCATTAATACCCTGACAGTTATCAGTGCAATCAGGAAGTGTGACTTTTTCATTGGGGTGGCAACCAGTCTTCTCAAAAGTTTCTTCGATCGCTTCTCAATTATCCCATAGCTTATACCCCACATACTCGACATCATTACACCCATCGTTATTAAACCAGGCACTAGAAAATCGATATATCTCGTACCTGAAACGGTGAGAGGTTTAATCTCTGAAATGGCTTTGGCTGAAATTACTTCACCTTTACCGATAATGTTACTGAGCTTAAGATATGTCAACTCTGCGTCTGAATTCATCGGATCGAAATGATATTCAACCGAATCCTTAAGATCTACAAGAAGAACATTTATTGTACCTCGTTTAAGAAATTTCATTGCTTCGTCCCATTTCATGTTATAAAACATAAAAATGGAATTTCCCAGTTTTTCATCCTTAATCATGTATTTCCATTGCCAGGTGTCCATTCCGACGATCGGATTTTTTTCACAATTTTTCTGCAGGAAGTCACTAACAATACCATTCTCTGTTGCAATTACAGATTTGTCAGTGTTATTGATTATGGCCACTTTTCTAATCACATCAGCTTTTTTCGTAAAAGCGAGTCCCAGACCGAGCGACATAAGAATAGGGAAGAGGATACCCCAGAAAAGCACGCCAGGCTCCCTTATTATTTCGAGGAACAGTGCAGATATAAGTTGCCAGAGTTGATTGAATCGGAACAGTCTATTCATTTATTTTTCTTCCGGTTAGTAAAACAAAGAGATCGTCGAGAGTTTTATAGCGGTGTTCCATTCTGTATGGTAGATCTTCAAGAAGTTGTTCAAGGGTTCCCTCTTTCAGAATTACCCCGTTATCCATTATTATAATGTAGTCGCATAGGTTTTCAGCCTCTTCCATATAATGTGTAGTCAGGATCATTGAGGTTCCCGATTTCTCTTTCAGTCCATGCAGTATCTGCCATATTTCCCGTCTTGCATTCGGATCGAGACCTGTTGTAGGTTCGTCGAGAAGCAGAATTGCAGGTTTGTTAATAAGTGCAATTCCAATAGCCAGTCGTTGCCGTTGTCCTCCAGACAGATTAACAATGTATGATTTCCTCTTTTCTTTAAGGCCTATAATATCAATAATCTCGTCGACCCTTTCTTTTCCCAGGTTAAAAAAAGCAGCAAAAAGGAGCAATGTTTCTGAAACTCTTAGTTTATCTATAAACCTCGTTTCCTGTAATGAAAGACCTATAATCTGGTGGAGTTCATCCTCATTTCCCTTCCACTTTTTACCCACAATAGTTATTTCCCCGCTATCGGGTTTCTGAATTCCTTCAATCATCTCCACCAGAGTGGTTTTCCCTGCGCCATTTGGTCCAAGCAGTGCAACAAACTGACCTTTAGGGATCTTAAGATCAACACCTTTTACCGCATGGACGGTTTTGAATGATTTCCAGACATTCTTTACTTCAATTATATAATCAGTTGGCATACCAGAGTTAAACAGCGGAAGATAGTAAATGTTTATTCAGTGTCGTGCAAGTTATTCAAGGTCTTGCAAGTCATGCAGGTCATGCAAGTCTTGCAGGTCGTGCAGGTCATGCAGGTCTTGCAAGTCGTGCAGGTCATGCAGGTCGTGCAGGTCTTGCAGTCCCTTGCGGTCTTGCGGTTTTATACTTTTGTCTTTGTACTTTTGTCTTTTGTCTTGATTTGCTCTACGCCTTGTGTTCCGATTATTTAGTCCCAAACAGCCTGTCGCCTGCATCGCCCAGACCGGGAACAATGTAACCATGTTCGTTTAGCTTCTCATCAATTCCGGCAAGGTAGATCTGAACATCAGGATGATCTTTCATGATTCGCTCTACTCCCTCGGGTGCGCCAACCACACATACGAGTTTTATTGTTTTTGCTCCGTGGTTTTTCAGAACCTGAATCGCATCTGTTGAACTGCCACCTGTTGCAAGCATAGGATCGAGAACCATCACAATTGCATCGGGCAGGTTATCAGGGAATTTCGAATAATATGTCATCGGTTTTAGCGTAACATGATCGCGGTACATACCAATGTGACCTATTCTTGCGGTTGGAATAAGATTAGAAATGCCGTCCACCATTCCCAAACCGGCTCTTAAAACCGGAACCAGAACGACATCCATTGCCAGCTCCTGAGTATTACATTTTCCGATTGGGGTTTCAATTGTGATATTTCTCACTGGAAGATCGCGCGTTATCTCATAAGCCATTAGCCCGGCGATCTCTTCGAGTGTTTCACGAAAATCTTTTGTGCCTGTTTCTTTTCGCCGTAAAAGCGTCAGTTTATGTGTGAGAAGTGGATGTTTCAGTAAATTAAGCATAGGATAAAATATTATATCACCAGAACATTTTCAAAGATAATAGAAAATCAGCCAGGTTGATGATAACTTTATTGTCGGAACGACTTAAAAAACTCTTTAACTCCATCTTCAACAGACTGGCTTCTCTGCAACTCTCTCAGGAATGCGCTTCCTACAATAGCTCCGTTACAATAGGTAAATACCTGCTCCAGCGTTTTCCGGTTATGTATTCCAAATCCGGCCACCACAGGATTTTTCAATTTCATTCCGGCTACCCTTTTGAAGTAATTAAGTTGATGGTCGTCGAAAAGATTCATTTTGCCTGTAGTTGAGGCTGAACTAACCATATAAATAAATCCGCTGCATAGATCATCAATCTGCCTTATCCTTTGGTCCGATGTATCCGGAGTAATGAGAAAAATGGTTTTTAAGTTATTTGCATCAGTCATTCTTTTATACTCTGTCTCATATTCCGATAAGGGGAGATCGGGAATAATCAGCCCATCAACCCCAACCTCTTTCGCCATCTGACAAAACCGGTCGAAACCATATTGTAAGATCGGATTGAGATAACCCATTAACAATATTGGGATTGAGGTTTTTTTTCTGATATCCTTCAGATGAAGTAGTAAGTGATTCAGAGTCATTCCGTTCGTAAGTGCTATTGTGCTCGTTTCCTGAATAACCGGTCCGTCAGCAAGTGGATCGGAATACGGAATACCAAGTTCAATCATGTCAACTCCGTTTTTTTCGAGCAGAAGAATTATCTGTTCAACACTTTCTAATGTTGGATATCCGGCAGTGAAATAAACAGAAAGTATTTTGTTCTTTTTTGACTGAAACAGTTTATCGATCCGATTCATAATTTATCTGTTGAATTCATTCTATTCATATAAGTTTCCATGTCCTTATCGCCACGTCCGGAAAGGCAGATTACCACAATGCTCTCAGGCGGCAAATAAATTCTGCCCAAAAGCGCCAGCGCGTGCGATGACTCGAGGGCCGGAATAATTCCTTCCAACTGAGTCAATTCAAAGGCAGCGTCGAGAGCTTCGTTGTCATTAACAGCTAAGTATTCTCCGCGTTTAAGGTCATTAAGCCATGCATGAATCGGGCCAACTCCAGGGTAATCCAGTCCTGCTGAAATTGAATGAGCCTCAGAGATCTGACCATCGACAGTTTGCAAAAGTTTAGTCCTGCAACCATGAATTATTCCCTCAGTACCAATAGACAAAGTAGCAGCAGTCTGCCCTGAGTAAATTCCGCAACCTCCTGCTTCAGCTCCAATCAGCCTTACAGATGGTTCATCAATAAAGTGAAAAAATGCTCCGGCTGCGTTGCTCCCCCCTCCAACACAGGCAATTACTGCATCGGGGTTTTCCTTTCCTTCTTTTTCGAGTAACTGTTTTTTTATCTCATAACTTATTACCGATTGAAGCCTGGCAACCATATCCGGATAGGGATGGGGGCCAATTGCAGAACCAATCAGGTAATGTGTATCATCGGGGTGGTTAATCCAATACCTTATTGCTTCATTGGTTGCATCTTTCAGAGTTTTACTTCCGGATGTGGCAGGGATAACTTCTGCACCAAGCATTTTCATGCGCATTACATTTGGATACTGCCGTTCCATATCTTTTTCACCCATAAAGACAGTGCATTTCAGATCCATTAATGCACAAATGGTGGCAGTGGCCACTCCGTGCTGACCAGCACCAGTCTCAGCAATTATTGATTTCTTGCCTAGCTTTCGGGCTAGCAGAGCCTGACCAACCACGTTATTGAGTTTATGTGATCCTGTATGGCATAGATCCTCACGCTTAAGGAAGATTTTATAACCGTATTTTGCCGACAGTTTTTTTGCCGGGTAAAGAGGTGTGGGCCTTCCTACATAGTCGTGAAGAAGTTGTTCTAACTCTTTCTTAAAATCATCAGACTGCATAATCTCCATATACCTTTCCTGAAGCTCGTTAACATTTTTGTACATCATTTCAGGTACAAATGAGCCGCCAAAGCGGCCATAGTAACCATTCTTATCAATTTTCGCTATCATATTCTCTTAATTTTCCAATGAAATATTTTAACAATTTAATATCCTTTATTCCGGGACTCATTTCAAATCTGCTGTTCAGATCAACTGCAGCCAATCTTTCAGTATTGAGAGTCCTTATATAGGTCGAATCATCTGATGTAATGCCGCCACCTAGAATATACTCTTTATCAAGCGAGTAGTTCATCAGGATTTTATGGTCGAATGCTTTCCCGTTTCCACCATACTTTTTTCCGGCAGTATCAAAGAGAAACATCTTGCAAAACTCATAATAATCTGATAAGTCGGGAAGCATATTAGATACTGAGAAAGCTTTTATAATAGGTATCTGCTGAGAGAGTTTATTACAATAATCGGGGTTTTCACTTCCGTGCAATTGTAGCAGATCGAAAAATCCACTTTGTGCAATCTTCAATGCAATATCAAATGGCTCATTAACAATAACTCCAACTTTTTGTATTGACCCGGGAATATTTTTTATAATGGTTTCTGCACCTTCCAGACTTATATAACGGGGAGAACCCGGATAAAGAATGAATCCCATGTAATCGGGTTGAAGATCTGCAACTTCAGCGGCATTATTAAGATCATTAAGACCACAGATTTTAATCTTAATCTTCTTCATAATCTGGAATTTTTACCATTTTCGTCGGTTTGAATGTTTAATTGCCGGAGCTCATCTATAAATGTTCTGCAACTCTTTCCGGGGTCAGGAGTATTCATAAAAAGTTCTCCTATCAGGAAACCATTAAAGCCGGCAATTTTAAGGTTAAGATAATCGGATGTTGTTTTGATACCACTCTCAGCTATTTTTATCACATTCGGTGGGATCTTGTCAATCAGTCTTGCCTGGCGGTCGCGGTCAACATCCAGAGAAGCCAGATTCCGGCTGTTTATACCAACCAGTTGAGCATCATAAGGAATCCGCGAAAAATCATTTTCCTCGTGCACTTCAATCAGAACTTCAAGTTCGAGAGACCGGGCAAACCGATGAAGTTGTTCAATTCTGTCTGATTTATGTAAAGAAGTAATCAGGAGAATCGCATCAGCGCCTATTGACCGGGCTTCAACGATCTGGTATTCGTCCACAATAAAATCTTTTCTCAAAATAGGGAAATCGAGAACCCCTCTTACATTTATTAAATCATTTGATGAACCGCCAAAAAATTCTGAATCAGTAAGAATTGAAACTGCAGATGCACCTGCCTGAATATACTCATGACACACCTTTCCGGATGTTGCAAACTCATTCATTACTCCTTTGGAAGGAGATTTACGCTTAAATTCAGCAATAATGCCAAACAGATCCCCGCGCAAAAGAAAGCGTTTAAGAGATAGTGGTTTGCGTTGAAAAGACAGCGTTTTCTCCAAAAGGAGAACAGGTGACAGAGCTTTTCGTTCTTTCACCTCCTGGTACTTATGAGCTACGATGTGGTCGAGAATTGTCATTGCAGACTTATTAACTTTTTTAACAGAAGGAATGCCTTACCTGAAATTAGTGTCTCTTCAGCCATGCTTAGCCCATCTTCAAGTGTTTTTGATTCATCAATACAGCAGATGGCCAATGCAGAATTTGCTACAACAACGGAATGTTGTTCCGGCGTAGCCCGGTTTTCAAGTACCTCAAGGAATATTTTTGCTGACTCAACCATGGTTTCTCCACCAGCGATACTTTTTGGATTTACTTTTTTCAGACCCTTTTCTTCAAAGTTGATAAGCGTTTCACCTTTATTAGTAAATAGTTTTACCGGCGAGGTAAGGGATACTTCATCATAACCATCAAGAGAATGAAGAACGGTGAATTTTTTATTTTCAGCCTGTAGAAAATACGAATATACCCTGCCTACTTCTGAACTGTACACCCCGGTTAGCTGGTAATGCGGGTTCGCAGGGTTTACAAGCGGCCCGAGCATATTAAAGAAACTTTTTATTCCTAATTGTTTCCTGACCGGCCCAACAACTTTTAGGGCTGGATGAAACAAAGGTGCATGCAGAAAACAGATTCCTGTTTTAGTAAGTTCCTCCTGAAGTTTTTCTTCTATATTAGAAAACCTGTACCCCAAAAACTCCATAATATTTGACGATCCGCTGAGGGATGTTGCTCCATAGTTGCCATGCTTTATTACCGGATAGCCTGAAGCTGCAACAACAAATGAGGATAATGTTGAAATATTGAAAGTATTCTTTCCGTCACCTCCTGTTCCGCACAGATCAATTCCGTAGCCATCATTCAGATTAACCCGGATTGCCAAATCTATCAATGCCTCGCGAAATCCGCGTAATTCTTCAATTGAAATGGGGCGGATAATAAAGGCAGTCAGTATGGTTGCAATCTGAGCATCGTTAACTTCATTGTGTGCAATGCCATTCATAAGCAACTTTGATTCTTCGAATGTCAGCTTCTGACATTCGATAAGTTTTATAAGTAATTCTTTCATTTAGTGCAGATTCGGAAATTGAAGATTGTAAGTTTTATTATAATTACAAAGCTGTTTTATTTATGTATTTACCCCCTTCCTGACCTTCCCCCAGGGGGGAAGGAAACTATTCCACCAAGAGGCGGGATGGGAAAAGGGGGTTGTTGTTTTCAGAATCGTTTTAGCCAGTTCTCAATAATGTTAATTCCAAGGGGAGTTAAAACTGATTCCGGATGAAACTGAACACTGCAAATATCAAACCCGGTATGACTTAATGCCATTATCTGTCCATCGTTATCAACAGCTTCAACCTTAAGACAAGCCGGGAGACTTCTATTCTCAACTATCCAGGAGTGATACCGACCACCGGCAATCGTATCTGGTAATCCTTCAAAGATGTAATGTTTTGGTTTATTGATGATAATCTCAGAAGCAACTCCGTGGAACACACTATTGAGATTTTGCAGCTTTGCTCCAAATGCTTCGGCAATGGCTTGCTGCCCGAGGCAGACACCAAAAATTCGCTTAGTCGATTTAAACCGTGTAATCATAGGTTCTAATAACTTTACTTCGGAAGGCAAACCGGGTCCCGGGGAAATAATTATTCCGTCGTACTTTTCCATTTCATCCAGCGGAATTTCATCGTTTAGAAATACATCTATCTCATGATTACCAGTTCTTTGCACATATTGTACAAGATTATATGTAAAGGAATCATAATTATCGAAAACCAATATTTTTGCCATATTTTAATAATTAACAAATGAGCCTGCTTTTTCTAATGCCATATGTAATGCGTCCAGTTTATTAGACACTTCCTTTAGTTCACCCTCTTCATTCGAGTTAATGACAACCCCTGCGCCTGCCTGCATGCTGAGTGTTCCTTCCCTGCTTAAAAATGAGCGGATAATAATTGCATGGTTAAGCGACCCGTTTAACCCAATATAACCTATTGCGCCTCCATAATATCCTCTGGCAGATTTTTCCATGGCAGAGATTAATTCAATTGCCCTGTGTTTTGGAGCGCCGGAAAGTGTTCCGGCCGGAAAAGTTTTGGCAAAAACAGTAAATGGGGTAACCGATTCGTTCAATTTACCGCTTACCGTAGAAACAAGATGCCATAAATGTGAAAAAGCCTGGAGTTCTTTATAGATATCAACTTTGACCTCTGTACAACAACGGCTCAGGTCGTTACGGGCGAGGTCCACAAGCATCACATGCTCGGAATTTTCTTTTGGGTTATCGAGTAACTCTTTCGCGGATTTTAAATCAGCTAAGGCGTCACCAGTGCGACGAATGGTTCCTGCAATAGGATTAATTGTTGCCTGCCCGTTTTCAACTTTTAACTGCGCTTCAGGCGAGGACCCGAATATCTTAAAAGCTATATAGTCGAAATAAAACAAATATGGAGATGGATTTATAGATCTCAGAGCTCTGTAAACATTGAATTCATCACCACTGAAACACTGTTTAAAGCGCCGCGAGACGACTAATTGAAATACATCTCCACGCGCACAATGTAGTTTGGCCTGCGTAACCATATTTTTGAAATAGTCGTCGCTGATAAGACTCTCTTCTGCATTTTCAAGTTTAAACGGATAGCTTGTAAAATTGTGATTCGCCAACAGGGAAATTATTTTGTTGTACTCTCCTAAAGGAAGTTCATCGTTATAGTATTCCGTAATTGTGAGCGTTTCGTTAAAATGGTTGAAAGTCAGAACCACTTTATAAAAATCATATTTCAGAATAGGGACTTCGCTATTCTCAGTTCCGTTTTTCATTAGTCCTGTATCGAATTTTTCGAAAAGTAAGGAAGCATTAAAAGAAGTAAAACCAAACAGACAATGCAATCCTGAGGTTTTTTCAGGATCACTGATAACTTCTATAGATCCGACGAAATCATTTACCTTTTCAATAAGGTTAGAATTGGATGTCTTTTTCTCAATGTCTCCCGGGAAATAAGACTTCAGGCTATCTTCTTTTGCCTCAATTCCGAGAACAGGATTAATGCATATATATGAAAATGCATTTGTTCTTGAACTGTAATCGGCGCATTCCAGAAGAAGCGATCCTGGATATAAATCTCTAATTCTGAGATATATACCGACGGGAGTAAGCGCATCAGCAGGCTGCTCCCTTGTTATAAACCTAAATGTGTATTTATCAGCCATCTCTAAAATCTATTTTATGTAATTATAATCACAAAAAAAGCCCGCTTGGTTAAGCGGGCTCTGTCAAATATCTTGAAATATATTATATATTCATTTTATTGGATTATGGCACAAGTGCTTAACACTGCAAGTGATTTTGCTGTGCCAGCGCCATGACTGAATCTCCAATGAATAAATCATTTTTTTTTGTTTTTACCGGGTGCAAGTTAGGGTTTATTTTAATAATACAAAATTATGAAGTGGGTTTATGTCCAACAAATACGAAATAATGCTGTCTGTTTTTCAAAAAGTAAATATTTATTCTTGCATTAATTACGTAAAATATTCTGAAAGCCACATCCATAAAGAAAGCCTTTCTTTTAATTTTAGGAATCCAGTTCCGATAGAGGCTCCATCCTTTTCTTACCCGTATTGAGATATCTTCTGTCCGATCAATAAACAGATCAGATTTTGTAAATTCTTTATTGTAGCGGCTTTGGTTCCAGAAATGATGATCCATTGGTTTTCCCCATATTTTCATAAACCCTTCCCATCTGGTACGCGAAGATAAGATATCAGCAATAAGGAATTGACCTCCTGGTTTCAGAACCCGGTGAATCTCATTAATAAAAGCAACTTTGTCGGGATAATGAAAAGCACTCTCGATATTAAGAAGAATGTCAATAGAATCTGAAGGAATAACTGTAAGATTTTGTGCATCACCAACAAGGAATCTGACATTTACCCCATTACAAAGTGTTTTTTCGCTATTTGCTATATCAATGTTACCTTGATTAAGATCAATACCGGTCATCCTTAAAGGATTATGAATCAGGTTTATGTATAGAGCCTGAACGCCATTTCCGCAACCTATCTCAAGGACTTCTTTATTCTTCAACGGCTCAAGCAGTGAGATGCAATAATCAGTTAGATTTTTCTGTGCCTGTATGAAACTGTCGGAGTCCTTTACATAGTAGGGATAGTGAAGCATCATGTGTCCGTTATTCAGCCTTTTCAGGGCAAAATTCATCGACTCATAATATTGTCCGTTCGTGAAGCCTGTTCCGGAGAGCTTGAGTATTTTTTGTATAAAATTCATTAAGATCAGTGATTAAGATTATTAGTCAGTGCAATGTTGAATATTCCGCAACTTAATTACTAAAGCGTCAACCATGCTTTCACCTCGTCCTGCGAAGGATTTTGTAGCCCAAGTTTGTTCTTTTTATTAAATCCGCACAGATCCTGGTGAAGTTTTGTATGTTTTTCGACCTCCTTCAGTTTCATAATAGTGGTATATCCTAATTTTTTTAATGGTTCGATCCACACTTCCGGAACACCAATTGCCAGATATTCTTCTTTTTGACTTTCGGCTTTTAATTTTTGACTTTCCGGTTTCATCTGAGGAAAGAGGAGTACATCCTGTATAGATGGCTGATTTGTAAGAAGCATTGTCAGCCTGTCGATACCTATACCCATACCCGATGTAGGGGGCATGCCATACTCAAGAGCCCTTACAAAATCCATATCTATAAACATCGCCTCGTCATCGCCTTTTTCAGAAAGACGCAACTGATCCTGGAACCGTTCCATCTGATCGATAGGATCATTCAGCTCGGAATAGGCATTTGCAATCTCCTTCCCGTTTATCATCAGCTCAAATCTTTCAGTAACCCCCGGTTTACTTCTATGCATTTTTGTGAGAGGAGAGGTTTCTGTAGGATAATCTATTATAAATGTGGGCTGTATATAGTTATGTTCGCATTTCGCACCAAAAAGTTCGTCTATGAGTTTCCCTTTTCCCATTGAGGGAGAATTTGGTACTTCAAGCTTATCACAAACTTCTCTGAGTCCGGCTTCATCCATTAAAGAGATGTCAATACCTGTATTTTCTTTTATCGCATCAGTCATGCTTATCCTCTTGAAAGGAGGATTAAGATTGATGACCTTATCGCCATAAATGATTTCCGTTTTACCATGAAGATCTAAGGCAGCTTTTTTAACAAGCTCCTCGGTAAAGCTCATCATCCAGTTATAATCCTTATAAGCGATGTAAATTTCCAGTACGGTAAATTCAGGGTTATGGGTCCGATCCATACCCTCGTTACGGAAATCCTTTGCAAACTCATAAACGCCTTCAAATCCACCAACAATAAGACGCTTAAGGTAGAGCTCGTTTGCAACTCTCAGATAGAGAGGCATGTCGAGGGCATTATGATGGGTTATAAAAGGGCGTGCAGCGGCTCCTCCGGGTATGGGCTGAAGAATAGGTGTTTCAACTTCAAGATAGCCTTTTGAGTTAAAAAGTTCACGCATCGACTGTACTATCTGTGTTCTTTTTCTGAACACATCACGTACATGAGGATTAACAATAAGATCAACATATCGTTGGCGATAGCGCATGTCGGGGTCCGTCACTGCATCAAACAATACACCGTCTTTCTCCTTTACAACAGGTAACGGGCGGATCGATTTACTGAGAACTGTAAACTCATCAACATGAACTGTTATTTCGCCCATCTGGGTTGTAAAAACATGACCTTTTACTCCAATTATGTCACCTATATCCAAAAGACGTTTAAAAACAGTGTTATACATCATTTTATCTTCGCCGGGGCAAACATCATCGCGACGGACATAGATCTGAATTCTGCCTGAAGAGTCCATGAGTTCAGCAAATGAAGCATTCCCCATAATGCGTCTGCCCATAATGCGACCGGCCAGACACACATCCTGGTAATTATTTTTTTCCGGAGTATAATTATCGAGAATGTCCTTTGCAAAAGCAGTAGTATTATATTCGGCAGCAGGGTAGGGATTTATACCAAGTTTTTTAAGTTCATTCAGAGATTCCCTTCTGATCTGCTCCTGTTCACTCAAGTTTATTTCACTCATGAGATTTGATAGTTTTTGCAAATATATGAAAATTCAGGCTTTTAACGAATGAGGCTTTTTTAGCCTATAAGGGCCTTAATTTCAGCATCAAAAATTTCACTTATAACTCTGGTGAGGGGCCCGGGGACTCCTTCACCAACTGTGTTTCCTCCAATTTCAATTACAGGAGTTACTTCTGATGAAGTGTTAGTAATAAACGCTTCCCTGATAAACCTGATCCTGTTTTCCTGCAAAGCCTCTTCCCTGATATTTATACCGGCCTCATGCGCTATCCGTAGTATGTTTTTCCTTGTAATCCCCGAAAGTATATTATTCGATTCAGGATGAGTAAAGAGAGTATTGTCAATTACAAAGAAGATGTTAGAATGCGATCCTTCAGTTATCAATCCGTTGCGGACGAAAATACATTCTTTCATTCCATTCTCATGTGCTTCCTGAAAGCTTAAAGTATTTGGAAGCAAAGCAACAGACTTGATATCGCACCTGCTCCATCTGATCTCCTCCTTTAGCATAACTTTTATTCCCTTTTCTTTCGAGTGTAAATCAGGTGTAAAACCCCATGAATAGGCATATACCGTAGGCGTAGTTTCAGGTGAAGGAAAATTGTGACTGCGATTTGCAGCACCTCTGGTTACCTGAAGATATACCATAGCCTGCTGGTTTTCAAGTCTATTTTGAAGTATAAGTTCATTTGCAATTGATAGAAAATTTTCTGCCTCTGACCAGTTAATCCTTAGTTCTCTAAGACTTCGTTTCATTCTTGTTACATGGCTGTTCATATCATAAAAGAATCCCTCATACCATCTCACGACTTCATAAATGCCATCAGCAAAAAGAAATCCGCGGTCGTCGGGACTGATTTTTATTTCGTCTTTTGGAAGAAACTTTCCATTAAAGTAGGAGACATTCATATAGTAGTTATAAGATTATTAATTAAATGAGGATCAGGAATCATGCATAAAACCCCATTGATTTTCAAGCATTAAAATTACTATATATACGATTACTGATAGTCATAATTAATTATTTCAGACCTGATTTTATCACAGACCATTAGGAAAACCCAGTGACTTACCGGAAACAATTAATACGACAATATAAAGTGACAAGAAAAGTATTATTATAACTCCCAGGTAAATAAAATATGCCTTAAGATTTTTAAATGCTTTATGAAGTTCCTCTTTGCTGAGTTCATGAACAGCATGAGCAGAATGCTTCGAAAACTGGAACAGGAAAAATACCGGGAAGAAGTAGGCAACAGCCAGTATAAAGATGATTATTAAAATCGAAAGATCAGTAATTTCACTACCCGTTTTAACAGTACTGAACGCAGAAAGAAATGTACCGGCAATTACTCCTGTTACAATAAATAATCCAAGAAAGATAAACCCTAATATGGCATGAAACATAGTCCATTTTCTGAGGGTATTCAAGTGTTTGAGGGTATTCTGGTCGATTTCAATTTTTCTGGATTCCTGTGCGTTTTCCATTGATATAGTTCTTTTTAATGATGAAAAGCAATTTTAAATCTGAAAGGGCCCTTTATCAGATTCTTCTTAGTATGCAATGAGAGCATTCTATCTTCAGGCACAAATATAATGAATTGAATTATTAATTGTTTATACCTTTGCCGGTACAAATTTAAAAAAGATAATTAATGCGGAATGGCAGGCGTTTACCGGTATGGCTTAAGATGCAACGTGCAAGCGGAGAGAATTATTCAAGAGTGAAACATCTTGTAGCTGCAAACCATCTCCATACAATATGCACCAGTGGAAATTGTCCGAATATTGGGGAATGCTGGAATGCAGGTACTGCCACTTTTATGATTCTGGGTGATATTTGTACACGAGCATGTAAATTCTGTGCAACAAAGACAGGAATGCCTCTTCCGCCTGATCCACAGGAGCTGGAACTACTGGCTGAATCAATTAAAACAATGAAGCTTAAACATTGTGTGATTACATCGGTCGACCGCGATGATCTCTCTGACGGGGGGGCCTCATTCTGGGTCGAAGTAATCAAACGCATAAAAGAAGTAAATCCGGGTACGACCATTGAATCTTTAATTCCTGATTTTGATGGTAAAACAGAACATATTCAAATGATTATCGATGCCGGCCCGGAGGTAATATCTCATAATATTGAAACAGTAAAACGGCTCACCCCGTTTATCCGTACAAAGGCGAGATATGACAAGAGTCTTGATGTAATCAGATATATCTCAGCAAAAGGGAAAATTGCCAAATCGGGTTTTATGGTTGGTCTGGGTGAGAAGGAAGAAGAGATACTTAAAACTATAAATGATCTTTATGAAGCGGGTTGTAAAATACTTACTATAGGTCAATATCTTCAGCCAGGGTTAAATTATATGGAAGTGGTGGATTATATCACCCCTGAAAAGTTTGAAGAATACCGGGTTATAGCCCTGAAAACAGGTTTCCTTTTCGTTGAAAGCAGTCCTCTTGTCAGGTCCTCATTTCATGCAGAAAATCATGTTAAAGCTAATTAAAAATGCTTATATTAGCATCAAATAATTATTACTATTTCATTGAGTTATAGCGTTGTATATAAGGATATTGGACTTAAAGATTATAAAGAGACCTGGGATTTTCAGGCAGAGATCTTTAACAGACTGATAGAAGCCAAAAAACAGGTGATACAAACTGTAGGGTTGCCCGGAAACAGACTTCCGGGGACTCTTATTTTTGTTGAACATCCTAACGTATATACACTTGGTAAGAGCGGATCGGAAAATAATCTTCTTCTCGATTATATTCAGCTTCAGGCTAAGGATGCAACATTTTACAGGATCGACAGGGGCGGAGATATAACATTTCATGGTCCCGGGCAGATTGTAGGTTACCCAATATTCGATCTTGAAGAAATTAAAATAAGCCTCAGGGAGTATATTTACAGACTCGAAGAAGCTATAATCAGAACAGTTGGTGAATTTGGAATTACTGCTTCAAGACTTGAGGGGGGAACAGGTGTATGGCTCGATCCTCAAATTATTGGAAAGGCCAGAAAGATTTGTGCTATTGGAGTTAAGGCCAGCAAGTATGTAACTATGCATGGTTTTGCTTTCAATGTTAATACTGACCTGACCTATTTTAATAACATTAACCCATGCGGGTTTACCGATAAAGGGGTTACTTCGCTCGAAAATGAGCTTGGTAAGAAACAGAATTTTGATAGTGTGAAAACAATAGTTAAGAGAAATCTCCGGGAAGTTTTTGATCTGGAATGGACTAATCAATAGAAGAATGAAAAAAAGATGGGTTGTGAAAGACAAGGGAGATACTGCAGTGGTAAAACAGCTTGCAAGAGCTCTTAACGTTTCGGAATCTCTGGCTAATTTAATGGTCCAGCGAAATATTACTTCTGCTGAGGAAGCGAAGGTTTTTTTCAATCCAAGCCTCGATTACCTTCATGATCCGTTTCTGATGAAAGATATGAACATTGCTGTAGAACGGATCTCCGATGCAGTTAAGAAAAACGAAAGAATCCTCGTTTATGGTGATTATGATGTAGACGGAACTACTGCTGTGGCACTGATGTATTCATTTCTAAAAGATCAGTACACCAATGTTGAATATTATATTCCCGACAGATATAAAGAAGGTTATGGTGTGTCATTTCAGGGTTTGGATTATGCGGCCCAGAAGAATTGCAAACTTGTTATCACTCTCGACTGCGGTATAAAAGCTGTGGAAAAGGTAAAATATGCCAGAAGTAAAGGACTCGATGTTATTATATGCGATCACCATTACCCCGGAGAAGAGATCCCAAAAGCGATTGCAGTTCTTGACCCCAAACAGCCATTTTGCAATTACCCTTATAAAGATTTGTCTGGCTGCGGTGTCGGTTTCAAACTGATACAGGCATATTCAAGAGTTCACGGTATTCCCTTAAGTGAAATTTATCACTATCTTGATCTTGTGGCTGTTAGTATCGCATCTGATATAGTTCCTATTACCGGGGAAAACAGGGTATTAGCTTACTTCGGCCTCAAACAACTTAACGAATCGCCTCGTATCGGCCTTAAAGAAATAATCCGTGAATCGGAAGTTACCAAAGCGCTTACTATCGAAGATGTGGTTTTCAAAATTGGTCCCAGAATAAATGCAGCCGGGAGAATTGAATCTGGAAGTAAGTCGGTTGATCTGCTTGTTTCAGGCGATATAAAACTTGCCGCAGGAATAAGCAAAGAGATCAACAATTTCAATATTGAAAGAAGAAGCATCGATAGAATAATAACTACGGAGGCTATGAGGATGATCGCAGAAGATCAGAGAACCGTAAATTCCAGAACCACAGTACTGTTTAATCCTAAATGGAAGAAAGGTGTGATTGGAATCGTCGCCTCCAGACTAATTGAAACATATTACAGACCAACAGTTATTCTTACCGAATCGAATGGTTTTGCAACCGGATCGGCCCGCTCAGTCCAGGGGTATGATCTTTATCAGGCAATTGAAGCATGCAGCGATCTGCTGGAGAGCTTCGGAGGCCACATGTATGCGGCAGGTTTGACACTCAAAATGGAGAATATTCAACCATTCATGGATCGCTTTGAGAAGTATGTGCACTCTACTATCACTGATGAACAGATCGTCCCGCGGGTGTTTATTGATACCGAACTTTCATTTTCGGAAATAGATGAAGATTTTTTCAATACAATGAATCAATTTCAGCCATTCGGGCCGGAAAATATGTCTCCGGTATTTGTCTCACGAAATATATTCGATACAGGTGCAGGACGGATGGTCGGATCGAGCTGTGAACATTTGAAACTCGATCTTTGTCAGGAGTCAACAGGTCAAAAAAGCTTTTCTGCCATAGCTTTCAGTCAGGCGAATCACTTTGAATATATAAAGGGCGGGAATCCCTTCGATATTTGTTATTCATTGGAAATGAATGAGTTTCGAGGCAATAAAAATCTACAGCTAAATGTTCGGGATATTAAGATACAGGAATCATAATTGATAATCTAAAACTGCACCTTAAACTGAATCTTTAACTCTCTGGATTCTCTTACCCTCATCCCACTTTCAATCAACGATGTAATTCCATATTTGACTCTTAAATCTGCAAAACTGTTTATTTCCCATTTTGCCATTATGTAACTCCGGCTGCCTTCTCCTGAAAGTGCCGGAATACTGAAACTATAGAGTAAATCATTCTCATACGTATAAATCCTTGAATCCCAGCTGTCAGTATTAAAAACACAATACCTCAGCCAGATTGTTACCGGGATATTTCTCAGACTAAAGTTAATATCCTGTATTAAACCAGCGCCCCTGCTTCCCTGAGGGTTAGCAATCTTATAGTCTATCCGGGTTCCAAGTGTAAGATTATCTGTCAGGGAGAATTTGACTGAGCCCTTTAAACATCTGGAGAATAGTGTCTTCTGTTCAGGAATACCTATCGTTTCCGAACTATCTGCTGTTGAAAACCTGTAATTATATGAAGCTTCTAAAGTTAATCTTTCTGTCGGTAAAAATCTGAGTCTGATTTCCTGTTTCATTCCCGATGAGGGAGAGCTGTTTCGGTATTTCAACCACGGGAAAATCTGGAAATCACTCCCGCCACTTATGAAGAGATACTTTGCTGCTTCAAATGTAAAACTTCCCAGAATCCCTTGTGAATTACCGGTTGAAGAACTGCTTCCTGTTCCATTTCCATGAAAACTGACATACCCGGCGTCATAGTTCCTGAATAAAAAACTAATAGTCAGCCTGTCGGACGGCCGGAGTGACACCCCTTGAACATATGCATACTTATGATAATCAGTGGCTGAAAATTCACCATAAACCAATACTTTTTTGATGAAGCCATTGTAATAAATGGTATAAATATTATTCTGGTCTCCTCTAAAATTGAAAACTTCTATGGGATCATTCCCTGCCGGGATTACAGGAAGTGAAAACCTGTTTTCAGTCCAGGCTAACCCAACCTTCATATTACTAAAATTGTAGGATAGATTTACTCCACATGCCAGTTCAGAAATTGCATCTTTTTTAAACAGATATGATGATGTGTTATGATTCCCTGCCAGATAAAAGTTTTCAATATAGTCGTTCGAAATACCAGTTGATGAGCCAAGGGTGGCATCTGAATTTTTTTTTGAATAGAATACAGATACTCCAAGATCCTTAAATGATAAAACAGCAGCCACTCCTCTGAAGAAATTATTTTCATCTGTTGATGTATAGGGTCTTATCTCATCACTTCCCGACATGTATCCTGGTGAAGAAAGGGAAAGACCAGTGCGAATACCGGAATTTGTGTTCGTACCCTGACCAAACCGGGCAGAATAGTCGCCAACAATTAATCTGCGGAGAAGACCATTTCCGGTATAGGTAAGGTTGGCAGACAGGAAATCGGGTAAAGGAGGAGTTCCGCTTAAAAACTTCTCTCCCGGATCTTTTTCGATAGCAAACCCTCCGGAGAATCCGCCAGCGGAAAACTTGTATTTTGAAAGGAATTTCCATGGAGAACCTAATGAAGTTGTGTCATTATTGCCCGATTTAAAGCAAAAATTTGTGAGTAGCGTGCTTCTCCATCTTGCCGAATCCGGATTCATATTGATGTAATTTTCGAGGGTAATGAATGGGACCATCGTCTCAACGGTTTCTTTATCAAATCCGGGGATGTTGGCCAATTCAAAAACAGAAATTATCCTTCCGGAAGAATGAGCATAATCGACAAGCGCTTTTACCTGAAAATCGGAAAGAAAGAATAATCTTGAAATTTCATTTTCACCGGAGGAATTAAGTTTTACAGGATTATCAGCAAGCTCCTGAAGTTTTTCAATATAGTTTTCAGCTGCCAGTGGGTCAGCTTCTTCCGCAGCCAACTCCTCTGCAATCGAAATGATGGCCTCAGACAATTTTTCAGTCTGAGCTGATACGTTTAGTTGAGTTAGGATAAATAATAATGGTATTGTATAAATAACAATTGATTTTCTTTTAACCGCAAAGGTCGCAAAGGTTTGCGAAAAGAACGCAAAGGAATTCCTGTAAGCAATAAGATTTTCCATTTATTAATGGATTTTGAATATTAAAGATACAGAGGAAGTTACACCAAGCTTTTCATGAGTCTGAAATGCCAGATCTAATTGTGCAATTTTTGTAAGATATCCCAGTCCGAAACTGAATGAATTATTATTTGTGCTGAACCCGCCCCGTAACCAGAGATTCTTTGCTGCTTCATATTCGTAGCCGGTACTTACTATTAATTTATTGCCAGCGCTCATTTCAGCTTCAACACCTGCAAACAGGATTTCGCTTAGTTCTGTACCAACCCCCACTCTTATGGAGGTTGGAAGGAAATTTTTTCTTATTGAATTGGGTAAAGGATTAAACAAATGAATTCCAATCCTCGTATTCTCAGATGGGGTAAAAAGCAGCCCTGTTTCAAAAGTAACAGATTGATTATTATTATATTCGCTTGTTGTTCTTTCCGAAAAATAATCGACTTGCACGCCTGCTGAAATATTTTCTGAAAGTTTCAGACCGCATGCCAGACCTGTCATATCTCTTTTAAAATCGATATAGCCGAAGTGTGAATAAACAGCCCCGATGGAAGCTTTTCCGACAGGTATTGCCAAACCTATTGACCTGGTTCCCAGTTCTTCTATTGAAAACCTGTTTTCGTAGCTTAAACCGAAAGAGATAGAGTTGTTAAAAGCCAGCAATGCCTGATTCTGAAATGAAGACCAGAATCCGTTTTTCATAATACAAACGTTTCCCATTCCCGCTTCTCCCGCTCCGGCCGAAAGACGATAAGTATCTCCACCATAAGCAGTTGAAAAGAGAAATAAGAAAATGACAGAAACAGATATTTTGTGCAGCGAGCTCAACTGTTTCAAAAATTTAATACTAAGATACAAATATTCTTAACCTAAGTATTAAAAAATTGAAATAATTACTTAAAAGAAATATATTTTCTCATTAATCCCCTTGTTTTTTGCCCCCCAACCCCCCTAAAGGGGGGCTAAGACAAAGAGAAGGTTTTCAGAACCCCCTTTAGGGGGCAGGGGGCAAAAATGCGGCAAAGTATTGATTCTTAGTTTGTTTTATATTGAAACTTTACTCCCTTCAGCTCTTCATTGGCCTGAACGATCTTCTTTTTAAGAGACTCCTTGTATTTTACAACCTCTTTCATAACTGCTTCGTCCCCTGTGGCAATAATCTGAGCTGCAAGGATTCCGGCATTCTGTGCTGCATTCACACCTACAGTAGCTACAGGAATTCCGGGAGGCATCTGAAGAATTGAAAAGATGGAATCGAGTCCTTCAAGGGAGGCTTTGATTGGTACTCCTATTACCGGAAGCGGCGTCATAGCTGCGATTACACCGGGTAGGTGGGCAGCCATTCCTGCTGCAGCAATTATCACTTTTATTCCCCTCGAATGGGCATTTTTTGCAAATTTTTCAACCTCATCCGGTGTCCGGTGTGCCGAAAGGGCATTCATCTCAAAAGGTATCCTGAAATCGTTAAGTATCTCTGCTGTTTTTGTCATTACCGGCAGGTCAGTTGTGCTGCCCATTATGATGCTAACTATCGGTTCCATTTAAAATAATTTAATTTAACTTGCTGATAAAGGCAAAAATACGCTATTATTTTCATATTTTCGCACCGGCTAACAATTCAAAAATTCCCTTCATGAAAGAAATCCGGATTCTAGATAAAAAGTTCAGAGAAATGATCACCGAGAAGGTCATTCTGGAGAGAATTGATGTTCTTGCCAAACAGATGAATGATGACCTTGCCGGAAAAGATGTGGTATTCCTTGGAATTCTTAATGGGGCATTTCTTTTTGCTGCTGATCTTTTCAGACGTATCGATGGTCAGGCAAGGATTTCTTTTGTGAAACTGGCATCTTATGAAGGTACAAGCTCTTCAGGGTTTATTAAGGAACTGATCGGATGGAACGAGGATATTAAAAACAAGACAGTTGTTGTAATTGAAGATATAGTTGACACGGGTAATACTCTCGAACGGATTGTGGATGAGCTTGTAATCAGGAAGGCTGCCGAAATTAAAATAGCAACTCTCCTGTATAAGCCTGATGCATATACAAGGAATATCCCTCTTGATTATGTTGGCTTTGAAATTCCAAACGATTTCGTAGTTGGTTATGGTCTGGATTTTGATGGATACGGACGCAATCTATCCTCTGTCTACACATTAATAAAATAATTCATAATTCATAATTCATAATTTAAATTGTCCTATGGTTAATTTTTTAATTTTTGGCCCTCCCGGTTCCGGTAAGGGAACACAGTCAGTCAGACTTGCTGAAAAGTTCAACCTTCTTCACCTTTCAACAGGCGACATGCTCCGCGCAGAGATTACAGCAGGAACAGATCTTGGTAAAAAGATGAGTCTGATTATGTCGAAAGGGGAACTTGTTCCTGATGAGGTTGTAATTGAGATGATAGCATATAAGATTGACAACAGTAAGGGCACAGCAGGTTTCCTTTATGACGGGTTTCCCCGTACCGTGGCACAGACAGTTTCTCTCGAAAAAATGCTGAATGAAAGAAATATGAAGATCGACCAGATGCTTGTTCTTGACGTCGATCACGATGAACTTGTTAAAAGGTTATTAGCCCGCGCTGAATTGTCAGGAAGACCTGACGACAAGGACCCGGCAGTTATCGAAAACAGAATTGAAGTCTATAAAGAGAAAACTGAACCGATCATTAATTATTGCAGCGAAAGAGGAATCTATCAATCAGTAAAAGGAGTAGGTACGATTGATGATATCTTTAAAAGACTTTGCGATTCTATGAAAAAATTAGTTTAACCCCCAAAAGCACATTGTTTCTGTGAGTTAAACCCCCCAACCCCCCGAAATCAAAGGAGGTTTTGCCCCCCAACCCCCCTGAAGCACAGGAGGTTTTGCCCCCCCCAAAACCCCCTGAAGCACAGGAGGTTTTGCCCCCCAACCCCCCTGAAGGGGGGCTAAGATAAAGAGATGGTTTTCAGAACCCTCTTTAGGGGGCAGGGGGCAAAAAAAACAGGAGAAAGAACAAAGGGCAGGGGCAAAAAAACAGAAGGTAGAAAAAGGGCAGGGGGCAAAAAATAAGTTATAGTTTTTAAAATTACAGGAAATGTCCGGATCAAACTTTGTTGATTATGTAAAAATTTACTGCCGCTCCGGTAACGGAGGTGCAGGGTCGGCTCATTTCCGCAGGGAGAAATTTGAGCCCAAAGGCGGACCCGATGGGGGTGATGGAGGAAGAGGTGGACATATTATTCTGAGAGGAAACGATCAGATGTGGACTCTTCTGCATCTCAAGTATCAGCGCCATATTTTCGCTGAAAACGGCGTGGGGGGCAGCAGGCAAACATCTACCGGTGCCGATGGAAAAGATATTACAGTTCAGGTTCCTTTGGGTACAATTGCTAAAAACAGCTTAACAGGAGAGGTCATTTTCGAGATTACCATAAACGGAGAGGAAAAGATCCTTGCAAAGGGCGGTAGAGGAGGTCAGGGAAATACTCATTTCAAATCACCAACCAACCAGACTCCCAGATACGCCCAGCCCGGAGAAACCGGTATTGAGGAAGAATTCATTCTCGAACTAAAAATCCTGGCTGATGTAGGTCTGGTAGGGTTTCCTAATGTGGGTAAATCAACTCTGCTATCTGTTGTATCGGCCGCTAAACCAAAGATTGCAGATTATGCATTCACTACTCTCGTTCCGAATCTGGGGATAGTGAGTTACAGGGATGAAAAATCATTCGTAATGGCCGATATCCCCGGTATCATCGAAGGAGCACATGAAGGTAAGGGTCTTGGAATCAGATTCTTAAGACATATTGAAAGAAATTCCATGCTCCTTTTCATGGTCCCGGCTGATAGTAAGAATATTAAAGACGAATATGAGATCCTCATAAACGAATTGAAAATGTATAACCCTGAACTGCTTGATAAAAAAAGGGTTCTTGCAATTTCAAAATCCGATATGCTCGATGAAGAACTTATAAATGAAATAAGAAAAGATCTGCCCGAAATTCCAAGAGTATTTATTTCTTCCCTTACCGGGTTCGGAATAACGACTCTGAAAGATATGATCTGGAAAGTTCTCAATAACGATTAATTTTTATTATGCTTGAACATCTTGATCAACAGGCTTTACTTTTTCTTAATTCACTGAACTCTCCGTTCTTCGATCAGGTAATGTATACTATTAGTGGCAAAGTAATATGGATTCCTCTTTATCTCGCTATTCTTATCTACCTGGGAGTAAAATATAAAAGGAAATTTCTCATAATTATTTTGTTCATAATCCTCGCTGCCACTCTTGCCGATCAGATATCAGTTTTAATTAAGAACCTTGTTTTGCGGCTTCGTCCTTGTCATGAGCCCTCACTTGAAGGACTTGTTCATCTCGTAAAAGGAGAATGTGGGGGAATGTACAGCTTCGTGTCCTCGCACGCTACAAATTCATTTAATGTAGCTCTCGTTAGCCTTCTTTTTATCAAAAAGAGGTGGTTTACAATTAGTATAATTCTTTGGGCTTCTGTTGTAGGGTACAGCAGGATATACCTTGGGGTTCATTATCCCGGTGATGTGATCTGCGGTTCGCTTCTCGGGGCGTTAATCGGCTGGGGTATTTATAGTTTGTATATACTGACCGACAATAAGATTTTACAACATAAACCATATTTTGAGGTAAAAACTCACTCTTAGTTTTCGCCCACCCTGCCCTCCTAAATGGGGGTTAATTCAATGTATATATGAGTATTAGCCCCCTTTAGGGGGGTTGGGGGGCAGAAAGAAGAGTAAAAAATTTACTCCTGATGTATTGTATAACCCTGGAATCTGACGATCCCTTCCTTAATCTGGCAATTGAAGAAACACTTCTTAAGAACAGTAAAGAAGAGTATCTGATCCTTGGCATTAATAAACCCTGTTTAGTAATCGGGAAACATCAGTCGGCCCACAGGGAAGTAAATACAAAATATATAACGGAAAATAATATTCCTGTAATAAGACGAATTTCAGGGGGCGGAACTGTATTTCATGATGGTGGTAATCTGAATTTCACCTTTATCAGTCGAAGTGAAGCAGGCAAACAGGTAGATTTTCGTAAGTACACACTGCCGGTTATCAATTTTCTGTTATCATTAGGAATAGAAGCAACGCTCAAGGGTAAGAATGATATTAAAATTGAGGGATTGAAAATTTCAGGAAACGCGGAACACGTTCACAGGAACCGGGTACTGCATCATGGAACGATACTCTTCAGCGCCTCACTTGAGTTGCTTGGAAATTCTATTCGCAAAGATAAATCCCACTATACTACAAGGGCAGTTGAATCAAACCCATCTGCAGTTATAAATCTTAATGAAAAACTGAAAGGTTTCAAAGATATATATGAGTTCAAAATTGCAATAATGGATTATTTTCTTCATAACCTGTCCGATGCAAAAGTATATAACCTTTCTTTGTCAGAAACAGCTGATGCGGAATCACTTGCCACTACGAAATATAAGACCTGGGAATGGAATTGGGCTTATGGACCGGAATATACTTTTAATAACAGCTTTCAGTTAAATAGTGCTGACCTTTCCTGCACACTTTCTGTTAAGGATGGCATAATAAAGCATTGCGCTATTGTTGAGAATGGCCGGATATTGACTGTTTCAGGAAAACTTATTGGCTGCAGACACATGGTTGATGATATTATTAAGGTAATTGGTGAAGAAGGTTTTCTAAATACAAAGGAGGAGATTTATAATTTTTTTTAATTCTACTTTGACAGAATGCATCTTACACCGGATTTTCAGTTTGTTTGCCCCGACCTTAAAGGGAGCAAACTGAAAAATCAACCTGTTCCTTTAGGGATTAAGGGCAAAAACAGGTTGATTTTTTAAATCTGGCAAAGTAGAATTAATTTGATATTTTTTACCGATATGCTGTATTATTACCCTTTTAGGTAGTTAAAAGCATAAGATGATTTTTTACTTCTTCCCTTTGTGTAGCTTTGTGAAGTACTTTGTGATACTTTGTGGTTAATGGCTTTTCTTTTACCACAAAGGGACGCTAAGGTTAACACCAAGGTTCACAAAGGAGTTATTCGGCTGCCCAAATGAACACCTGATAATTGTAGGCACAAATTAGATATATGGAAGTTTTTAAGTCGAGCATAGTTTGGATAATAGTTTCTTTGTTCATTGTAGTAATGTTTCCGATTACTTTTATGATCTGGTTACTTGTTCTTCCTTTCGATAAAAAAAGACTTGTAACTCATTGGTTACTTATGTACCAGGGGTTCTTGTTGTGTTGGATCATTCCGGTTTGGAAGATAGAGATGGAAGGCAGGAATAAGGCTGTAAGAGGGAAAACTTTTGTGATAATTTCTAACCATCAGTCTATGCTCGATATTGTACTGATATTCTACCTCAGGTACAGATTCAAATCTGTCTCGAAAATTGAAAATACGAAAATCCCGGTTCTTGGCTGGTATATAAGAATGGCTGATTATATAACTGTGGACAGGGTTAATGAACAGAGTAAGTCAGGGATGCTTGAAAAATCATTAAAATGCCTGAAAGATGGTACCTCTATCATGATATTTCCTGAAGGAACACGCTCAAATGGGAATGAGATCGGTCGGTTTAAAAGAGGCGCTTTCCTTCTTGCAATACAAGCCGAACGCCCAATCCTTCCAGTCCTTATTGATGGAACCGGAGGAATTCTTCCTAAAAATGGTCTGATTTTCGCCTGGGGTAAACGAATCAGAATAAAAGTTCTGGATCCCGTTCAACCTTCGTCTTTTGGGACGAAAGACAATGACGAGCTTGCATTAAAACTGAGATCATTAATGAACAGTGAGTTGAAAAAATTAAGAGCAAATAATGTTAAATTGTGACACATAGCCCGGAATATAGAAGAATCCTTAACAAGATGGGCTATTATAATTATCATAATGCTCTGATAAAACGTCATCTCAATCAGGATGGTGGTTGGGACTCTCATCTGGAGAATTGCAGGAATTTTATCATGAGGGCTTTGGATTTTCATAAACCTTCAAAAGTGACTGTTCTTGGAAGTGGCTGGTTGCTTGATCTACCTGTAGCAGAGATGGTCGAAAATAATACAAAAATAATTCTGGTTGATATCATTCATCCACCTGAGGTAATAAACCAGACCGGAAGTCTTGGTAATATTGAATTAATTGAAGATGATATTACGGGTGGTCTGATAAAAGAAGTATGGGATGAATCACGAAGACATTCATTCTTTAATCCGTTTAAATCGCTTGAAAATATTTCAGTTCCGGAATACACACCTGACTATGATCCCGGAATGGTTATTTCACTTAATCTTCTTACCCAACTGGAGTATCTGCTTACTAACTTCCTGAAGAAAAAGTCAGAAATTAAGGAAGAAGAGTTTTCTCAGTTCAAATCTGAAATACAGAAAAAACATATTGATTTTCTCAAAAAACATAATTCAGTACTCATTTCAGATGTAACAGAAATAATTACAAATAAATCGGGAACTGTTGCTGCGACTCCTACTTTGATGACCAATCTGCCGCCTTGCCGGTTTAGTGAGGAATGGTCATGGAATTTTGACAGAGCAGGATCTGATTACTTTAATACCAGGAGTTTACTGAAAGTAGTTGCTTTAACATTCTGAATATATGCAGAATCCCCTTATAAAAGAAAAATACCTTAATGCTGTAAGAGAATTCCGCCTTCTTGAGGCAAAGGAAGATAAGGTGTTATTTGCCCTTTCTGTTTTAAGGCTTTTTTTCTTCATAGGAGGATTAATTCTAATCTGGTTTGCATTTACCGGAAGTATTGAGGTTGGTATTCTGATTACAATAATATTCGCAGCAGTGTTTTTATACCTGCTGAAACTCTATTCATCTCATTCAGGGAAAAAAATGTTGATGAACAATCAAGCACAAATTAACCAGAATGAAGCAGATGCCATTTGCGGCAACCTGTCGGCATTTGAGGCAGGGAATTCATTTGTTGATCCGGAACATGATTTTTCAAATGACGTTGATCTTTTTGGCAATTCTTCTCTTTTTCAATATCTGAACAGGACCATAACAGGATATGGCAGGGATATTCTTGCAGGTTGGTTGTCTGATCCTGTCGCTTTTTCACCGGAACTGATTTCACGACAGGAAACCATTCGGGAACTTGCAGATAAAGAGAAATGGCGACATGAGTTTATGGCCTCAGGGATGAAAAACTCTCTTGAGACAAACCAGATCGCAGGTACTTTAAATTGGATGGGAGAAAACAAACATATAAAATCCTCCCCGATTAAAAAATACCTGATTTTTCTCCTTCCTTCTGTAACAATTACCTCACTTCTCCTTCTTGTGGCAGGAGTTATTTCGTACCAGATTTTTACTTTTTTCTTTCTGCTTAACCTGCTATATATAATGGCTGGATTAAAAAGGATAAATGAGATTCATGCAGTTTTATCAAAGAAGTATATTTACTTATCTTCAATAGATAAATTACTTAGAGCATTTGATAATGAAATATTTACATCACAGGTTTTAAATGACATTAAACTGAATATGTCAACCGGTAAGGTCTCAGCCGATGTTGCAGTACGGAAACTGGGCAGGCTTATCAAAACATTTGATAACCGGTTGAATATGCTTGTAAGTTTTACATTAAATGGGTTATTCTTATGGGATTATCATAGTGTTTACAGACTTGAAAATTGGAAAGACGAATATAAGAACCAGTTTCCGGTCTGGCTTGAAATGTTAGGTCATGTTGACGCATATATCAGTCTTGGAAATTATGCGTATAATAATCCTGACTTTGTTTACCCTGTGATTTCTGATAAGGGGATTGTGTTTTCGGCCAGAAACCTGGGACATCCGCTGATAGGTGAAAACAAAAGAGTAACTAATGATTTCACTCTGGAAAGATGTGGTAATGTGTGTATTATATCAGGAGCAAATATGGCAGGCAAAAGTACTTTTTTGAGAACTATAGCTATAAACTACATTCTGGCAATGATCGGCGCCCCGGTTTGTGCTGAAGACCTGATTTTTACTCCTTTAAAACTTTTTACAAGTATGCGTACAGTCGATTCGCTGTCAAATAATGAATCCTATTTTTATGCTGAACTAAAGAGGCTGAGGATACTGAAATCCAGGATTGAAGAGGGAGAATCAACGTTTTTCATACTAGATGAAATACTGAAAGGGACAAATTCGGCAGACAAGAGCCTGGGATCTAAACTATTCCTGAAGAGGATGATTGAGTTGGGAGCGACCGGATTAATTGCAACACACGACACTTCCCTGGGCGAGATGGAAAATTCACACCCTGGTTTAGTCTTCAATAAATGCTTTGAAATTGAAATTGAGGGTGAAAACATAATTTTTGATTATAAGCTTCACAATGGTATAACCCAAAAGATGAATGCTGCCCT
>DATCHE010000076.1:0-11617 GCA_036508535.1 Bacteroidales bacterium | reverse complement strand
TATTGAGAATGCACAGAGCGACCAAATGAGAAAGTACCCATGGCAAACCGATACTGCTCTTGATGGATGGTTCTATACTAATCCTTTATATCTTTTAACATCGGGAAGAGGCCCCGTTCCTACAAGAGACATCGTATTGCAACTTGTGGATATTGTAAGCAAGAACGGGAACCTGTGCCTTAATATAAACCTTCGGGCCGATGGCACTATACTAGCCGCTTACTATAAGTTTCTCGATGAAATGGGAAAATGGATGGATATAAATGGCGAAGCTATTCACGGAACAAGGCCATGGGAAACATTTGGTGAAGGGCCGACTAATGTAAAAACAGGTACAGGTAATGTAAGCAACAGACCAAAAGCATTTACCGGTGAAGATATCCGTTTTACAACCAAGGGCAATACCTTTTATGCCATTATGATGGCCTGGCCAGGCAAAGAGGTCACAATCAAATCATTGCCTAAAGGTAAAAAACTATGGTTTGGAAATATAAAAGACGTCCGGATGCTGGGATCAAACGGTTCATTGAAATGGACTCAGAATGAAAACGGTCTTACGGTTCAATTACCTGCCGGACAACCATGCGAATATGCATTTACATTAAAAATTACCGGGAAATAATTGGATTTATTACTTAAATTAGTACCTTAAAATTAAAAATTATGTACAATCTATTTAAATTCAATCTCCGACATTTATTGATTTCCTTACAGTTGCTAATATTTTTTTCTACAGTAACAAATGCACAGGAAGTCAGGAAGCTTACTTTTGATGGCTCACTAAGTGAAATCAAACTTGTAGTTAAAGATCTTAGTCCGGCATTACCTTCAGATTGGACCGGTTATACTCATTTGGTGATGGAAATGAGAACTTCATCCCCCCAGCGGTTTAGCCTGTGGCTATACAGATCAGATGGAGCGCCCGGACGAATTAAAATTCAGCCATTTGGTCAGAATATATGGTTTAGAGCTTGTGTTCCCATTAAATATTTTTTAAGCATGGACAAGACAGGAACTGATCTGGCTTCTGCAACTAACCGTCGAACCAATTCTTTCTGGTATTCAATAGCAGGGCCATTCGGGGGACTAACTAATATTGAATATCTTGGGTTTGCAATGCCTTATCCAGTCAACAAGCCGACTGTTGAGATAAGAGCGGTGCATCTTTCCAAACAGGATGAAGGGTCGGAATTTCTTGAAAAGACACCTGTACTTGATGAGTTTAATCAATGGAAATGGGCCGAGTGGCCGGGTAAAATTAAAAGTAAGGAGCAACTCGCTAAAGAACTTGCTGACGAAGAAAAAACATGGAGCGATAGTACCCAATACAACTATTGTGAGTATGGTGGATATAAAGAAACAAAAACAAAAGCTACCGGATTTTTCAGGGTTGAACAGGTCGACGGCAAGTGGTGGTTCGTAGATCCGCACGGACATTTCTACCTTTCTACCGGAGCTAATGGTGCCACCGGAAGTTCCGGAGGACGACCCGGAGTCCAGGGAGGAGCACCTTCTGTTGATCGAACCTCACCACGTCTTAAGGCATGGGGAATGACTACAGGGGGTAAGCGCAGACCATATATTGTTATGATGCGCTGGCCGAGAACCGGGCTCAATTTCTTTGGTCTGCCTGATG
The DNA here is from genome assembly GCA_036508535.1 of Bacteroidales bacterium. GTDB lineage: Bacteria > Bacteroidota > Bacteroidia > Bacteroidales > VadinHA17 > LD21. Next base: position 9,981 of record DATCHE010000076.1, on the reverse strand, counting down.
TGTATTCAGAAGAGTTTTCTAAAGCAATTGATCAAACCGCCAGTACCCAATGTACAGCACTTAAGAACGATCCTCTCTTAATCGGTTATTTCGTAGGCAATGAACCAGCTTTTGATGGTCGCGAAAGTGAAGTAGTAGATATGATCCTTGCCGGTACTGATTCACCGATTAAAGATAAGCTTAAAGAGTTCCTTGCCCAGGGAGATACTCCAAAACGTCGTGTTGATTTTGTAATGAATTCGTTCGAAAAATATCTCGATATGGCCCTGGCTGCTATGAAAAAGTACGATCCGAATCATATAAATTTAGGGATACGTTTTGGTGGTGAAACATCGGACGCATTGCTTCGCACCGGTAGGAAATTCGACGTTTGCAGCATTAATGTATACGAGTATGAGCCGATGGCTCAGCTTGACCGGGCATACCGTATCTCCAGTCGCCCAATTGTGATAGGAGAATTCCATTTTGGTGTACCGGCAAACGGACTGGGAGCAGGATTGGTACAAGCCAGAGACCAGATTGAGCGCGGAAAAGCCTACAGGTTTTATGTTGAGCAGGCTGCATCGGTTGGCTGTTTCTTAGGTGCTCACTGGTTCGCCTGGGGAGACGAACCAGTATTAGGACGTGGCGATGGGGAAAATTATAACATTGGGCTTGTTGATGTCAATAATCGTCCATATAAGGAGCTTACGGAAGCTGCTAAAGCAACAAATAAAAGACTCTTTGATGTTCATTCAGGTAAGATAGTTCCATTCAACATAAGACCTTTGGCTTCAGATTTTGGTACACCGAATAGTCCCTGGAGTTACTGAAAAGTATTCGTAGATAAAATTATTTTAAACGAAATATTATGAATCAAAAGCATTCCATTTCAGTGGCTTTAAAAATGATATTCTTTTTTTTGATCCTGTCATCAACATTTCCGACTGCCTCAGGTCAGGGACTTCCTGTCTCTGCTCCTGAGAAGATCGGTCTCTCATCTGAACGGCTAAGCAGGATAGATACAGTGTTGAACCAGTATGTAAAAGAGGGTAAATTACCGGGTGCCGTAGCCATGGTTATCCGTCATGGGAAAGTGGGCTATTTCAAATCTTTCGGGTTGAAGGATATTGAAGGAAAAAAGGCAATGACGAACGATGCAATGTTTCGGATAGCTTCAATGACCAAAGCAATAACCTCAGTTGCCGTGATGACTTTATATGAAGAGGGTTATTTTCTCCTGACTGATCCTGTTTCAAAATACATACCTGAGTTTAAGAATTCAAAGGTAGTTAAGAGGTCTCCCACATCTGACAGCATTATTCTCGTGCCTGCAAAAAGTGAAATTACCATTCGGGAACTGCTTAACCATACATCAGGCATTACTTATGGCAGTGCGCTGCAGGGTAGATATTACAGGGAGGCAGGTATGACGGTGGGATTGCTGCCTACAGAAGGGACCATAGGCGAAATGATAAAGAAACTGGGGACATTGCCACTTGTTTCACAACCCGGAGAAGAATTTAATTATGGAATGTCTGTTGATGTTCTCGGTTATCTTATAGAGGTAGTTAGCGGGATGCCGTTTGATGAATATATGAGGAAACATGTTTTTGAACCGTTGAATATGCAGGATACATATTTTTCGCTTCCTCCGGAAAAATTCTCACGACTTGCCACTCTGTACCTGATGGGAAGAGATGGAAAGCTTGGCAAAGTGACTAAATATTTTCCTTATCCTAAGCCGCAGAACTATTTTTCAGGCGGAGCCGGCCTGGTATCAACTGCATCTGATTATGCAAGATTCGCACAGATGTTACTGAATAAAGGTGAACTGGACGGGAAAAGGCTACTCAGCCGGAAGACAGTCGAATTAATGACAACAAACTCTATAGGCGATATCTTCATTTTTACTTCTTTTGCCCATAACGGGATAATGGGTGATAAGTTTGGATTAGGTTTTGGAATACGGTCTGAAAGAGGTCTGTTTGATGAACTTGAATCGCTTGGGACATTCGGTTGGGATGGTGCTTTCTATACGCGCTTTTGGGTAGATCCCAAAGAAGACCTTATTGGGATTTTTATGTCTCAGGTTGATTCCAACTGGAGTGAAACCCTGATTGGTAAATATAAAAACCTTGTATATCAGGCAATTTCAGATTAATTAAATACAGATTAATGCTATTTTAATTCAATATGCATTTATCTGAATGTCTGATTAAACGTAAGAGTTTTTGAATAAATTATTCGAAAAATAATTTGGTGAAGGAATATTAATCATTAGTTTTGTAATCTTAAAGTTATCGCGAAAGTACACGTGTAAGTATTTATTAAATTTTTGAATTATGAAAAAGATTTTGGTTGCAGGAGCCGGCGGTTTTATTGGCGGTCACCTCGTTAAAGAGTTAGTTAAAAAAGGTCACTCAGTAAGAGCTGTGGATATGAAACCTTTGAATGAATGGTATCAGGTTACAGAAGGGGTTGATAATCTTGTTCTTGACCTGCGTCTTAAAGAAAACTGCTACACAGTAGTAAACGGATATAATGAGGTCTTTAACCTTGCTGCGGATATGGGAGGAATGGGCTTTATTGAAAATAATAAAGCTGCCTGTATGATAAGTGTTCTTATTAATACTCATCTGCTTATGGCTGCACGCGACTGCGGAATTGACAGGTTTTTTTATGCATCATCAGCATGCGTTTACAATGGCGATAAACAAACCGATCCAAATAATCCGGGACTGAAAGAAGCTGATGCTTACCCCGCACTGGCAGAAGACGGATATGGTTGGGAAAAACTTTTCAGTGAGCGTATGTGTCGTCACTTCAGGGAAGATTTTGGACTTACAACAAGAGTTGCCAGATTCCATAATGTGTATGGCCCACATGGCACTTTCGATGGGGGCAGGGAAAAAGCTCCGGCAGCAATGTGCCGTAAAGTTATTGAAGCGTCATTAACCGGTAAAAAGGATATCACAATTTGGGGCGATGGTCACCAGACACGCAGCTTTATGTATATTGATGATTGCGTGAAGGGAATTCAGGCTATTATGTATAGCGACATAATAGAACCTCTCAATCTGGGAAGTAGTGAAATGGTCTCTATAAACCAGCTTGTTGATATTGTAGAAGATATTGCAGGTTTTAAACTTAACAGGAAATACGACCTTGATGCTCCAAAAGGCGTTCGTGGCCGTAACAGTGAAAATACATTAATTAAGAAATACCTGGATTGGGAACCATCTATTCCTTTAAAAACGGGGATGAAAAAGACATACGACTGGATTAAAGAACAAATGTCGCATGATTCGACAATTAAGAAAGAGGCAAATAAATATAATAAGTAATTCAGTTCGGATAATGAGTAGTAAGAAGGTATTGTTAAGCGGTTGTTTTGATCTGCTCCATGGAGGTCATGTTGCATTTTTCAAAACGGCCGCAACTTACGGAAATCTTTATGTGAGCGTCGGGAGAGATAATAACTTGTTTTTACTAAAGGGTAAAATGCCTGTTTTCTCAGAAGAAGAACGACTCTACATCGTAAAATCCATTAAATATGTCAGTGAAGCTTTTCTGGCATCAGGTTCAGGAATGTTGGATTTTAAACCTGATCTTCAAAGGATTAAACCGGATATTTTCATTGTGAATGAAGAAGGCCATACTCCGGAAAAGAAGAGTTTATGTAAAGAATCAGGAGTGGAATATATTGTTCTTCCGCGTATTCCCGAAGAAGGACTACCAGCCCGCTCCAGTTCCGGAACAAAAAAGGAGCTGAGATTTCCTTACAGACTTTGCCTTGCCGGCGGATGGATGGATCAGCCCTGGGTATCCAAAGTTTATCCCGGATCGGCTGTCGTGGCACAGATCTGGCCATCAATGGATTTTAATAGCCGGTCGGGCCTTGCTACCAGTTCCCGTGACTTTGGGATAAAAATATGGGGAAACAGGTATCCCGATGGTGATCCGGTTCAGAACGCAAAAATATTGTTTGGTGCAGAGAACCCTCCCGGGACTAAATATGTTGCAGGGTCACAGGACCATCTTGGGTTACTTCTGCCAGGGGTGAGCGGATTATATTACAATGGTGGTTACTGGCCCGAGAAAATACAGTCTACTGTTGATAAAGATATCTGCGACTGGCTTTCGGATGTTATTTACCTGGTACCTTTAAAACCACGACCTGACGGATACGATCCGCTGAAAGAGATGCATCTCGAAAAACACTTAATTAAACAATTGGGAGAAGCAGGTAATAGCTGCTATGATAGCATTTTGAGGAAAGATATTACTGGACTGGGTAAAGCAATGACGGATACTTTTATAATGTGGAAGAAAATACTACCACTCACTGTTCAGGATGATATCTTTAAAGAAATGGAAACAAATTATTTCCTTAACTATCCTGGTGCTATTACTTCCGGTTGCGGAGGAGGTTATGTGATTGTAGTTTCTGAAAAGGAAGTTGAAGGGTCCATTAGAATAAAAGTCAGGTACTAGCGGAATTGAAAGAATTATTTAATAATAAAATAATTTACGATTAATATTTAGGTATACTCTTGATAACTAATTTAAAACCTCAAAAATGAAAACCAACCTTACCAGACAAATCTGTCTTTCAGGTTTCTTTGCACTGTCGTTTACTCTACTTCTTTCGGCTCAGCAGCAAAAAGCAAATCTCCCCGAAGGTCCATTCAAACCAACAGACGAATCTATGAAACAATACCAGTATCCTGAATGGTTCCGTGATGCAAAATTAGGTTTCTGGGCGCATTGGGGGCCACAGGCCGTTCCTCGTATGGGCGACTGGTATGCGAAAAAAATGTACATGGAGGGAAGCGCTGATTATAAGTATCATCTTGAACACTACGGACATCCTTCTGCGTTTGGTTATAAAGATATAATTCCTCTCTGGAAAGCTGAAAAATGGGATCCGGATAAACTCATGGAACTTTACAAGAAAGCCGGGGCTAAATATTTTGTCAGCATGGCGACCCATCATGACAATTTCTTCCTATGGAATTCAAAAATAAACAGATGGAACTCTGTTAATATGGGTCCTAAAAAAGATGTTGTCGGACTCTGGCAGCAGGCAGCAAAAAAACAAGGATTGAAATTTGGAGTCTCAGAACATCTGGGTGCAAGCTTTAACTGGTTCCAGACTTCTCATGGTGCTGATAAACTGGGTCCAAAGGCTGGTGTTCCTTATGATGGTACCAATCTTAATAATCAGGATCTTTATCATGCAGTATCTCTCCCTGACGACAAAGCCTGGCTGACTACTAATCCGGCATGGCAACTCGAATGGTATCGGTGCATTACAGAACTGTTAGATAACTACAAGCCTGATCTTCTCTATTCGGACAGCCCAATGCCGTTTGGAGATGTTGGCCGGACTTTAATTACCAACTTCTATAATAAGGATATAATCAAAAATAATGGAAAACTTGAAGCAATTTATAACTGCAAACAGCCATCGCGTGGTTTGTGGGTTCAGGATGTTGAACGCGGTGTACTCGATACCATTAGCGAGTTTCCATGGCAGACCGATACATCTATTGGAGATTGGTATTACAGTACCGGACAAAAGTATAAATCTGCTGAGGCGATTGTCCAGATGTTGGTAGATATTGTAAGTAAAAATGGAAATCTTCTTATAAATATTGTTCAGACACCTGAAGGTGACCTTGAACCTGATATGCTTAATATACTCGATTCAATAAGCGTTTGGACCGCTGCTAATGGCGAAGGTATTTACGGCTCACGTCCTTGGCAGACATACGGTGAAAAATCACCTGAGGCCAGAGCTGTAAAACAAGGCAGATTTAACGAAAACTATAAATTCAATTCAAAAGATATCCGTTTTACAACAAAAGATGGGTTCCTGTATGCATTCTGTCTGGGTACGCCTGCAAGCGATATTAAGATTATGTCGTTGGGCAAAAATTCCAAATATAAATTTGGCGCAATAAAATCTATTACGATGGTAGGCAGTGATATTAAAGTGAAATGGTCGCAGGAAGCTGATGCAATAGTAATTAAAAAACCATCGAAACTACCAAAATGGCCGGTACTCGGATTCAAAATTGAGTTTGCACCTTCAATTTAAAATTATAAGTATTTAAACACAACTAATTTAAATAAATCAGACTTCTATGGATAGCAAATCAATATCCCAGCTAAAGGCTAAACTTGTATCCCCGGAGAACAGAACTTCCTTTATTCTGGTAACTGCCTTGTTTTTGTTTTGGGGCATTCCCAATAACCTTAATGACATTCTTATTAAACAGTTTATGAAAGCCTTTGAATTAACCCGGCTTCAGGCCGGTCTTATTCAGAGCGCTTTTTATCTCGGTTATTTTGTACTGGCTTTGCCTGCTGCAATTATTATGCGTAAATACAGTTACAAAGTTGGTCTTGTAATCGGGATGTTACTTTATAGTCTGGGAACATTCCTGTTCTGGCCTGCCGCTCATTCAGGTCAGTATTTTTATTTCCTGGCCGCATTATTTGTTATTGCCAGCGGACTTTCTTTCCTCGAAACAGGGGCTAATCCATTTATTGCAGGGTTAGGTAATCCCGAATCATCTGAACGGAGATTGAATTTTTCACAGGCTTTTAATCCATTTGGTGCAATATTGGGAGTTCTTATTGGCACTGTTTTTATTTTTTCCGGTATAGAACATGATCCGGCTAAAGTTGAGGTGATGAAACAGGCAGGTACCTATGCTGCTTATCTCGAATCTGAAACTATGAGGGTTGTCAGACCATATATGGTGCTGGGTGTTGTAGTATTCCTTTGGGCTATACTTATTATGAGAACCAAATTCCCGAAGATAACCGCGGAGGAAAGCGTCAGTGAAAATAAAGGTAATCCTGGTGAACTGTTTAAACAGCGTCATTTCCTCTTGGGAGTTTTAGCTCAGTTCTGTTATGTTGGCGCCCAGGTTGGCACATGGAGCTTTTTTATACAATACGCCCAGGACTATACAGGAATTGCAGAAAAATCGGCAGGCTATTTCCTTACCGGAACACTTGTAGCATTTCTTATCGGCCGGTTCTCAGCAACAGTGATAATGAAATATATTAAGCCCGGGAAACTGATGGGTATTTATGCCATCATGAATATTCTCCTGGTCGGACTTGCAGTTATGCACCCCGGCTGGATAGGGGTATGGTCTATTTTCCTTTCAAGTTTCTTTATGTCATTAATGTTTCCGACTATATTTGCACTTGGAATTAAAGGACTTGGAGCTAACACCAAAATTGCCGGTTCAATAATTGTTATGGCTATAATCGGAGGTGGAGTATTTACACCTATAATGGGCCTGGTAGCAGAAAAAAGTATGGCTCTGGCGATGCTTATTCCTATGGGATGCTATTGTTTTATCACTATATATGCCTTCTGGTGGTCTAATCCAAAAAGTCTCCAGGAAAGCAGTGTTAATTAATTAACAGAAATGTTTAAGTTCATTTCTTAACGATTTAAAACAGAATGTAAAATGGGCGATTTATTTAAAAGATATTGCAAAATTCTTACTCTGAAGGACGATCCCGAACTGATAAAACAGTATAAAAATGTACACGGTATTAACAATGCATGGCCGGAAATAACTCAGGGAATGAAAGATGTGGGGATTATTGATATGGAGATCTATATTCATGGAAATATTCTATTCATGATTATGGACACAACCGCCGATTTTGATCATGAAAAAGCCATGACGGTACTCGCCACAAAACCCAGGCAAAAAGAATGGGAGAGTTTTGTGTCAAAATTTCAAAATACAGACTCTGAAGCTACTGCAGCCGGCAAGTGGACTTTAATGGACCGTATCTACGAGATGGATCAAAAAAAAGAATATAAGCCAATCTCCGGACAGGTAAAGAAACACATCGGATAAATGAATTAATTTTATATTAATGCTCACCCGTACTTTAATCGGGTGAGCATTTTATTTGATTTTAAAATGAACAACAGGTACGTTATAATAATGGCAGGTGGCGTTGGAAGCCGTTTCTGGCCACTTAGCCGCAGTAAAAAACCGAAACAGTTTCTCGATATTCTTGGAACCGGAGAAACTCTTCTTCAGCAAACATTCAGGCGATTTAAATCTGTCTGCCCTGAAGAAAATATTTTGGTTGTTACTAATGCAGACCATAAAGAGCTTGTAATTGAACAGTTAGGCATTAAGCCGGAACGGGTACTCTCAGAGCCACTCCGGAAAAATACTGCTCCCTGTATTGCGTATGGTACATTCATAATAAAGAACGAAAACCCCGATGCAGTTATTGCCGTAACACCGGCTGATCATATAATAACAAATGAGGATGAATTCCGGAAAATCATTAATGCCGGATTTGATTTCGCACAGGGGAATGATGTACTTATTACTCTCGGTATTAAACCCGATAAACCTGAAACCGGCTATGGATATATTCAGAGTGAAAAAAGTGATAGCGCTGAAGGGTTCAATAAATTATTGAAAGTTAAAGCATTCACTGAAAAGCCAGATTTGGAAACGGCAAAATCATTTCTTAAAAGCGGCGATTTTTATTGGAACTCAGGTATTTTTATCTGGAGTTCAAAATCCATTATTAAGGCAATGGAAACATTTTTACCTGATATTTGTCTTGCCTTTAATGGAGGGGGAGCTATTCCCGGAACTATTAAAGATTTTGCCTTTATAAACAAGACATATAGTGCAATCCGAAGCATTTCAATCGACTATGGGGTCCTTGAAAAGGCTGGTAATGTTTATGTGCTTGGTGCTGATATGGGCTGGTCCGACCTGGGGACCTGGAGTTCATTATATGATCAGACTCATACCGATTTTAATGAGAATGCAATTGTAAGAGGGAAGGCCTTTACTCACGAAAGTAATGGAAACCTTATAAGTATTACTCCGGGAAAAGTAGTTCTTATTGAGGGACTGAAAGATTTTATTGTAGTTGATACTGATGATGCTCTGCTGATAATCAGGAAAGAAGAAGAACAAAAAATTAAACAGTATCTGGAGGAGATTAAAAGTGAGATAAAAGATATTTGAGCATTATTTTCCGGTTTAAAAATCATAAATCTTATACAAACCCTGATTATATTGCGGGGTGTTGAAAAAGTCCTTTGTGAACCTTAGTACACAAAGAAACACAAAGAGAAGAAAGCCAAAAAAGCCACTTTTTCAACAGCTCCTTAGGCAACTGTGATTATTCACTCAACGTTTTTATGTTATCATTTATTTTTGATTATTTTTAGGAAATAATTTGAAAATAGTAATAGCATATGATTAACATCAGACAATCTGATATTGCTAAGGAACTTAATATCTCAAGAGTATCTGTTTCCAAAGCATTACGCGATCATCCTGACATTTCACCGGCAATGAAGAAAAAAATTCTTGAAGTTGCCAACAGATTGGGATATGTCCCAAACCTGATTGCACGTCAGCTAAACTCACGACGGACTTTTACTTTAGGCATTGTCGTTCCTGATCTGGAAAATAGTTTTTTCTCATATATTACTGACAGTATGATTGATTATGCAACAGAGCATAACTATTTCGTAATACTTACAGTCTCACGCGAGAAAGAAATTCACGAGAAACGTAACATCGACAACCTTATTGGATTGAGAGTGGATGGTCTGCTTGTTTGTCTTTCGCAGGAAACAACAGATAGAGAGGTGTTTTCAAAGGTGAAAAAGATGAATATTCCGCTGGTGTTTTTTGATAGGGCATTTGATAATCTAAAATTCTCAAGAGTTGTATTTAATGATAAATTGGGAGCTGAAAATTCATTGAACCGGATAATACAGGAAGGTTATACCAAAATTGCAAAATTTGCCGGATATTCAAATACGAATATTGGTAAAGATCGTTTGGAAGGGTTTAAGGAAGCCCTTTTAAAAAACAAAATTCCAGTTCGAACGGACTGGATTATAGAGGGAGGCTTTGAGGTGAAAGATGGATATGAGTCTTTTAAAAAACTAAACAAACTGGGAAACTT
>DATCHE010000075.1:0-41777 GCA_036508535.1 Bacteroidales bacterium | reverse complement strand
TTTTTCCTCTTCCTGTTTCGGAAGCGCTACAGTAAGAACTCCATCTTTGTAGTTTGCTTCTATCTTATCCCTGTTTACATTTTCAGGTACATAAAAGCTTCTGCAGAAAGATGAATAACTGAATTCTTTTCTTTTGTAATCATCTTTGTTTTCCTCTTTTTCAACCCGATTCTCTGAAGAGACAGTAAGAACATCTTCATTAATATCAATTTTCAGATCATTCTTGTCAATCCCCGGTACTGCAAGGTCAAGGATATAGTTCTTGTCATCTTCCCTGATGTTTACCGACGGCATTGAGCTTGTTCTGTTTGAGAGTGCAGGCAAAAAATCGTCGTCAAAGAAATTCGACATAAAAAATGGCCTGAAACTTCTGCTTGTAATTGTTGGTAACATGGTTTTGTCCTCCTATAATTTAAGTTAAACATATTTTAATTTCGAATTACTATTTTCAAACTCTGTTCCAAATCATTAAGCATGACAACATGGCCGATGTGTAGAAAGTATTGCAGACAATATGACAGTAGATTATTTGTATTATTTAAACCTAAACAGTTACGAATATGGCTTAATATGAATAACCCCCATCTGGCGTGTGCGCTGGGGGTTATTCAAATCTGGCTCTTTCAGAGCCATGATAAGTTGAGCTTCGGATAGCCATATGGGCCAAACTTAGCATCCCCTCTGTATATTTTTAGCAAATTCAAAAAAAATCGATTAGGTTTGTAAAAAGAATTGCTGTTTACCATGAAAGCTACACTTCGAAACATTCTTATATTCTTTGGGATTTTGGTGCTTCTGGCTTGTGTTTGGTATTTCCGGAGTATTGTTGTTTACATTTTAGTGTCTGGTGTATTATCTATAATGGGGCGTCCTCTTGTAGATCTTTTTTGTAAAATCAGAATAAGGAAATGGGTTTTCCCCCGTCCCTTAAGCGCTCTCATTGCTTTGGCAATAATATGGGGAATGATTGTGTTGTTTTTTGTAACTTTTATTCCTCTCGTTACTACTCAGATTAATTATTTTTCCACAATCGACAGTGAGAAAATTGTTCTTCTTTTACAAGGCCCGATCAATAGGATTGAGAATCTGGTCAGAGCCTTCAATATTGATATTAAAAACGATCTCTCTATTCAGGATTATATTTCTGCGAAGGTTGCAGGGGTACTGAATATAAATATGATTCAAAGTTTTCTTGGATCTCTTCTTGGTGTTCTTGGGAATATTGTAATTGCTATATTCTCAATTACATTCATAACATTTTTTTTCCTGAAGGACCAGCAGTTATTTTTCGAATCAATATTAATGTGGGTCCCGGATAAATATTTAGATAATGTAACACGGGCGTTGTATTCTATTAAAAAACTTCTTACAAGGTATTTTATAGGAATAGTGATTCAGAGCACCTGCATTATGTTCCTGGTCACTATCGGTATGACAATAGTCGGAATCGATTTTGAGCAGGCAATTGTAATGGGGCTCATCCTGGGAATTTTAAATGTAATTCCTTATGTTGGTCCCTGGCTCGGTTTGTTTATTGCAATAATAATGGGAGTTGCTTCGCATATTAATCAGGATTTTACCACTATCGTAATTCCACTTGTAACTTATATGATGATAGTTGAGGCTATTGTTCACTTAATTGATAATGCTATATTTCAACCTATCATATTTTCAAATAGTGTTAAGGCTCACCCTCTCGAAATCTTTATAGTTGTTCTTGCTTCAGGATTTGCAGCTGGAATACCGGGAATGATTTTAGGAATTCCTGCATATACAGTTATGAGGGTTTTTGCCAGGGAGTTCTTTTATAATTTTAAAGCTGTCCAAAAGATTACTTCAGGTCTTTCACCGGAAAACATGGGTGGTAAAAACTTTATTCCTTACAGGGGAAATGGTGCATCTGGTCATGAAACTGATTCATAATCTTGCCCTTATTTGTTGTTTTGGAAAAGGAATTCTAAAACTTTCGCTAAATGAACCAGATAATCTCTTTTTTTAGATGCTTTTTCCGATTTTATTACGACGGTTTTAACAATATGCCAGACTGGAGTCGGAAGGTTTGGTTAATTATTATAATAAAACTATTTATCATGTTTGCCATTTTGAAATTCTTCTTTTTTTCAGATTTTATTTATTCAAAATATGATAACGATAAACAGAGAAGTGAATATGTTTTAGATCAACTAATTAATTCGCCGGGTAACAATGATTGAAAATGTTGATCTGACCCTGGTAGATTGGTCAAGGGCCCAATTTGCGCTTACTGCTATTTACCATTGGCTGTTTGTTCCTCTTACACTTGGGCTTTCCTTTATTATTGCTATAATGGAGACTATCTATTTTAAGACTGGCAATGAGGAATGGAAACGCTTAACCAAATTTTGGATGACTTTGTTCGGAATTAATTTTGCGATTGGTATTGCAACCGGGATCATCCTTGAATTTGAGTTTGGAACAAACTGGTCGAATTACTCCTGGTTTGTAGGTGATATATTTGGAGCCCCCCTTGCAATAGAAGGCATCCTGGCTTTCTTTCTTGAATCTACTTTTATTGCAGTGATGTTTTTCGGTTGGAATAAAGTGGGAAAAAAATTTCACCTTACTTCTACGTGGCTGGTGGCAATAGGAGCAAATCTGTCAGCTCTGTGGATTCTGATAGCTAATGCATGGATGCAAAATCCTGTCGGGATGGCATTCAATCCGGAAACAGCACGAAATGAGATGGTCGATTTTTGGGCAGTTCTCTTTAATCCGGTAGCTGTTGAAAAATTTCTTCATACTATTTCATCAGGATTTTTGCTTGCCTCAATGTTTGTTCTGGGTATCAGTTCGTGGTTTCTCCTGAGAAAAAGAGAGGACCTTATGTCCCGAAGAAGTATTCTCATAGCAGGAATATTCGGACTTCTTTCTTCCTTTATGGTTGCTTACACCGGAGACTCGTCTGCCAGAACCATTTCAAAAGTGCAACCGGTTAAATTTGCTTCCATGGAAGCTTTGTTCGAAGGAAAAAGCAATGCAGGGTTAATAGCCATTGGTATTCTTAAAGATTCTGACAAAAAAATCGGACAAAGGGTAATAAAGGATTTCGCTTTTAAAATTGAAATACCCGGTTTACTCTCTGTACTTACCGGCGGAGACAGAGATGCATATGTAACAGGAATTAAAGATCTTGTATCAGGTAATGAAAGCAGGGGCATAATGTCAGTAACTGAAAAAATGATGAAAGGAGTGTATGCCAAAAACGTTCTTATCGATTACAAAACAGCAAGGATTAACAATGATACTTATAAGCTGGAAACCGCTGCAGCCTACTTTAAAGACAAGGAATTCCAAAACAATTATTTCAAGTACTTTGGTTATGCATCTATTAGTAAACCCGAAGATGTAATTCCGAATGTTACTATATCCTTCTATTCATTTCACTTAATGGTAATACTCGGCTTTTCGTTTATAATGATTTTTGCATTGGCTTTGTACTTGCTTTTCAAAGGAACAATTGTTGTAAACAGATGGTTTTTATGGCTGACTCTCTTTTCAATTCCGTTGCCTTATATTGCCAGTGAACTTGGTTGGATACTTACTGAGATGGGCCGGCAGCCATGGATAATTCAGGACCTGATGCCTGTGTCAGCAGCTGTATCCAAAATAAGCTCCGGTACGGTAATTACAACTTTTATACTCTTTTCAATCCTTTTTACAGCATTGCTTATTTCGGAAATATCTATTATGGTCAAACAAGTTAAAACCGGACCAAAAGATTAGGAGATAAAGTTATGATAATGACAATTTCACATCTTTTCCTGCAACAATACTGGTGGATGATAGTATCACTTCTGGCTGGACTGCTGGTATTCCTGATGTTTGTGCAGGGAGGACAATCGATGCTTTTTTCTCTTCCAAAAACCGCTATTCAAAAGACAATGCTCGTTAATTCTATGGGACGAAAGTGGGAATTTACCTTCACCACACTTGTAACATTCGGTGGAGCCTTTTTTGCCTCATTTCCTCTCTTTTACGCAACAAGTTTTGGCGGGGCTTACTGGGTATGGATTGCAATATTGTTTAGCTTTATTATTCAGGCAGTTGCTTATGAATTCCGATCAAAACCGCATAACGTTTTTGGGCAGAATACTTTTGATACTTTTCTGTTTCTAAACGGTTCGGTTGGGCCATTTCTTATCGGAACAGCAGTTGCAACATTTTTCACCGGTTCAGCATTCAGTCTGAACAGTTTAAATCAAGTACAATGGTCTACAAAGTGGTATGGCCTTGAAGCTTTGTTAAATATCCGAAACATTTCTCTTGGTTTTGCTGTACTCTTTCTTGCAAGAGTTAATGGATTGCTATATATAAGAAATACTATTGCTGATGAAGAACTTCTTAAAAGAACGGGTAAGAAAACAATAATTAATTCTTTTATTTTTCTGGTCTTTTTCGTGTTCTTTATGGTAACACTCCTTTTTTCATCAGGGTTTGCGGCCAATAATCAAACCGGGAATATTTCAGTTGAGGAGTTTAAATACTTTCATAATTTTATTCAGATGCCTTCTGTTTTGGTTTTATTTCTGATCGGAGTAATTGGGGTGCTATACGGGATTGGGATATCAGTCTTTAATAATAGTACAAAAGGTATATGGTTTTCGGGGGCAGGAACTGTTCTTACAGTATTCTCTTTGTTTCTTATAGCAGGCTTTAATGGCACTTCATTTTATCCTTCGTCTTCAGATTTGCAAAGCTCCCTGACTATAACTAATTCTTCCTCGAGCCTCTTTACCCTGAGAACAATGATGTATGTGTCATTTATAATACCATTCGTATTTGTCTATATCTGGTACGCATGGAAAGCAATTAATAATACAAAAATAACTATAGAAGAAATGAGCACTGAGGGTCATAAATACTAAGACAACAAGGCAACAAGACAACAAGACAACAAGACAACAAGACAACAAGATATGTATACCAGTGAAATTATTCAATACCTGATCTGGCCAGCCTTTATAATTCTCTGCTGGTATGTTATTAAGTTTGCTCTGTCTTATTATGAGAAGAAGTTCCCTGAAAAATAATAGCCGCTGTTCAAAAGAATCTTGAAAGTAGCGATGCTAATATGTAAAAAGGAATTATGAGAGGTGCAGCGTTTATTCCAAGAAATGCAAATGAGACAACAACCAATCCAGCCAGAATATATCTTCCCTCATTCCCTTTAACTTTTAAATTAGAAATCTTCAGCGAGAGCAGCGGCATTCTTGTTACCATAAGTAATGATAAAACAATAGTATATGTTATCATTGCCACAGGTGATCCAGTGAATGAACTGAATATTGCAGAGTGGGAGTATTGACCTGCAATAACAACTGATATAACAGCAAGAGCGTTAGCCGGAATTGGTAATCCCTTAAAGGTTGTTGACTGAGTAGTGTCAAGATTAAAGATTGCAAGACGTAAAGCGCCACATACAGGCATTATTGCCGGAAGTACAAGCATAAGTGAGATCAATATATTGTCGGAATTTACGATCATTGGAGCAGACAGTGCCAGTGAGTCATTAAGCAGATGAAAAATGATTAAAGCCGGAGCAACACCAAAGCTTACAACATCTGCGAGGCTGTCGAGTTCTTTGCCAATATCGGAATATGCCTTAAGTAATCTGGCAGAAAATCCATCAAGAAAATCAAATATCATTGCGGCAAGAATCAACCATGAAGCAGTTATTATATCACCGTTTCCTGCAAAAATAATAGCAATAAATCCAGATACCAGATTTAGCGAAGTAATAAAGTTTGGAATATATTTCATTTTGAAATTGGATATCGTAATTCAGAAGGGGAGTAAAATTAAGAAAAACTTCGTTCTTTTATTATTAAATTTGCATCAAATACTATTAACCGGATGGATGACTTTGCAGGCATAAAGATTGCCGTTGATTTTGATGGAACAATTGTTGACCATGAATATCCTAAAATAGGTAAAGAAAAACTTTTTGCTTTTCTAACCTTAAAGGAACTCGATAAAATGGGGGTAAGGCTTATATTATGGACATTTCGTAATGGAAAGGAGCTTGAAGAGGCTGTGGAATTTTGCAGGGTAAATGGGGTTGAATTTTATGCAGTTAACCGAAACTACCCTGAGGAAATATTCGATGAAAACGTAAGCCGGAAGATAGATGCAGATATTTATATAGATGATAAGAACTTAGGAGGTTTTCCCGGTTGGAGCGGGGTATGGCAGATACTGAACCCGTTTGAACTTCAGCAGAAAGAGGCTGAAAAAAGAATAACTTCAAAACGAAAAAATATTTTTAAACGTTTATTTGGCAGTAAATTAAATAAGAATGAAAACTGATTATCCAAAATATGTCATTTCCCTGTTTGTAATACTGCTTATAACGTGGACACTATCGTGTTCCGGACGTTCAGGGAAAAAAAGCTCTATTGATGTCAATCCTGATGCTTTAAGTGAGACGGCTGCAGTTAAGCTCGTTAAAATGATTTCACCGGAAGAGAATTCGGGATTTAAGCTTCACGATCAGGTTAAAGTCGTTCTGGAACAGGTAAATAAAAACGAATCACTCGATTCGGTAGCAGTCAGTTTTAATGGAAAGGCTGTAATAATTATTAAATCAGTGCCTTGGGAGTACTCAATTCCTTCCTCATATATCAATACCACAGGCAGAAAGTCCTTAAAAGTTACAGCATATAAGAACGGAAAAGCCCAGATTCCCATAACACGTTTTGTGATAATCTACTCAGATATTGTTCCTAAAAGAAACAATTATAAAGTAATTCATACATATCCTCATGACCGAGATGCATTTACACAAGGGCTTATTTACGATAAAGGTGAGCTTTTGGAAGGTACCGGCCAAAAGTCAGGTTCAAGCCTTAGGGAAGTGGAACTGGAAACAGGCAAAGTTATCAGGCAGCATAATCTTGACGACACATTGTTTGGTGAGGGAATAGCTTTATACAAAGATCGTATATACCAGGTTACCTGGCAAAATAAGGTTGGGTTTGTTTACGACAGGTCGACTTTTAACCTGATAAATAAAATCTACTATCAAACAGAGGGCTGGGGATTAACAACAATCGATGATAAAATTGTTATGAGTGATGGAACAAATGTCCTGTATTATTTTGAACCTGATATGTTTACAGTTGTTTCAAAAATAGAAGTTTATGATAATGAGAAGAAAATTGATTCTCTAAACGAGCTTGAGTATATTAATGGTGAAATATGGGCGAATATCTGGATGACCGACCTTATCGCCCGAATTGATCCAATAAGCGGGAAGGTTCTTGCTTACGTTGATTTGAAAGGGATTCTGCCTGAATCAGAACGAAAAGCAGATACAGATGTTCTTAACGGAATTGCGTATGACAAGGAAGGAGATAGAATATTTGTTACAGGAAAGAAATGGCCTAAACTTTATGAGATCAAAATTATTGACTAATATGTGTTCCGTAAATTACATTAATGCTGGCGGGTATTATTTTAAATTCCACAGGAGTATGGCCAAGCGATTCTCCATCAGCCTCTGCATAAAGTATTGAATCAGAATTTACTTTTAAACTTTTGCATTTATATCCATCTATTTTGGGGTGATTAAGGATACTCCCGTCATAAAGAATTTTAAGATTTCTTATGATCTCAAATTTCCCCATCCCATTAATTATTGTTACATCAAGCAAACCGTCATCAGGTAGCGCATTTGGTGTTTGCCTCATGCCTCCGCCGCAATATCTGCCATTGCCAACATTGATCGAAAAAACATCCGCATTGATTTTTACATCATCAATTATTACTTCCGCTTTTGTGTTTTTATAAGAAAGAAGACTCATAACCAGATTGTAAAAGTAGATCAATTTCCCACCATGCCCCTTGTCTTTCTGTATATTTGTCCTTCTTACCACAACAGATTCAAAGCCCAGTCCGGCAATATTTATGAATTGTCTGATGAACTTTTCCGACCCGATAAAAAAGCTGACAACACCAATATCGTGGACTAATTGTTTGTTTTCTTTGATTATACCAATTGCCTTTTCATAATCGAGAGGTATCCCAAACATTCTTCCCCAATCGTTTCCTGTACCAACTGGAATCAGTCCGAGTGAAATTGCGTTTGTTGGACAGGAATTATTAGAAAAGACACCATTTACAACTTCATTCAAAGTTCCATCCCCGCCAACTGTAATAATCTTTCTGTATCCTGCCGCGATGCTCTCAATAGTAAAATCAATCGCCTGACTTTTCCTTTCAGTAAATTTTACGGAAAAGTTTATTTCAGATTTCCTGAGAAGAGCCGCTATTATTTCCCAGTCCTTTCTGCCTTTTCCATTCCCTGCATTCGGGTTGACTATTACGAGCCATTCTGCCTGATTGGTGTTATCCATTTGAGATTGATTAGAAAAGAGGGGTAAAGATGGAAATAAATATGGAAAAGAAAATAAAAACAATTGAATTTATGCTAAATAACATTAAATCAATCTGGTATCATTTTTCTGTTAATAATTAATTCTACTTTGACAGATTTAAAAATCAACATGTTTTTGCCCTGAATCCCTAAAGGGAACATGTTGATTTTTCAGCTTTTCACCCTTTAGGGCCGGGGCAATAAAAGCTGAAAAACAAGAATATCCATAATCTGTCAAAGTGGAATTATATGTGTTGATAAAGTGTTGAAAACCCCAAAAAAATTGTTTACAATTACATCTTTTACTACCGGAAGCGATAGTTCTTTAATATTAAATTTGAGGCTCAAAATATGACTCAAATATAAAAATGAAAAGAGATGGGTAGGATTATATCAATAGCAAATCAGAAGGGTGGAGTTGGTAAAACAACAACGGCAATAAATCTGGCAGCCAGTCTGGCTGTACTTGAGAAGAAAGTGCTGATTGTTGACGGAGACCCGCAGGCAAATGCGACTTCAGGAATCGGTATCGATACCCGGCAAATAAGATGTACAATTTATGATTGTCTTATCGATGGGAAAGATCCGGGAGAAGCATTAATGAGTTGCGAAATTGAAAATCTTTCAATAATGCCTTCAAATATTGATCTGGTTGGGGCAGAAATTGAAATGCTCGACAGACCTGAGAGAGAAAAAGTACTTAAGGAGGTGCTTAGCAAAGTTAAAGAAAATTACGACTATATACTTATTGATTGCTCTCCATCGCTTGGATTACTGACAGTTAACGCTCTTACAGCTTCAGATTCGGTAATAATACCTGTTCAGTGCGAGTATTTTGCACTTGAAGGCCTTGGGAAGCTGCTTAACACAATTAAAATTATTCAGAATAACCTTAATCCGGAACTTGAGATTGAAGGTTTCCTTCTGACAATGTATGATTCCAGGCTCAGATTATCTAATCAGGTTGCTGATGAAGTAAATAAGCATTTTCAACAAATGGTTTTTAAAACAATCATTCAAAGAAATGTAAAACTTTCAGAAGCGCCAAGTTTTGGTCAACCTGCAATTCTATATGATGTTGATTCCAGAGGTACAGTTAATTACCTCAATCTTGCGAAAGAGCTGATTGAGAAACAGGAATCAAGAGTAAAAGTATAGTTTATAGGACTTTTCAATAATTAGTAAAAGTAATGAGTGCGATAAAGAAAAATGCGTTGGGTAGAGGTCTTGGAGCATTAATTGATGGTGTTGAGAAAGAAGCTCTTGAAAAGAAAGTTGAAGCCAATCTGGATATCTCGGTCGATTCGATAGAAGCCAATCCCTTTCAACCAAGAACAAGTTTTGATGAACAGTCGCTTGAAGAACTGGCAATCTCAATAAAGAAATTAGGGATTGTTCAACCTCTTACAGTACGAGAGACAGGAAAAGGATTATACCAGCTTATTGCAGGGGAAAGAAGACTTCGGGCAGCCCGCCTTGCAGGTTTGACTCACGTACCTGCTTATATCAGAACAGCTGACGATCAGGCAATGCTTGAACTGGCTCTGGTAGAAAATATTCAACGGGAAGACCTCGATTCTGTAGAGGTCGCAATAAGCTTTCAAAGGCTAATTGAGGAATGCAAGCTTACACAGGAGCAATTGAGCGACAGGGTTGGAAAACAGAGGTCAACGGTTGCAAATTACCTTCGCCTTCTAAAACTTCCTGCCGAAATTCAACTCGGAATAAAGAACAAACAACTGATGATGGGTCATGCACGTACCCTTGTAAACATTGAAGATCCAAAAAAACAAATTAATGTATATTATCAGATCATTGATGGTGAACTGTCTGTACGTCAGGCAGAAACCCTTGTAAGGCAACTTCAATCGGAAAAAGTAAAAGACCCTGGAAAGGCTGAAAAGAAGAAAAAACTTAATACCGATTTCACTCAGCTTTCAGATCACCTCAATAAGATGTTTTCAGCTAAAGTTAACTTCAAAATAAACGAAAAGGGGAAAGGTAAAATTGTAATTCAATTTGAAACCCCGGATCAGATGGAACACATTTTAGGTGTATTTGACCGTCTTAACTCCTGAAAATAATTATCTTTATCGCGCCGTAATACTGGCATTTGAAGATAAAGACAGGTTCGTTTGATATTGAAGACATTTCGAAATATACTGATTGTAATAATCCTGCTACTGTTTTGTATTTCTCAATACAGTATTGCTCAGGACACAATATCTGTAACCAAACCTGTAAAAAGTAAATTCCAGCCTGAACCACTCCGGGCTACAATGTTGGCAGTTGCTTTCCCGGGTTTGGGTCAGATTTATAACAGGAAATACTGGAAAATTCCTCTGGTTTATCTTGGTTTTGGTGGATTGATATATAGTGTAGGATTTAATTCTTCAAATTATAATACATACATGAAAGCTTATCAGGACTTTACCGATGCAATTCCTGAAACAAACAGTTACTTAAAAGTAATCCCGTCAACTGTCGATCCTGCAACTTATGACCCTGTTGTTCATCCAACTACATATTCTCCTGCCAGTGCACAATATTACAGGGATGGAATGCTTCGTATGGTAGATTATTATAAAAGATACCGCGATCTTTCGTATATTGGCATCGCGGGATGGTATCTGTTTTCTATACTCGATGCCAATGTTGATGCCAGCCTTTATAACTTTGATGTAAGTAAAGATCTGAATGTTGCAGCTTTCCCGGTACTATTGACTTCTCCAGGAGGTTTTGTGGGAACCGGGCTAAATTTGAAAATAACGTTTTAACTAAACTATTTAACTATGCGAAATATGAGATATTACACTTTAATAATAGCTTTCATTTTCTCAGTGATGAATCTCAATGCTTCACCCGTTAACGATACAATTATTATTTCATCAGATACCAATACGGAGCGAATTACGCGCGATCTGGATAGCCTGATGAATACCTGGTATGTTAAACTGGCTCTTATTGCTAAACCGGAAGAGTTTCACGGCGACACTCTTGCATTTCAACTTCCTGATACTGTATATGAGAGCAGATTGAGAAAAATTAATTCAATCATCAGCTTACCATTTAACAATATAGTCAGGAACCATATTCAGGTTTATACTGTAAGACAAAGAGAGAAATTCTGTATAGTTCTTGGTTTAAAGGATTATTATTTCCCAATGATCGAAGATATTTTTGATTCATACGGACTGCCTGCAGAACTTAAATATATGGCTGTAATAGAATCTGCTCTTAATCCTAATGCAGTCTCCAGAATGGGTGCCACTGGTTTGTGGCAGTTTATGTACAGTACAGGAAGGATGTATGGATTGACAATTAATTCTGTTGTCGATGAGCGCAGAGATCCTATAAAATCAACCCATGCTGCTGCAAGATTTCTTAAGGATCTGTACGGTATCTATAATGATTGGAATCTCGTTATTGCGGCCTATAACTGTGGTCCCGGGAATGTAAATAAAGCAATAAGAAGATCAGGAAACAAAAAGGATTATTGGGAGATCTATTACAGGCTTCCAAGGGAAACAAGAGGTTATCTTCCTCAGTATCTTGCTGCAACTTACGCTGTAAATTATTTTGAGGAGGAAAATCTCAGACCTGCACAATTGAACATTCCTGTTGCAACAGATACCATAATGGTAAATAAAGATATTCATCTGGCTCAGATATCAGAAGTGATGGGCATTCCCCTGGGAGAACTTCGCGGGTTGAATCCTCAATACCGTACGGGTCTTATTCCCGGGTCTTCAAAACCGATGGCGCTTATCTTACCAATGAACCATCTTGGTGATTTCATTGATTTGAATGATACAATAAGAAGTTATAAATCAGATGTTTATTTAAATAAGGCAACGAGAATTGCTGATCCTTCAAGGTCTACATACATAACAGCAGATATTAAAGGTAAATCAAAAATTATTTATACAGTTCAGGAGGGTGATAACCTTGGATTTATCTCTGAGTGGTACAGGACTTCATTATCAGATCTCAGGAATTGGAATAATATTAACCGTAACAGTATCAGGATTGGTCAGAAAATTGTCATCTATGTCGATCCGGCTAAATTTGAATTCTATTCAGGTATAAATTCAATGACATTTACTGAAAAGCAAAGTATGGTCGGGAAGACAATTCCTTCAAATTCAGTGCGTATCTTAGCCAGAACGCCTGAAGAACCAGAGGGGGAGTTTATTACCTATACTGTCCGCAATGGAGATACAATATGGGATATTGTAAAACTGTATGAAAACGTTACTACCAGTCAGGTACTGGCATTGAATAATTTGCCTAATGCAGATAAGTTACAGGTTGGTCAAAAGCTAAAGATCAAGAAGAAGATTTGATCCTTCTCTAGAATATGCGCCCAATAAGGTCACTATTATTGCTATTGATCTTTCTGGCCTGTTTTACCGGTCTTCATTATATTATTCCATTAAATCGATTTTTTCCGTCAATTTATGAATTTGTTCCTGCTGAACTCATAACACGGTTATATACACAAGATAAGCCGTTAAAAAAGTTAAGTATGAAGCCTGTTGCTGATACAACAAAATCAGTAGTAGTTGATTCTGTATCTCCTGTTGATACTATCTATACTAAAGTAGTAAGCCCGGCTGTTTTTCCTTTACAGAGTTTTCTTGACTCCCTGAGATTCTCAAAAGGTCAGATGAGAATTATGTATTATGGCGATTCACAGATTGAAGGAGACCGTATCACTTCATATCTCCGTCAGAAACTGAGAATAGTCCATGGCGGCACAGGTCCCGGATTATTTTTGCCCCTGATGCCCGTTATGTATACTAAAACTGTTTGGATCAGATCATCGTCGAACTGGGAAAGGTATAATTATCTTTCGTATAAAAACGGAGAGATTCCACACCCTAGTCTCGGTCCATTCATGACTTTATGCCGATATCTGCCGAATGGTATAACTACAATTGTTCCTGAAAAGGCATTCGTTAAGATAAGACCTTCAAATATGGCCGATAGTGCTTCCTCTTTTTATGATGTTTTAAGAGTATTTTACGGAAATATGGAAGGTACTGTAAATGTAGTAGTTAAGGCAGATGGAAATCAGGTGTTTGCCGACACTTTAAAAAAGGGCACGGGCTTTAACGAGTTAAACTGCCGGGTAACAGGCTCTAAGGAGGTTGTAATCGAATTTGAAGGTAAAGTGAGCCCCGACATTTACGGGATCAGTATTGAAAGTTTAAACGGAGTAATCGTCGATAATATTCCTCAACGGGGAAGTGCCGGGCTTGAATTTACTATGGTAGATAGTGATAATCTGAAGGATGCATTTAGTAAGCTCTCTCCCGATCTGTTTGTACTTCAATATGGACTTAACATTGTAAAGAATGTAAGGGGAGATTATTCATACTACAGGAAAGGTCTGGTAAAACAACTTTCTCTGCTTAAGAGGATTTCACCTAATACTCCAATATTGGTAATCAGTCTTACGGATATGGCATTCAATGCCGGGGATAGTATAATTTCATACCCCAACATTCCCCTGATTATTGAAGCTCAAAAACTTGCTTCAATTGAAGCCGGGGTAGCATTCTGGAATTCTTACCATGCAATGGGAGGGGAGTCCTCAATTATTAAATGGGCAGGGAAAAAGCCCGCGCTTGCTCAAAAAGATTATGTTCATCTTACATATCCGGGAGCAGATACGCTTTCAAAGTTAATCGCAAATTCGCTTTTCTCTTCCCCAGAGATTGATACAAGCCGGTTTAAAAAAATTGATAAGCTGGCAAATGAAATTAATCAGCTGAAATCTGTGCCTTTTGTGCAAACATCCGAAAACCCTGAAGAAAAAAGTCTGATCAGCACAGTATTATCATACTTATTCAGATACAATCCCGACGAACCTTTAATATTCTCAACCCCGGCCTTCTGGCTTTTCTTCCTGTTCGTACTTGCAGGCTATAGCCTCGTGTATAAGAAATTATTTGTCAGGAATGCTTACCTTTTTCTGATAAGCCTTTTCTTTTATTATAAATCGGGGGGACTGTTTTTATCTCTATTAATCTTAGTTACTCTTATTGATTTTACCTGCGGGTTACTGATCCATCATTCAAGAACAAAATTTCTTCGACGGCTTTTTATAATATTAAGTATATTATCTAATATCGGAATACTTGCATATTTTAAGTATACCGGATTCTTTGTAAGCACTATAAACGACTTATTTGGAACGGATTATAAGGTATTCGATATGCTTGCAGCACTTTCAAATTCAAATCTTGGTACTTCTTTTAATACGAGTAATATTATTCTTCCGGTAGGGATTTCATTCTTTACTTTTCAATCTCTTAGTTATACAATTGATGTTTATAGAAAAAAGTTAGACCCGGTACGAAATATTATTGATTTTGGGTTTTATGTCTCGTTTTTTCCACAACTTGTTGCCGGTCCGATTGTAAGAGCTTCCGAATTTATTCCTCAGTTATATAAGGAGTTTCACCTTTCAAAAAGAGAATTTAGTCATGCTTTGTTCTTGATTTCAAAAGGACTGATTAAAAAGATAATTATTTCCGATTTTATTGCTACCAACTTTATCGATAGGGTCTTTGATGCACCATCAATCTACTCGGGCTTCGAAAACCTTATGGCAGTATATGGATACGGTTTGCAGATCTATTGCGATTTTTCAGGTTATACCGATATTGCTATAGGACTGGCACTTATTCTTGGTTTCAGATTGCCAATCAATTTTAACTCCCCGTACAAGGCCAGAAGCATAGATGATTTCTGGAAAAGATGGCATATTTCTCTATCCCGCTGGTTGAAAGATTATCTTTATATCCCTCTGGGTGGTAACAGAAAAGGTAAATTTAGAACGGGCATTAATCTGATATTAACCATGTTACTGGGAGGACTTTGGCATGGCGCCAGCTTCAGATTTGTAATATGGGGAGCATTACATGGTATAGGACTTGTAATTAACAAGATATGGAATTCGTTTTTTGGCGACCGTTATAGTGGTGGAAGAGTAGGCAGATTTTTTGCTGTTTTTATAACATTCCAGTTTGTAAGCTTTTGCTGGATTTTTTTCCGGGCTCCTGATATGGAGAGTGTGAGCATGATGCTAAGGCAAATTTTTCAGAATTTTTCGCCCGGATCATTTATGACAGTTCTCCCCGCATATGGCAATGTATTTATACTTATTCTGGTAGGTTATACAATTCATCTTTTACCCGAAAGAATAAAAGAATCATACAGAGGGCTGTTTATAAGGATCCCGCTGATTGCACAACTGGCGGTCATTATGTTGGTAGCGGTCATGTTATTTCAGATGAGGACCACAGAAGTAATGCCATTTATATATTTTAGGTTTTAGAGGTGTAAACCTCACCCCCTCCTGTCCCCCGCTCCCGGGAGAGCGGGGGATGATAACTCATCTATATAATTTCGTATTTTAGCTATAACAAGTTCCTGGTTATTTAGAACTTCTTCATTTGTAAATCTCACAACCCTTATTCCAAATTTTTCTAATTCTCCTGTTCGACCATCATCATATTCGATTGACAATTCGTTAGAATGTATTTCTCCATCGACTTCGATGACTAGTTTTAATCTATGGCAATAAAAATCTGCAATAAAAAGATCAATAGGGTGTTGCCGGCGGAAAATATACCCAATATTTCGGAATTTCCTTAAATAATTCCAGAGCGCTTTTTCGGCTTCAGTAGGATACTTACGCATTTCGAGCGCATAAATGAAAAGTTCCGGTTTAGCACCAAAATACATTTCTCTTTCAACCGATTTGCCTAGATATACCATAATAAAATCTATGCGAATTAAAGTCCCTCCCTCTTGGGGGAGGGATTTAGGGAGAGGAAATTTAGAATTTGAGTAACATTTTCATTATAAATAAGACGAACTACTTTTTTCACCTTTTAAAAATGGTGCAATAGCTCTTTTGTAAATGCCTTGTACATAGGCAATTGCCATTCCGTAGTTAGTAACTGGTACTCCGGCTTTTATTGCTGCCTGCAATCTGTTGTGAAGTTGTTTTCTTGTTATCATGCATCCGCCGCATTGTATTACTAAAGAATAGTCTGTTATTGTACGCGGTAAAATATCAAGTCCGGCTACAACGTCATATTCAATTTTTTTTCCGGTAAAATTGGTAATCCATCGGGGGATTTTAGTTCTTCCAATATCATCGCATGAGACATGATGAGTGCATGATTCCAGAAGAAGAACCCTGTCGCCGTCTTTTAGATCAGATATTTTTGGAGTGCCTTTCAGATAATTGTCAAAATCACCCTTAAACCTGGCAAGCATAATGCTGAAGCTGGTCAACGGAATTTCTGGCGGAATTGAAGCATCAGCTTTTACAAAAACCTGAGAGTCGGTAATGGCAAGCGCTGGTTTTATTTTTGTTTTTTTAAGAAAAGCATCAACTTCCCTTTCTTTTAAAACAATAGCCACTGCTTCATTATCAAGAATATCTCTGATAGCCTGAACCTGTGGAAGTATAAGCCTGCCGGCAGGGGCTTCAACATCAATAGGGGTTATTAAAAGGACGATGTCACCATAACTTATCAAATCACCAAGAAGAGTTGGTGTTTTATAAGAATGTTCCGGGATTGAGTTCTTTATTAATGCTATTAGACCTTCGAAATTACGCTTATCAGTTGAAGAGAACTCAAATAACGAAGTACCTGTTATTGAAGATATCTTACTTTTAAAACTGTCGGTTGGCACTTCAATATCTGATTTGCTGTGTATTACAATAAAAGGAAGATCCAGGTTACGAAATTTGGCTATCAGATCATCTTCAAATTGTCCCCAGGAATTATTAGTGATAATCAGAAGAGCAAGATCAATAATATCGAGAGTCCTTACCGTCTTGTCAACCCTTTTTTGCCCCAGATCGCCCGAGTCGTCTATTCCGGCGGTATCAACAAGAATTACAGGACCAAAACCCGTTATTTCGAATGATTTTTTTACCGGATCGGTAGTTGTACCGGCATGGTCAGAAACAATGGAAATATCCTGTCCCGCAAGACAGTTTATAAGGCTGCTTTTCCCGTTATTGCGTCGTCCGTAAATACCTATATGCGGCTTTGACTCTCTTCCTTTGGACATTATGGATGAAATTTCTGCAAAAGTACCAAATTAATTTAAAGATTATCCAGCGAGAATCCCAGTTTGAGAAGATTGCCAGGTTCAAGAATTGTCCTGAGTTTAGAGTCGTCAATAACTTTCATAATTCGATTGGCTTCGAAGATGTCAATTCTTTTCTCCTTCATGAGTAAAGCCAGTTCAGACGCTTTATGATACCCGATATGCGGGCTCAGGGCTGTAGTAATTACCGGGCTGTTTATGAGTGCTTTATAGCCTGATACTTCATTAATTTTCATTCCGTCAAAAAGATTATGAAGCAAGGTCGTATTGCATGAGATTAACAGGTTAATACTCTCTATCACCGCATAGCCGATTGATGGAAGGTATGCATTAAGTTCGAGAGAGCCCTGTCCGCAGAGCGAGCTGATAAGCACATCATTTGAATATATTTTATGAGCAGCAGAAATAATGAATTCAGGAATTACCGGATTGATCTTACCCGGCATTATTGAGCTTCCTACCTGTCGCCCGGGTATTGAAATTGTTTTAATGCCGGCAATGTCTGAAGACAGGAGACGGAGGTCGGAAGAGATCTTTTCAAGATTTACGGCATGTGCTTTAAGTGTTGCGTGAATTTCTACCCACTTATCAAGATTTGAAGTAGAATCGCAGAGATTCTCGCTATGTGCTATTGGAAGACCTGTCAGATTCCGCAATTCAGGAACTACTTCCATTATAAAATATCGTGGTATTGATAATCCGGTTCCAATAGCGCCACCTCCCAGATTAACCTGTTTTATTCTTTCAGAACATTTTGAGACCCTCCACCAATCGCGAGACAGGGCCTCATTATATGTGCTGAACAATATCCCGAACGATGAGGGTACAGCTTCCTGCATCTGAGTATAGCCAGGGCGCAGATTCTCCCTGTTCCTCTTTTCAAATTCTTCTACTTTCTGCCGAAGATTGTTGATGTTTTCTTCTAGCGCTTGAAGAAGTTTCATAACGGCCACAGTAAGTGCCGTTGGAATAATATCGTTGGTTGACTGATATATATTTGCGTCTTCCAGGGGATCTATTATATTGTATTCACCGCAATGGTGTCCGGTATTCAGAAGTGCTGTATTCGTTATAATCTCATTGATATTCATGTTTATGCTTGTTCCCGCACCTCCCTGTATGGCAGGTACTAAAAAATGATCAAAATGCTGACCTTCTTTTACTTCCATTGCTGCCGAAATAAGCGCATCCAGAATATTGTCATTAATTATTTTAACAGGAAGGTCTTTCCCAAGTTTTTCTATTGCCGCGGCGCGGAATTTCCGGTATGTTTTATAACATGCTTCTTTGGTGACACCGACAGCTTTGTACCATTCAATCGGGAATTGTGTATTTCCGGGAAAATTTTCGCTAGCCCGCAAAGTATGAATACCATATAATGCATCCGATGGAATCTGTTTCTGACCAAGAGTGTCTTTTTCGGTACGGAACATAATTATCATTTTTCGTTTCTACCCTACCTTTTTGCCCCCTGCCCCCTAAAGGGGGTTCTATTCTGTATTACCCTCTTTTTTGGATCTAAACCTCTAATATTTTGTGTGTTAACCCCCCTTTAGGGGGGCAGGGGGGCTAACGGGGAAGAGTATTAACTATTATTTCCGGAGACAGGCAAAGCATAAGCCAGCACATCCTTTCCGGTAATTTCATTAGGGCATAGAATTATAAGTCTCTCGAGTACATTTCTAAACTCCCTGATATTTCCTGTCCATTGTATTTTCTGGAGTTCTTTAATTGCATCAGCTTGGATTATCTTTTTACTCATGCCGTATTCATTGCAGATCAGAGCGTTAAAATGCTCAGCAAGCAGAGGAATGTCAGTAGCTCTTTCATTAAGAGAAGGGACGTGGATAAGAATAACACTAAGCCGGTGATACAAATCCTCTCTGAAGCCGTTATTTTCAATCTCCTTTTTGATATTCTTATTTGTAGCGGTAATTACTCTTACGTTTACATGAATATCTTTATCGGAACCTACTCTTGTTATTTTGTTTTCCTGAAGCGCTCTTAATACTTTGGCTTGTGCAGAAAGACTCATATCTCCGATCTCATCGAGAAAAAGTGTACCGTCATTTGCCTGCTCAAATTTACCGATTCTCTGTTTTATCGCTGAGGTGAATGACCCTTTCTCGTGACCAAATAGCTCACTTTCAATGAGCTCTGATGGGATGGCAGCGCAGTTAACTTCAACAAAAGGGCCTTTTGCCCTATGGCTTTTTTCATGAATCTGGTGAGCAACAAGCTCTTTCCCTGTTCCGTTTGATCCTGTTATCAGAACTCTGGCTTCAGTAGGAGCAACCTTATCAATCATACTTTTCACCTGGGCGATAGGATCAGACTCACCGATGATCTCATACATCTTACTGACCTTATTTTTAAGTACCTGGGTCTGGGTGATAAGTGTTGACTTATCCATTGCATTTCGGATAGTAATCAATAGTCGGTTTAAGTCAAGCGGTTTTTCCAGAAAATCATATGCTCCTTTTTTTATGGCCTCAACAGCAGTGTCGATGTTACCATGACCGGAAATCATTACAACAGGTGTATCAACGGATAATTCGGATAATTTTCCCAGTACCTCAATGCCATCCATCTTGGCCATCTTGATATCGCACAAAACAATGTCGTAAGAATTTGCAGAAAATAATTCCAGGCCTTTTGGTCCGTCTTCAGCTATATCAACCTCATGCTTCTCGTATTCCAGAACCTCCTTCAGCGTATTCCTGATAGCTCTCTCATCATCAATAACCAGAATCTTAGACATTACTTTTGTCTTTATACTTTTGTCTTTATACTTTTGTCTTTTGTCTTTTATCTTTTATCCGCTATAGCGGAGCCACTTCCACATCTCTTTCCACGAAGTTTTCTTCCCATACATAAGGATACCTGTGCGGTAGACTTTTGCAGCCATCCATACAAATCCGGCAAATGTGATTAGCATTACAAACATTGAAACGGCAATCTGCCAGTAGGGAACTCCAAAAGGAAGACGTGCCATCATAACGATTGGAGAGGTAAGCGGGATCATTGAAAACCAGAAAGATACTGAGCTCTCGGGGTTTTGCATTGTACCCATTGCTACCATCAGGCCAAGAATTATTGGTATGGTCACAGGGAGCATAAACTGCTGAGTTTCGGTTTCGTTGTCTACCGCCGATCCGATTGCAGCAAAAACTGATGCATAAAGAAGATAACCTGTTATGAAATAGAATATAAAACAGATGATTATCAGGCCCCATGGCTGACTCATCGCGTTGTTGAACATTTTAGAGAATTCGGCAAGTTGCGGAGAGATGTTATCTGTTTTTGCAGCAACAGCGGCCTGTTGATCTGCAGACATCATATTCTGCGACATTGATTGGGCGATTTCAGTCGGATTGGTTTTCGGCAGGACAGTAGTTCTAAGAACAGTGACAGCTGCTATTGTCAGAAAAATCCATATCAGAAACTGGGTGAGACCAACAAGCGCTATCCCTATTATTTTTCCCATCATTAACTGAATAGGTTTCACTGAAGAGATTATTACCTCAACGACCCTGCTTGTTTTTTCTTCAATAACCCCTCTCATAACCTGAGTACCAAAGATGAAGACCAACATATACATTATGAATGCATTTATGTAAGCCAATGCCATTGCTATACCGGTGCTTGTGCCGGTTTCTTTGCCTGCTTCACCTAATTTTTTTGTCTGGACAGATACAGTTGTTTCTATGTTCTTAATTATCTCATCAAGATTTTCTATTTTGTATGTCAATAACTTTTGTCTTTCGATCTCTTTTTTAAGTGAACTTTCAATATGCTGTAGGAGGCCTATAGCTGGCTGTTTTACAGATATAAGATAAACAGCATTAGGTGTATTAACCAATTCGGGTGAAATATACAGGATTCCATAATATCCGTCCTTTACGAAAGTCTTTTTTAGATCTTCAACTGTTGTATTGTCAAGGTATACAAATTCGGCATCCTTGGTTGATTTAATAACACCTTTAAAGAGGTCTGAATTATCTTCAAGTACAGCAATTTTTTTATGCTCCCCTTCCTGATTCATCATTAATATGGGAAGCAGAACGAAGAGGCTTGCCATAAGCAGTGGCGCAAGAATAGTCATTATTAAAAATGATTTCTTTCTTACTCTTGTGATATATTCCCTTTGAATAATAACGGATATCTTGTTCATAATATAAAGGTTAATGTGTTAATTTTCAGGTTTAATTCCGGTTTTCAACAACTCTGATAAATATCTCATTCATAGAAGGTAGAGCGGGATTAAAAGATATTAAACTTCCCGATTTTATTAACGACTGAATGATATCATTTGTCTTGATATCGCTGGTAGTCTTTAAACGGATGATGCTTTTATCATTATCCTTTTTCCGATTCAGGATATTGTAATGACTGTTACCTTCTACTGTAACATCTCCTTCAAATACAAGATCATATTCATTTGCAGCCCATTTGCTACGGATTTCCTTTACGCTTCCCTCAAGTATTGTTTTTGCTTTATTGATAAGGGTAATATTATCGCAAAGTTCTTCAACGGATTCCATATTGTGAGTTGAAAAAATTATTGTTGCTCCTCTTTCCCTCAGAAAAAGAATCTCATTCTTAATAGTATTGGCATTTACAGGATCAAATCCGGTGAAAGGCTCATCGAATATCAGAAGTTTTGGTTCGTGCAGAACAGTTGTTACAAATTGAACCTTTTGTTGCATCCCTTTTGATAATTCTTCGACTTTTTTGCCCCACCAGTCGATAATTTCAAGTTTTTGAAACCAATATTTAAGTCTTTTCATAGCTTCGGCTTTAGAAAGACCCTTAAGCTGTGCAAAGTACAAAGCCTGTTCGCCTACCTTCATCTTTTTATATAAACCTCTCTCCTCAGGCAGGTAGCCGATTAACTGAACATCTTCAGGCATCAGTTTTTTCCCGTTCAGAAATAACTCCCCCGTATCCGGTCCGGTAATCTGGTTTATGATTCTTATGAGAGTTGTTTTCCCGGCTCCATTAGGTCCCAGTAAGCCGTAGATACATTGTTCGGGTACCGAAATGCTGACATTATCCAGAGCCAGCTGGTTCCCGTATTGTTTTGTGACATTCTTTGCTTCAAAAAGTGCCATAGTAGAATGATTTATTATATTACTAAAATGAATTGTAAATATAAAAAAAACTCTTTAATTCCCATAAATTAAGAAGTTTCCCCTCCTTTTTGAAGGAGGAGTGGTCGCAGTACAAATAGTCAAAGTATTGCAAAGGCTCGCTGCGGCCGGGGTGGTTGATTGGTGAGGATCTCTTCATGAGAGATAATTTGAAAGTTTTTAGCCTCTTCTGTCGGGGAGTTTTTTAAATAGACATTTAAGCGAAAAACAAACTAATAAACCAACCACCCCGGCCGGGGATGAACTTTATACTAAATGAGATAATAACTTATCCCGGCCACCCCTCCTTCAAAAAGGAGGGGAGAATTTTAGGAGTTGAATTCGACTTTTTCAACATCCCCTGAGGGGCATCCCTAACCCCAATTAGAATTGAAGTAAGAACATCTGAACATACGAATGCAGAAATCAGAAGTTGTTTTCTTCTGATTTCTGCATTCAAATGTTCTTAGTTCGTTTGTTCTTCTTATAATTATTCGAAGTACCCCTTCATCCTGTCGAAAAAACCTCTGTCGTTTTTATCAGGATTTGGTGTGAAAGAGTCGGAATCTTTTAATTTTTCAAGGATCTTCTGTTCTTCCTTATTCATGGTTTTTGGTATCCATACATTAACATTAACTAGCAAATCGCCTCTGCCATATCCGTTTACCTCCGGTAATCCTTTTCCTCTGAGCCTTAGAATTTTACCTGGTTGAGTGCCAGGTTCAATCTTTATTTTCACATTATTGTCAACAGTTGGAACTTCAACATGCGTTCCGAGTATTGCGTCAGGGATACTGACAAATAGATTATATATCAGGTCGTTGCCCTCTCTTATCAGTTCAGAATGTTCTTCTTCATCAATCACTACAAGCAGGTCGCCATTAACGCCTCCTCTCCGTGGGGCGTTTCCTTTGCCGCCTACACTCATCTGCATTCCTTTGGCGACACCGGCAGGTATATTAATTTTTATTACTTCTTCTTTTTGAATAATACCTTCGCCGTAACATGCGGTACATTTTTTAGTAATTGTCTTACCCTCTCCGCCGCATGAAGGACACGCTGAAGTAGTCTGCATCTGTCCAAGCATCGTATTGGTAAGTCTCGTAACATGACCCGATCCACGGCAGGTAGAGCAGGTTGACAGAGCTGTACCGTCGGCTGCCCCTGTTCCCTGGCAGGAGTCGCAGGTGTCGTATTTGGTAACCTTTATTTTTTTCTCTGCTCCGGCAGCAATTTCCTGAAGCGTTAGTTTCACTTTTACCCTGAGATTACTTCCTTTATTAACCCGTCGTCCACGACTGCCTCCACCAAATCCCCCGAATCCTCCACCGAAAGCATCTCCAAAAATATCACCAAACGATGAAAAAATATCGTCCATAGTCATACCCTGACCTCCGAAGCCATTGCCCTGGTTACCCATTCCGGCATGACCGTATCTGTCGTACCGGGCTTTTTTCTCAGCATTACTTAAGATTTCGTATGCCTCTGCAGCTTCTTTGAAATTTTCCTCAGATTTTTTATCGCCCGGATTTTTATCAGGATGAAACTTTAGTGCTTGTTTTCTATATGCTTTTTTAATCTCCTCCTTTGTGGCCTCTTTAGATACACCAAGCGCTTCATAATAATCTCTTTTACCCATCCCTGTTATTTTTTTAAAATACTGCCACTAACTCAAATTCAGTTTCTTAAGTATTAATTATTCTCCAACAACAACTTTTGAAAATCTTAAAACCTTATCTTGCAGATAATATCCTTTTAACACTACGTCAACCACTTTCCCTTTTTTATCGCCCTGCTCAACCGGAACTTTTGCAACTGCTTCATGAAGATCAACATTAAAATTACAGTTCATTGATTCAATTTCTTTTACATAATTTTGTTTAAGAAATTCGCTAAGCTTCCCATAAATGAGGAGAATTCCGTCTTTGATTGAAGCACTGTCTGACGAATCCATGTGTTGTAGTGCCCGTTCAAAATCGTCCATAATCGGAAGGATATTTAACAATAGGTTTTCACCTGCGTATTTTGACAGATCCATCTTCTCACGAAGTGTTCTTTTTCTGTAATTATCGAATTCAGCAGACAGACGAACATATTTATCCTGCATTTCTGCCAGTTTTCCTTCAACAACTTTCACATATGAGTCGTTAATGTCAGTAATTTGCCCGGTTCTGTTTCCGTTTTCTGATTCATTTATTATTGAGTCACCTGAAGCATCAAAATCCGCATCTTCAACGTTAGAATTTTCTGACGAGTCAGTATTTTCTTTATTATCAGTCGTTTTGTTTTGATTTCTCCGCAAGATCTCTTCCTGTTCCTTCATCTTCTTTTTCTTCATTAATAACTGTATTTCAGTTTCATATCATTGGTTAACAAATTACTTGCCAAGGGCTGGATGTTGACAATTTGGCAGAAGAGAAAAGGCTCAACGGCTTAAAGAAAGAATGGGAGAGGGGGAGAAAAGGAGAAAGGGAGATTATTCTACTCGTTGAATATCAGCCCCAAGTGCGTTAAGCCGTACATCGATATTCTGGTAGCCCCGGTCGATCTGTTCAATATTATGAATAACGCTTTTGCCGTCTGCTGACATGGCTGCAATTAACAAGGCGACTCCGGCTCTGATATCGGGTGAGGACATTACGGTACCTCTCAGTCTTATAGCTCTGTTCTGACCGATAACAGTTGCCCGGTGAGGGTCGCAGAGAATTATCTGTGCTCCCATATCTATCAGTTTATCAACAAAAAAGAGGCGGCTTTCAAACATTTTCTGATGAATAAGAACTGTGCCTTTTGCCTGTGTTGCAGTTACCAGAAAGACGCTGAGCAGGTCGGGGGTAAGTCCGGGCCAGATTGCATCGGCAATTGTCATTATTGATCCATCTATAAAAGTTTCAATTTCATAATGTTCCTGATAAGGAATAAATATATCATCGCCTCTTCTTTCGAGGTTGATTCCGAGTCTTCGGAAAGAGTCGGGTATAATTCCAAGATCGTCATATGAAGTATTTTTAATAGTGATCTCCGATTTTGTCATGGCAGCCATCCCTATAAAAGATCCTATCTCGATCATATCAGGCAGTATAGTATGAGTACAGCCTTTCAGCTCTGTAACTCCATCAATATAAAGTAGATTTGAGCCAATTCCTTCTATTTTTGCTCCCATTGAAACCAGCATTCTGCAAAGTTGCTGAACATAAGGTTCGCAGGCAGCATTATAAATTGTTGTCCGGCCCTTTGCCAAAACTGCTGCCATTATAATATTGGCAGTACCTGTAACAGAAGCCTCATCGAGGTGCATATAAGTACCTGTCAATGAGGGCGCTTCAACTTTAAAGAAAGGATCGGTAGTATCAAATTCGAATTTGGCGCCAAGTTTTTGAAAACCTATGAAATGAGTGTCGACTCTCCGGCGACCAATTTTATCACCTCCGGGTTTTGGGATAAATGCTTTACCAAACCTGGCCAGAAGAGGTCCTACAATCATTATCGACCCTCGTAAACTGCTGCTAAGTTTCCTGAATTCGCTTGTCTGAAGATAATCAAGGTTTACATCAATGGCTTCGAAAGATGTTACAGATTTAGATTCCTTTGTTACCTTAACGCCCATGCATCCAATCAGTTCAATTAATTTGTTAACGTCACTGATATCAGGAATGTTTTTGATTGTAACTTTTCCGGAAGTGAGAAGAATTGCACAAATTACCTGCAGGGCTTCATTTTTTGCACCCTGAGGCGTTATTTCGCCCTTTAGCGATTTTCCACCTTGTACAATAAAAGTACCCATTAATGTCTGGTGTATCCTTTTTTCTTAACGAACTGTTTATTCTGTTGCTTGTTATAGGGCTTGCCGGCAGGTTTTCTCTTGACAGGAGGAATGAGTTCTTTTACTTCAAGAATTCTCACACCAGCAGTCATCTTAAGTCTCCCTCTCGACAATAATTTCATGTTGCCTATAATTACTTCGTCGGCCACCTGACCTCTGTTCCAGGTGATGTACGATTTTTTCATCTGATTAACTATCAGCGTAGTAAGGTATTCCTTCTGATCTCCGTCTTCCATTTCAGATGCATAATCAATCATAAGTTCAATTATACGTCCATAGTGAAGATATCGTATACCGCCCTTGCTGTACGGCACTTGTTTCGGTTTCTCAACGAATTTTGATGGTTCGGGAACAGGATACGGAGAATCAATGTCCAGTTCAAAGTTTGCTATCAGAGCAAGATGGTCCCATAATTTATGCTTAAAATCTCCAACATCACGAAGATGTGGATTAAGATTTCCCATTATAGAAATTATAGTCTTAGCTGCACGGTTTCTCTCATCCCTGTCTTCGATGGTCTTTATATGATCTACCATCTTCTGGACATTCCTGCCATATTCCGGCAATGCCATTAACTTCCTCTGTGTATTATAATCGTAATTCATCAGGTGCTGTTTATTTTATGCAAAGCTAATAATTTAAAGCTAAATCAAGAAATGCAGAAAACAAGCTTGATGCGTTTGGTGCTTTTATGGTTATCCTCCGATTACTTTGAATAATAGTGTTATCAGAAATCCTGCCAGTGCCGACAATCCTGTGACAGATCCTCCGATATGAAATGCTTCAGGCAGCATTGTCTCAGCTATCATTGTAAGCATTGCTCCGGCTGCTATACCGTCGACTAGTGCAAAAACCATCGGTGATACGTTTTCAAAGACAACATTACCAAATAAAGCGCCAAATCCCGACACTATCATAATGGAAGTCCACATCATCATAATTTTGGGGTTTGACATACCTTGTTTTCTCATACCAACGGAACTCGACAACGCTTCAGGAAAGTTCGAAATTGCCAGACCAGCAAGAAGCGAAAGACTCATTGTCGGATGAAGAAGAAGACTTGAACCCACTACAATTGATTCGGGAATACCATCAAGCATCATTCCTAACCAGATTGCCATAGAGGGATTACCATGCTCGAAAACTTCCTCATTAACATCAGATTGCGTAATATTGGATTTTTTACCTTCAAAATGTTCCAGGGCTTCTTTGTACCATACCTCAGCTTTATCGACTGGAATTTCATGCGTCACTTCCAGTAAATGAATTTTCTCTGTGAGAAGTGCTTTCAGCTCTTTCGATAAAGCAGGATTGAGTAATATAATCCTGTCAAGCGACTCCTTATTTATTACCCATACATGCATGTCTTCTTTCACTAAAACATTATAATTGTGAGTTATGCCAGTCATCAGTTCAACAATCCCATAAGTGTCATTTGGATTTAGAAAACCTATCACAGAGTTGGTTGTGTCGTCCATTAATAATGCACTGCCGCTTTCGACAATAAAGAACAAATCTCCAGGGTCGCCCTCATGAACCATAATTTTACCCTGGCGGTAATGATACCGGTTTAAGTATGGGATAATAAGATTCGCCTTTGAGGGTGAGATATTATGAAAGAACCGAACCTTGCTTAGCTGCCTGAATAGCTTTTTCTGCCGGTTATTCTGTCGTGCTGTAATATGAGTCAGTATCGTTGCTGTTTTGCGAAGAAAACCACCTCTGCTGTTGACTACCTTATCAAGCATAACAAAGAACAATCCCCCGGCTATCATTCCGGCAGCAAGAGGATAGAAGTGTCCTTTTTCTACTGAGACTGCAACAAGGTCAATTGTAAGCGCTGCCAGTAAGGCTCCCGCACCAATTGCCATCATTGAGGCCTGTACCTTTGGTTTTGGGGTCCACTTTAAAGCCAGAAGAGCTCCGATTGGGAGTGGAATTGTACTTATTATACCGAATAAGAAAGCATCGAGTTCAATAATTCCTGTCATAAAATGCCCGTTTAATATGTTAATTATTTAACAACCTGGTGTTTCCGTTATAAATAATCTCTTTGATATTGATATTTTGTTTATTTAATAGCGTTCTTGAGTCATTAATAAACTTTTTCATAAGAATGTAATCATCGGGCTTGCTGAAGAATTCTGATTTGTTTTCAAACTCTGAACAGGGCAGAATAAAAAACTTTTTCCTGTATTTTTCAATAGGGGTATAGACCCAAGTGAGATAATACCCCGCATTTGAAATTTTAAATGAATCTCCAATTTTTGTAAGTTCAATTCTCACCATTGAACCTCCGTCGGTCTTTGGTTTTCTCTGGTTTGATACAAAATTACCGAGAGAATATACAACAATTCCGTCTTTTACTCCCGTGTTATTTTTAAACCAGACCATTTTTTGCAATACATGGGGATGCGAACCTATTACAAGATCTACACCAATTGAGAAGAAATATTCTGCAAGATCAACCTGACTTTTGGAAGGTATGGTGTCATACTCAGTTCCCCAATGAAGAAACAGGATAATAATATCAGGATTCTTATCTTTAGCTTTCTTAATATCATTAGTTATGAGGTCTTTATCCAGTATATTTACAATTACCGGTCCAGGAACTTTTATTCCGTTAGTGCCATATGTGTAGTTGAGTAATGCAATTGACACCCCTGATTTATTAATCAGCAGAGGATAAAGGCTATCTCTCTCTGCCTGATTTAAAAATGTTCCCGTATGTGGTATTCCAATACTGTCAAGCCTGGCTATTGTGCTTATTATTCCTCTTTTTCCGCGATCGGCAGCATGGTTATTTGCCGATACCATATAATCAATCTCTGCATTTTTACAGGCGGAGGCAAGCGCTGCCGGAGAACTGAACTGTGGATAGCCCATATACGGTGTACCGTCAAGAGTGACCTCAAAGTTGGCTATAGCAATATCGGCTTCTGATATTAAAGGTTTAATATATTTGAAAACATCATCATAATTGAAGGTGTGAGTCTCCCTGTTTTCTGCCGACCAAATCTGCTCATCATGTCCCATAATATCACCAATAAACAGGAAAGATATTTTCTGTGCCGGGATCTGCCGGTTCTGACTCTTTGCAGAAAAACAGACAGGTATTAAAATAAGTAAGAAGAATAATGATTTTGGAATTGAATAAATCCGGTTCATAAATACTTTTTTCAGGTTATTGTTTTTCTTTATAGAGATAGAAGCCCAAATATACGTCTATAAAAAAAATATTCCGGATAAGGTAATCCTTAAAATGTTTATAAATTATTAACTTTGGCGGCTTTTTGTTTAATTTTTACCTTGGAAAAAGCAATAAATCAGGAATAAATGGCGGGGACTGAAAAACATCTGGATATTAAAAAACTCTCACTGGCAGGGGTAATCGTTACTCTTGGAATAGTTTTTGGAGATCTTGGTACCAGTCCGTTGTATACCATGAAGGCAATACTTCTTGCCGGCCATAAAAATATCAACGAACTGCTCATTTATGGATCGCTCTCATGTATTTTCTGGACTCTTACGCTTCAGACTACAATTAAATATGTCGTTATCACACTGAGAGCTGATAATAATGGTGAGGGAGGTATTTTCGCACTTTTTGCATTGATTAAAAGAAAATCAGGATGGGCAGCACTTCTTACAATGATTGGTGGTGCGGCCCTGCTTGCAGATGGTGTTATAACACCATCAATTACTGTAACTTCTGCGGTAGAAGGTTTGAGGTATTATAATTCTGAGATACCTGTAGTTCTGATCGTTCTTATCATTTTTGCTGCTCTCTTTTTTATTCAGCAATTCGGAACCAATTTCGTGGGAGGTTCATTTGGACCAATAATGGTAGTATGGTTTACTATGCTGGGAGTTTTTGGATTTTTGCAACTTATGATACATCCCGATATCCTGAGAGCTTTAAATCCAATGTTTGCTGTTAAGTTCCTGAGTGAGTATCCGGGAGGTTTTGTGCTGTTGGGCGCTGTTTTCCTGTGTACTACCGGGGCCGAAGCTCTCTATTCTGATCTGGGTCACTGTGGCAGAGCGAATATCAGGGTTTCCTGGATATTTGTTAAAATAGCTCTTTTACTTAATTATTTTGGTCAGGGTGCGTGGATAATGATGAATGATACAAGCGGTGCCGATTTGAATCCATTCTTTTCAATTATGCCGCGTTGGTTCCTTCTCCCTGGAATATTAATATCAACCGCAGCCGCCATAATTGCCAGTCAGGCATTGATAAGCGGTTCTTACACTTTGCTCAGCGAGGCTGTTTCACTTAATTTTTGGCCAAAGATCAGAATACTGCATCCAACATTTATCAGAGGACAGGTTTATCTGCCATTTGTAAACTGGTTCTTATGGATAACATGCAGCCTTGTTGTATTCTTCTTCAAGGAGTCTGCAAACATGGAAGCAGCGTATGGTCTTGCAATTACTATTACAATGATAATGACGACCTTACTATTGTCGTATTATTCCTATCAGAGTGGATGGAACCACAGATGGGTTTTATTAATGCTTACCGTATATCTTACTATAGAAGGAAGTTTCTTAATTGCTAACCTGCACAAATTCAAATATGGTGGATGGTTCACTCTGCTTTTGGCCTCTATATATTTTTTGGTAATGTACGGGTGGTACTTCGGAAGGAAACTGAAAAACAGATATGTTACTTTCACTGACCTCTACAAATATTTCGACTTATTCAGAGACCTTTCCAAAGATAAGACTGTTTCGAAGTATGCAACAAATCTAGTATATATAATTAAGGCAAACAGACCCGATCAGGTAGAATCGAAGGTTATATACTCAATTTTCCAGAAACAACCTAAACGTGCAGACACATACTGGCTTGTTCATGTTGACAGGATAGATGAGCCCGACAGAATTGACTATCAGGTTACCCAGATAATTCCCGGTGTCTTAATCCGGGTAGATTTTCACATTGGGTTCAAGGTAGAACCTATGATTAATCTTTATTTCAAAGAAGTGCTTGAAGACATGATAGCATCAAAAGAAATAAAACTCGAAAGTAGTTACGAATCGTTACGGAAACATTCTTTCCCTGCCGATTTTAAATATATTCTGATCGATAGGATAATGCCCCGCGACTATAAACTCTCCGGAATGGAGAATGTTACTCTTGCACTTCACGGTCTTTCCAAACTTTTGTGTATTTCCGATGTAAAAGCGCTCCAGCTCGATTCCGCAAATACTATTGAAGAACAGGTACCAATTACTATTGATCAGCCGGTCGAAAACAGAATTATCAGAATAGGACAGGTCAATAAATCAGACAGTATTGAATAGATTTACGCTCCCGTAAATTCTTTTACGACTCTTAAAGTTTCTCCGGTATCTTCCATTTCAAACATACGTGGACGTGCATTCGGGTCATTTGGTGAATGGAGAACCATCATAATTTTGCCTTCAAAAGTTGTGAAAACCATTCCGTGACCACCATTTTCTTTATACAAAGGTTCCGCTTGCTGTTTCCACGGACCGGCAAGTTTTCCTGATTCTGAAATAGCAATTCCCTGTGTATAACCGGTGTAACCACCGCTCGTCCAGACCATATAAAGTTTTCCGGTTTTTCCTTTGTATAAGAAAGGACCATCGGTAACATTGCAGCCAAATTGATCACTTGTTTTACTCCATGCTGCCTGGGTGGCACGGAAGAGGTTTTTAGGTGTTCCAATTATATCAGAAAGATCGTCTTTAAGCTGAACAAAGCCTATTGATCCATTTACAACCTGTACCCATTCATGAGCATATACCAGATAAGGAATTCCATCCTCAACCCATAAAGTGCCATCGAGTGTCATCATATCAACCGGCATTGTTGAATGGTTGGCAAAAGCAGTAAATGGTCCGGTAGGGGAATCACTCACTAAAACCTGCGATCCGCGGGTTACGCGTCCATTGCGTTCCCAGTTAAGCCATTGCTCACATAATTTATTCCGGCTGTCGAATGTAAGGAAAAGATAATATTTCCCTTTATACATATGCATTTCAGGCGCCCAGATGCTTACAATGGGTATTTCGCCCCATACATCTGCAGGAGCGGTATAGATCATTTGTGGCCCTTCCCATGTTTTCAAATCCTTACTTTTATAAAATCTGACGCTTCTTCCTCCGGGACCTACAATATAATAGGTTTTAGTAGTTGGGTCGGCAACTATACACATATCGCGCCAGCGAAGGCTGTCAAGGTTAACCATCCCGGACTGATTTGGCCGTCTGGCCATGGACGGACGTTGCTGATTCTGGTTTTGTGTCTGCGGCTGATTCTGAGGCTTTGCAATAACAGTAATCATTGAAAACAATAGAATAAAGACAATAAATCGTTTCATAATTAATTGTATTGAATTTAAATTGAACTAAAGTTTGAAGTGTCTAAAGTTAGAAGTTTTTGCTTTCAATATCCAGACGAGCCATATCCGTTTTGAAGAAATGTCTTCATTTTAGGAAAAAAAATGTAAATTCGTAAACAAAATTATAAATAACCCTGATTTCAAAAACTGATTAGTCAAACCAATTTTAATTATGAAAAAAATCCTACTGATTTTATGTGCACTGGCAGTTGGCTCTAGCAGCTATAGCCAGTCGTCTGTGGCGCTGGTTGTTGATGCAGGAGCTTCAAAATATACTATCAGCCGACACATCTATGGTCATTTTTCAGAGCATCTCGGAAGATGTATCTACGATGGTTATTGGGTAAGCGAAGGCATGCAGGTGCCAAAGCAGGGACGTATTCGTCT
The DNA here is from genome assembly GCA_036508535.1 of Bacteroidales bacterium. Taxonomy (GTDB): domain Bacteria; phylum Bacteroidota; class Bacteroidia; order Bacteroidales; family VadinHA17; genus LD21. Next base: position 8,501 of record DATCHE010000075.1, on the reverse strand, counting down.
CGATATTGTTGACGCTCTTAAAAAGATTCAGATCCCGAACCTCAGATGGCCGGGCGGTTGTTTTGCTGATGAGTATCACTGGAGCGATGGCATAGGACCAAGAACCCAGCGCCCGACAATGATAAACACCAACTGGGGTAACATAACCGAGGATAACAGCTTCGGAACACATGAATTTCTTGAACTTTGTTCACTGCTCAAAACAGAACCTTTTATTGTTGGTAACGTAGGAAGCGGATCAGTAAAGGAAATGTCGCAGTGGATTGAATACCTAAATTATGACGGCGTAAGTCCAATGACAAATATGAGAAAGCAAAATGGTCGCGAAAAACCATGGGGAGTAACTTTCTGGGGAGTTGGTAATGAAAGCTGGGGTTGTGGTGGTAATATGTCACCTGAATATTATGTAAATCAATTTAAACAATATTCAACATTTGCAAAGAACTATCCGGGTACAACTCTCAAAAAAATTGCAACCGGCGCAAGTGGAACTAACTACCAGTGGACAGAAGTCCTGATGCAGGGTCTGGCAGGTGGTGGTGGAAGAGGCAGTATGTGGGGAATGGATATTCACTACTATACGCGTCCTCCAAGAGGTAACAGAGGTCAGGGTGGCGGACAGGGTGCTCCTCAGCAACAGGGTCCTCAGGTGCCAAGTCAGGGATCAGCTACCGACTTTACTGAGGCTACTTATTTCGCTACAATGCAGAATGCTCTACGTATGGAAGAGATCGTTACACGTCACGATTCGGTAATGACTAAGTATGATGCACAGAAGAGAATAGCTCTAGTTGTTGGTGAATGGGGAATATGGACTGATCAGGAACCAGGTACAAATCCAAGATTTCTTTATCAGCAGAATAGTCTTCGCGATGCGCTGATTGCAGGATCAACATTGAACATATTCAATAATCATTGCGATAGGGTCAGAATGGCTCAGCTTGCACAGACAGTCAACGTGTTACAGGCACTGATACTTACAGAAGGACCAAAAATGATTCTTACTCCGACATACCATGTTTTTGATTTATACAAAGTACATCAGGATGCCAAAATGTTACCGGTTAAATTTACCAGTCCTGACTATACTTTAGGTACTCAGACACTTCCAGCACTTAACGTATCAGCTTCTCAGGATTCACTTGGAGTAGTTCATATTACGCTTGTTAATATCGATCCAAACAAATCAATAACTCTAAGTACTACTTTAAATCAGGTCAAATGGACAACAGTAACCGGCGAGGTGCTGACTTCAGCAAAAATTACTGATATCAATACTTTTGATAAACCGGGTAACATAAAAATTGCAAAATTTGATGGCGCTAAGAAACAGGGAGACCTTCTGAATGTTGTACTACCTTCAAAATCAATTGTATTGCTCACACTCAGATAGAAAGTATGAAAAATGCGTTTGCCGATTTTGAGATCAGATTGGTTTGGCATTACTGAGAAGGTATGCCTCAGCCTCAAGTGACCAGATAAAATCATTTTTTGCAACAATCTTATGAAGTTCTGAATATAACGGATCTTTTTTACCCAACTCTTCAAGTCCGAAAAGAGATACAAGTGGCATTGATATGTTAGTGTAAATAAGTTTTTTACCTCCGGGAATCTGAGGAAGATTCAATGTCGTTTCAATAACAGCATCCAGTCCACCAATATGAGTGATCATAACTGCAGGGCTGATCTTTCCTTCGCTCATAAGCTTTAAGGATTCCTTCATGTCATCGGTATTTCCACCTGATGTACCAACTATATGAGTGAACGCATAATGTACGTTATAGAAGTTGAATTCAGCTTTAAAATCAGGGTTAGTGGGGCCGGCGAAAAAATTGAGACATCCGTCGACTCCTAGAATCGCATCTCCCAGTTCAATAACGGGTTTAACCGGAGCAAATATGAATACATCATCATAACCTGTTCCTTCAGTCAGATCGCGCAAATATTTAACCGGATCGTTCATTTTACCGGTATTGACATAGACTAACGTGATACCCTCTTTTTTAGCCTGTTTGGGAGTAAACAGAGAAGAAGCTCTTGCCAGACGGATATCATCTATATCTGTGACGACAAGAAAACCGGGCTTCCTGTCGCAATGCAGTGCATAGTCAATAGCTCCCAGGCCCATTGGACCTACACCAGCAAGAATTGCCATCTTTCCCTTCTTACGGATACCCATTTCATGAGTGTATGTTCCGGGTGGTATATGATAACTTGCATGAAAAGCTCCGACAATACACGACATTGGTTCGGAAAGAGATGCCGGAAAGAAGGCTTCCCCGAAATAGGGTAGGAGGCAATCGGCCTCCATAACAATTGAAGGAATTATCACATTTGTGGCATCACCTCCAATGAACCGGAAAGAATAACCGGGTGCAGCCAGAGTTCCCATTTTGTTCATGGCAGGTTGAATTGAAAATTTCTGACCTGCTTTAAATTTATGTTGCCATTTCTTTCCTACTTCAATGATAATACCTGCAAATTCATGTCCAATAATGGTGGGATTAATATGGATATCGTCAGGAACACGCTTATGATCAGCACCCTGTATGGCTGCTTTATGCGATGACATGCAGATACTATCGGAAATTACATGTGCCAGTATCTCGTCATCCTTCAACTCCGGAAGATCAAATTCTTCCAGTCGTAAATCTTTTTTCCCGTATATTCTTACAGCTTTTGTCTTCACATTCATAATTTTAATTGCTAATTGCTAATTTGTAGTTTCTTAAAAGGAATTTAAAGTAAGTTTTTTTTATTCCCGGTTATCCTAACATTATCTGGCCTCCGGTAACCGGGAGGGCCTGACCTGTTTCATATTCCTGAGAGACCAGATATAAGAGAGCTTTCATCACATCTTCAAGCTTGCAACCTCGCTTCATTGGTACCTGATCCTCATAAAACTTTCTTACTTCCTCAATGTTTTTTGCTCCAGGGACTTTTCCGGTTTTAAGATATTGAACAAATAGTCCGTTTTGTGGATCTGACCATAATGGACCTTCGTAAAAATTACCAGGACATATTGAATTGACCTTTATTCTGGAAGGCGCCAGTTCCAGAGCAAATGATTGTGTAAGCCCAATGCCTCCGAATTTAGCTCCTGCATAGGCAAAATTGCGATTACTGCCACGGAGTCCCGATTTTGAATTGATCTGTATAATATCGGAGAAATAGTCAGGTCTCACCTGATTCTGAATTTTCATGACCTCTGATGCATACTTTGCACAATAGAAATAGCCATTGTAATTAACATCTGTAGATAATGAGAAAGTTTCAGGATTCATCTCTTCCAGGCTTCCTGCCCTCAAAATGCCAGCATTACTTATCATAATATCCAATCCACCGAATTCTTTAACAGTTGACATGACAAGATCTTTAACCGAGACAGGATCTGAAACATCTGTTTTTATGAAGATGGCTCTGTTTGATGATTTTTTTGATGTTAAGTGTGATACCAGTTGATTGCCGGTTTCCTGGTTCAGATCAGCTATTACAACGTTCATATTCAGAGAAAAGAGCGTCTCTACAATCCCGGCTCCAAATCCCTGGGCTCCACCGGTCACTATGGCAATTTTATTATTTAATTTGTTACCAGGACCAGCTACCTGTGAGACTTTTCTTCTGTAGTTCTCAACTTCCCATTGATCAATAAATGAAACCTGCTCGGGTGTAAGGAACTTGATCCCACCGCAGAGGGAAGCGTAATAACTGATTTTGATAAAGTCTTCATACACATCAAGACATGACTCAGCTGAAGCCCAATTATCAGCAATAGCAAAAACCCCCATATCTTTAATAATAACTACTTTGGGCGAAAAACCAAATTCACTTATAAAATGAGGTAACTGATAATTAAACGAATCGATGATCTTTTCTGCAGACGATGATTGTTCAATAAATAAGTACCTTGTCTTGCAATAAACAATAAGATCGGGCGTAAGGGGTAATGAGATTTTGTGAAACTCCTGTTGATTCTGATAAAATTTGGCAATAAGAGAGTTATGGCGGAACCTTATGACGCCTGGTTGATCACCAGAAAGATGCATTCGAAGAAATGGGAGGATTTTGCCGAGTAAAGGATTAAAAGGCAATTGTGCTATTTCAGATATCGGAGATAACTGACCTTCAATTGTTTTAATAATATTGTCATATAACTTTTTTATCTCATCTGTACTGTCAGCTCCAACAAATGATCCGTGATTTTCAAGGAAGATTATATGAGGATCGTGGGAAAACTTCTGACGGTATAATATTATTTCCGATTCAAGTTTCTTAAAAAGTGTATAACCCGGATCAATATAAGGTACAAACAGAACGCTTTCACCAAAGAGTTTAAGAATTAAACTTTTTGCCTGCCTGCTGCAGAGTATTCCGTTAATAAGGGTGGGATGAAGGTGTACAATAAATTTATATTGAATTATCTCATGCAGTGATGTTTCAACTGAAGGGCGCTTGTTTTTATCGGCATCGAGAATACTCCTGAACATGTCTGTTTTAACCTGTTCTTCTCTCACAGATGGTTCTTCGGAATATACGCCCGATGATAAAACATGAAGCTTCTCTCTGCTCAGGGCAACCAGACCATCTTCGGTCAGGTCAGAGAGTGATTGTCCACTTGCTTTTATCCAAATGGTTTGTTCATCCTTGAAGGACGTGTTACCGCCGCCGGCAATCACGTATTCCTTATTTGATCCATAATATTTAGAGATCTCAATCAATTCATTTATTTCCGGTTTCATATTAAGCTTTATTTAAGTAGTATTCAATAACTAATTGACCGAGTTTTGTCAGATCATTTTTTTGTTTTGCACTGTGTGTTCCATCAGGTAACACATATCCCTGTCTGCCATCAGCTCTCAGGTACTGGTGAGCAGCAATAATGCAGGCTCCTTCCCATCCTATTTTTTTCAAAGATGAATCAAGGGGAACAGATCCTCTTGTACTTACAGTAAGTGGAATCATTTCTGGTGTATTGTGTTCAGTTCCAAAGGTTATGATAAACCCCTTCCCGTGGAAGAATTCAACAAATTTCTTTAAAATGGAAAAATCATTCCTTCCGGGAATCAGTTCGATGCATTCTATACCCAGAAGGGTAAGTGATGCATAGAGTTTTTCTGGATCAGCTTCGAATTCAGTGAATTTTCCTGAAGGATCGTCGAGCAGAACCGGATAGCAGGGGATTCCACCGGCTTTAACAATGATTCTTATGATTTTCTTAAGTTCCAGGAATGAGTTTTCGTCCTCTTCCACAAACGCGGCACCACCGCTCTTCAAAAGGTTTGAACGTATTTCGTTTTCAAGTGCAGCATCATTTGATAATCCGGGTTTTGATTTTTTCCCTCCATAAAGTTTCTCAAGAAATTGAAGCTGTTCTTCCGGAGTTGTGAAACTCTCCAATGCAAGAATTCTTAAAGCTTTAGCAATATGACGCTCCCGTACAAGATCGTGAGCATAATTCTTTTTGATTGTTTCGTATGAGAGTGAAAGAGTTGGATTTTCATTCCTGATCAAAAGATTGAGTTTTGATATCATTGCTTTGATCTGATTCTGGCTCTCCCTGATAACACTTTTTAATTGTTTCCTGAGAATAAATCCGGTATGAAACGGATAATCCAGACCTTTCCCGCTAAAATAGATCCTTCCCGGATTATTTGGATCATTTAGCCGGATACCTTTTTGCTGTTCCTCTTTCAAAAGACCGATAAACTCAATATTGAATAATGGAAAGATCTTATTTGCCAGACATCCCTTGTGAAAAGCGTCGTAACCATCTGTCACATAAAAATCGTTGATCCCAAGGAGAGCTATTTTCTCTTTTTCTGCCATTTTAAAAACACTATCCATATCAGAAAATGCGCTGAAGGAGTAGGGTGTATGAATATGACAGTTTACTTCACGATAATCCGGTAAAGAGATACCGTGCATCTCTTTTTTCAGTTTTTCATATGACGGAAAACCTGAAAGAAAATTTTTAATTTTAGCCACGAGTTTGTTTTTCTAGTTTAAGATTTGAAAGAAGTTTATTGATTTTGTTTATTTCCGTTACTGTTAACCGGAAATCGACCGTTTTAATATTTTCAAGAACCTGAGTTGCGTTTCTTGCACCGTTTAATACACAGGTGATACCTGGTTGCCCGAGAGTCCAGTTAAGTACCAGCTGAGTTTGAGTTACATTAAGTTCTTTGGCAATCTCATAAAGATTGTCGTTAAGCTGAAGGATGTGGGAAAGATTTGGTTCAATATAGAAGATGTTAGTCGCCCTGGTATCTCCATCTTTAAATTTGTAACCTCTTTTTATTTTACCGGATAAAAGACCCCGCTGAAGCGGACTATATGCAATGATACCAATATTATTATTTATGCAATGTGGTACAATTTCTTTCTCAATTTCCCGATTTACCATGCTATAAGACACCTGATCCGATGCAAGCACAAATGTTTTCCCTGCTTCTGCCAATAATTCAGTGGAATAATTGCACACAGCCCCTGCTCTTATTTTTCCTTTTTTAACCAGGATTTCAAGGGCCTCCATAGTTTCCGATACTGGTGTAGTAGGGTCGCTCCAGTGTATTTGAAAAAGATCAATGTAGTCTGTGCCAAGTCGTTTCAGACTCTGGTCACATTCACTAATCACTTTTTCTTTGGAAGAATATCGGTAAATATTTACATCTTTTCCTGAATTATCCTGTGTTGCAAAGAAGAATTCGCCTTTCTTTTCATTCCAGGTTAATCCGAATTTGGTTAGAATTTGAACTCTGTCTCTTTTTCCCTTTATTGCCTTACCCACCAGTTCTTCACTAAGGCCGAATCCATAAGCCGGTGCAGTATCTATTGTTGTCATACCATTATCTACGGCAGTTTCGATGGCTTTTATTGCTTCCTTTGAATCGGATCCTCCCCAAAGCCAACCTCCGATGGCCCATGCACCAAAAGCGAGTTCTGAGACTCTTATATCAGATTGGCCAAGTGTTCTAAATTCCATATTAAGTTATATAATATTGCAAATAAATCTTATTCATTACCACCAACAGGAAGAAAGTCTTCAGGGAACACCGTCACGCCAAGTTCTTTGAACATCATAATTGCAGCCCGGCAAATATACGGTTCCGAATCTACCAGTACTCCGTCAATATCGAAGAGAACTCCTTTCATCCTCTGAACAACCTTTCTAATTCCAATATCCTGAGTTTATCCAGAGGTTTCTTCCTTCCTGTTTTTTCTGTCATCAGAGTCATCTTTGCAGCATTTTCAAGAACTTCAATTTTATCGAATGCCTGTAACAGATTTGTGCCTGTAGTAAGAATTCCATGATTTTCGAGCAAAAGAATATCAGATTTTAACACATTTTCTGCAACAACTTCAGCAAGTTCAACTGAGCCCATAACTGCATACCTGATTAAAAGCGGATCACCGAGAATAGCTTTTGCTTCTGCTGTAAGACTGGTATTTATTTTTGATTTGATAGCGGTAAAGAGAGAAGCGAATATTGGATGAGCATGGATAATAGCATAGACATCGGCCTTCTTTTTATATATCGAAAGATGCATGGCAATTTCAATCGATGGCTTTAGATCAGGAGTGAGATTATCACCGAAAATATTAACGATACCAACTTCTTTCCAATTCATCCTGCCTTTGTCGGTTGCAGAAGGAGTGATCAGTATTATATCGTCATTTAAACGCAGACTTATATTTCCTCCCGAAGTTGTTGTGAGGCCATGTTTGTAAAGGCGTCTCATGAAATGTGCTACTTCTTTTCGCTCAGACTTATATTTTTCTTTAAGTGCCATAATAGATTAACCTACAAGATCAATAATACCATTCAGGATATAGCGTGGCCGGTATGGAAACTGGTCAATTCCTTTATGATCGGTAATACCGCTTAAAACCAGCAGAGTATCAATTTCCGATTCCAGTCCGCACCTCACATCAGTATCCATCCTGTCGCCAATTACGATAGCATCTTCCCTTTTAATTCCAAGTCTTTTCAGAGCGCTACGCATCATCAGAGGGTTTGGTTTTCCAACATAATAAGCTTTTTTCCCTGCTGCGATCTCTATCGGTGCAATGAGTGCTTTGGTTGAGGGAGTTATTCCGACTTCAACTGGTCCGCTGATATCGGGATTTGTTCCAATAAGTTTTGCCCCTCTTATTACTAGATTTACTGCGAGTTCTATTTTTTCAAAGTTATAGCTATGTGTGTCACCAACCACAACATAATCGGGATTGACGTTATTTACGCTGTAACCAACACTGTATAAGGCATGTATTAGTCCTGCATCGCCAATTATGTAAGCGCTTCCATTAGGAGTCTGGTTTGAAAGAAAACTTGCCGTGGCAAGAGCGCTGGTATAGAAATGTTCTTCACCCACGTTTATTCCAAGCCTCTTAAGTTTCTCATGGAGCTCTTTTGGAGTTCTTTCGCTTGAGTTGGTAAGAAACAGGTATTTCTTACCCGATTCTTCTAACCATATCAGGAAATCAGTAACACCGGGAAGCAG
>DATCHE010000074.1:0-9053 GCA_036508535.1 Bacteroidales bacterium | reverse complement strand
CAGCAGTTTTAATCACAACCGTCTCTATGGCCATCAAATGAGCGGTCTTCATAATCCTGATCGCTATCTCGCCTCTGTTTGCTATTAAAATCCGCTTTATTTTCATCTGGTTTATTGAATTTTTACTTGATGCTAGTTGCTAGTTGCTTGTTGCTCGTTTCTTGTTTCTTGTTTCTCGTTTCTTGTTTCTCGTTTCTTGTTTCTCGTTTCTTGTTTCTCGTTTCTCGTTTCCCTACTTCTATCCTTCTTTACTATATACTACATACTACATACTTCTTCAGAACCCACCCCTGCCCCCCTTCGCTTCTCTCTGGGCAGGCTCTCCAAGGAGGGGAACCCGGTTTTGCATCTGGCAACCAGCAACCAGCAACCAGTACCCAGCAACAAAGTTACAAAGGCATATTCCCATGTTTCCTGGCCGGTACTTTCACCCACTTGTTACTTAATGCATTAAGGGCGGACAATATTTTTTTTCTTGTTACAGCCGGGTCAATAACTTCATCTATATATCCAAGTTCGTCAGCTATAAACGGGTTAGCAATTTTATCGCGGTATTTTTTCACCAGTTCCTTTTTAAGTTCAACAGGATTTTCAGATGCTGCGAGTTCTCTGCGGTAAAGGATTGCAACAGCTCCATCAGGACCCATAACAGCAATTTCTGCCGATGGCCACGCAAAGCTGAAATCTCCCCCCAGATTTTTGCTGTTCATAACTATAAAAGCACCACCATAAGCTTTGCGAAGTATTACAGTAATTTTAGGAACTGTTGCTTCACTGTAAGCAAATAATAATTTTGCTCCATGTCTTATTATACCTGCATGCTCCTGGTCCGCACCGGGTAAAAAACCGGGTACATCTTCAAGTGTGAGGATTGGAATATTAAATGCATCGCAAAACCTGATAAATCTGGCACCTTTTGTTGACGAATCGATATCAAGAACTCCCGCGAGAACTTTTGGCTGGTTTGCAACCACCCCGATAGTTTTACCTCTTAACCTTCCAAATCCTGTAACAAGACTCGCACCAAAAAGTTCGGCAGTTTCAAAAAAACTATTTCTATCAACTATCTGGTTTATAACATCTTTCACATCATAAGCCTTATTTGGGTCATCAGGAACGATATCTCTGAGTTTTTCGTTAACATCACTTATTAAACCATCATCAGGAACAACAGGTGGATTTTCAACATTATTTGACGGGAGATAAGAAAGGAATTTCTTAAGCGCCAGGATAGTATTTTCCTCGTCATCATAAATCATCTGAGCCACTCCGCTTTTACGTGCATGTACTTCAGCGCCGCCAAGTCCGTCGGAAGTTATATCTTCGTTAAGCACCTCCTTTACAACACTTGGTCCGGTGACAAACATATAGCTGGTATGGTTTACCATAAAGACAAAATCGGTAAGAGCGGGAGCGTACACAGCTCCTCCGGCAGCAGGCCCCATAATTATTGATATCTGGGGAATTATTCCAGAAGAGTGAATGATATTGTAAAATATTCTGGCATAACCGCTTAAACTCGCCACGCCTTCCTGAATTCTTGCACCGCCTGAATCGATGAGTGCAATTATGGGCGAACCCATCTTTAGGGCCATTTCCTGTATCTTCGCGATTTTTTTTGCATGAACTATTCCCAGTGATCCTCCCATAATAGTAAAATCCTGGGCGTACGCAAAAATCAGACGGCCATTTACCTTTCCATGTCCAACAATTACACCGTCGCCATAAGATCTCTCAACCTTACCGAATTCTACCGGCTGATCAGCAGGGGTAACAAAAGAATCAATCTCCTCAAACGTTCCGTTGTCGAAAAGGAGACTTATACGTTCGTGGGCTGTAAATTTGCCTTTTGAGTGTTGTTTCTCTGCCTGTTTCTGGCTATATTGCTTTTTGATTGCCTCTTGTCGTTCTCTAAAGGCTTTATAAGGTTTTCCTGATAGATCCATACCTGATTATTTTACGGTGTCAAAAGTAGTTAATATCGGAGTGATTTCAAAAAACATTCGACCGGATCCAGTAGAGTAATTGTACTATAATGATATACAGTTTATTAGATATTGAATAAATTCGACCGTATAAATTTATTCCACCCTTTCCTACTTTCTACTTTCTACTTCCTACTTCCTACGCCGGCTTAAACAGACCCTCAGCATTCGATCCAAGCATCCCTGCCTTAAGCATAGTCTCACTGGCTTTCTTAAGTCTTTTAATCATTGTCTCATTTACAACAGGATAATGTCGTATCTGCTCAAGCTTGTCCCCGATATATTCAAGGTCTTCGTCCGTTGTAGACCAATGACGTGAATTATAAATGGTAAGATTGAGAGGAAGAGAATAGGACCGCAATGACTTGTCGCCTGCTATATTGAAATAAAAATCAAAATATGACATAACAAGTTCCCGCAGCGAGCGGTATACCGGCTCCCTGTATCTTAAAGTTGTAAAATTCGATTTAGCGACTGCGCCCCAGTGACCATCTTCCTTAAAAACTGCTATAACATGATCGTCGTCGTTAAATGATTTCATATCAATGATCAAAGGTTGGTATCCGATAAAATTTAAAGCTGCTGCTGCAAAAATGGCGCCCTCAAAACAGTGAGCCGATCTCTTTCTTATAACCCATCTTGGGGATCTGCATTCATAATTTGGATTATAATCTACTGAATCGAGAAAACCCTGTATTTTATCAGGGTCGTTCATCGTCTTCAGAAAGCTGATTTCATCTTTTGTCCATTCCATAAATGAATATGTTGTTTGTTTTGTGTTTCGAGTTTATTGTTTCGCGTTTATCGTTTCGCGTTTCGCGTTTCCTGCACCTTGCACCTTGCACCCTGCATTTTGCACCTAACACAGCTTACTGATAATCCTCCTCATCTCATCATATTGTTGCTCCATGCTTGTTAACAGCTTCAGCTGCGATCTGGTCCTCTGCAGATTATGATTTTCGTGATGAATTTTAAAATAATTATCTCCATCAATATAATCTGTAAGAAACCTGACTGCAATCGTATATGTAATTAATAATGGGGCAAATGCAAGATAATCTTTTTCAACTTTGTTCAGTGTCTCCCTGATTTCTGAGAGATAACCTTCTGAATACGACTTAAATAGATTAATATCCATATTTATCAATTCAAGGTTTATCTCATCCTCAGCAGCCGTATTTGCCACTGTTCTGATTGCATCGCCAAAATCATAATGGACATAACCCGGCATTACAGTATCGAGATCAATAATGCACAATGCTTTATCGTTATAATCGAGTAGTATGTTATTGAATTTTGTGTCGTTATGAGTTATTCGAAGTGGAATTTCTCCGTTTCTGCCTAATTTGAGGATGATACTCATGTTCTCAGCTCTTTGTAAGATTTGACTAATCTCCATACCTGCTTCAATTACACGTCCGACAGGGTTTTCATTAATTTTGCTTTTTAAAGTTTCAAGCCGTTTTTCAACATTATGAAACCATGGAATAGTCTCAAAAAGAGGTGGCCCCGGAATATCAGATAGCATCGCCTGAAAACGGCCAATAGCTTTTCCTCCTTCGTATGCTTTATCCGGAGTATCTACTAAATTGTATGTTCGGTGGTTGGTTATGTAGATATACATTCTCCAGAAGTTGCCTTCTTTATCCATTATCCAGTTTTTACCCTCGAGAGAACGTATCAGAATGAGGCACTCCCTTTTAATATCAGAATCAGGTAAAGCAAGGAGTTTATTTCTGATATGGCCTGTTACTCTTTCAATATTATTTTGAAGTTCCGGTATGTTTTTGAAAACCTTATTATTAAGGCGCTGAAGTATATAGTCGTCCTTGTCTTTCTCACTGGTTTCGATTTTGTATGTATCGTGTATATGTCCGTTGCCAATGAGTTGTCCGGAATAGAAAGTCCCTTCCGTAATAAAGTTGTCAAATATTTCCCGCAGGTTGTAATTCATTTTATTTTCCGGACTTATGACCTATAAAAGCATAATACATTATTATTATGTATGAGGGCACACAGATCCAATATGCCGACTGGGTAGAAAAAGCGACAGCAATCTTTCCATATAATAAGGGTAATAATGCTCCACCGGCAATAGCCATAATCAACATTGCTGATCCGGTTTTCGTAAATCTGCCCAATCCGCCGATTGCAAGAGGCCAGATTGCCGGCCAGACAAGCGCATTTGCAAACCCAAGAAGTGCTACAAATAAAACCGTAACAGGTAAAACCAGCTCTATTGACCTAAATGTAATAATGTCAATAAACGGTATTGATAAAACAATTTGTGACGGGACAAGGATTGCACCTAATGAAAATATAACACCCATGATCGTACATATCTTTAATGCAGTAGCCTGACTGAAATACCTGGGAATGAAAATAATTCCAATAAGGTATCCAAGTATCATACTCAATAGTGTAAGCGAAGTAAAATATTTTGCTGATTCCATTGGAATGCCAATCGACTGACCATACCTTATTATAGTATCACCTGCAATAACTTCGACACCTACGTAAAAGAAGAGTGCAATAACTCCAAACAACAGGTGCGGAAACTGCCAGATACTTGTTTTTTTTACACTTGATTCAACATGCGTTTCGTCTTCTGCATCTGTGTCTACTTCAGGAAGATGTGCAAACCGCAATAAAAGTCCCAGCAAAACCAGAATTACAGCCATTCCTATGTATGGAATTATTACCCTTGAAGCAAGGTCGTCGAGCAAACCTGCACGAGTCGATGCATCAAGGGCCCGCGCTAGCTTTTCTTCCAGTATTTTCGAATCCTTAAGAATTATACTTGCCAGGATAATTGGAGCAATAACACCAGCGAATTTATTAGCAATTCCCATTATGCTTATCCGCTTTGCGGCACTCTCCCTTGGACCGATTATAGTAATATATGGGTTTGATGCGGTTTGAAGAAGAGCTAATCCTGTTCCTTCAATAAAGAGTCCAAGAAGAAAAAGACCAAACGTTCTGGTCATCGCAGCCGGAATGAAAATGAGTGCGCCTGCTGCCATAATCCATAAACCCAGAGACATACCATTTTTAAAACCTGTTTTTTTAAGCAATGCTGAGGAGGGCAGCGCCATTACGAAATATGCGAAATAGAATGCAAATGTTACAAAGTACGCCTGGAAATCATTCAGTTCACAGGCTGTTCTCAGAAAAGGAATGAGAATTCCATTCAGCCAGGTAACGAAGCCGAAGATGAAAAAAAACAAACCGATAATGGTTATTGAAAAAATATAATCTTTCCTGCTGATACCCGTTGAAGAATTGCTGGTAGTCATGAACTGATAATTAAATATGATTAACTCTTACTCTGAGACATTCACAAATTGTCTCTTTCAGAAATCTCTCTGGATTTTTTTCCAAGATATCCTCCATGGTGCCTTTTTGCATAGTCGATAGCATTGAAACCTATTTTTTCCATAAGAAGCACTACAAGAACATCCCCGATAACTGTCATAACTGTCGTTGAAGTAGTAGGAGTGAGCCCCATAGGACAAACTTCACCCGGAGCACCCGTTAAAATATAACAATCGGCCTTTTGTGCGAGCTGACTATTCTCATTACCCGTTATAACTATTAAAGGAATTTGCGGATATAGATTGTTCTTAAGTTCAATAAGTTCGATAATCTCTCTGGTTTTTCCCGAATTGGAAATTACCAGTAACACATCATTCGCCTGAAGTATTCCAAGATCACCATGCTGTGCCTCGCTTGGGTGAAGAAATGCTGCCGGAGTACCTGTTGAGCTGAAAGTTGTAGCAATATTATGTGCTATCTGACCGGCTTTCCCCATTCCACTTGTTACGAGCTTTCCGTTCTTTCCATGAACGTGCTTATGAATGATTTCTATTGCTTCCTCAAACCTTGATGTTACCGGTATGTTCCTGATAGCAATTGCCTCTTTTTCTAAAATTTCCCTGATTTTTTCTGTCATATAAGTCTCATAAATAAACTCCTTCCAAAGTTATTAAAATAAACTCCCGTCAGTAGATTTTATTTGAAATTCTATAAAATCTCGATCCGATAGATGCATTAATATATGAGTAAGGAATATTATTTATATCTTTAACAAACAAATTAATTAATTATGAAAACTATAATTGTTCCTTTGGATTTTTCAAGCGAATCAATGACTGGTTTGAACCTGGCATTAATGCTTGCTAATAAAACCAAATCGAATATACAGTTGGTCCATGTCATAGGAAAGAATTCAGATGGCAATAAGGAGAATTCCGAAAGGGAGAATCAACTGGCAAAAAAGAAATTTGAAGAAATCCTTGTAAAATGCAAAGAGAACGGGGACATTAATTGTGCAATGAATTATAATATCAGGGAGGGTAAGACATTTATTGAAATTACTGACCTGGCTGATAAGTTCGAAGATTCGGTGATAGTTCTATCAACACATGGGGAATCTGGTTTTGAAGAGTTGTTTATTGGAGGCAATGCTTACAAAATCGCCTCTCATTCAAAAAATCCGGTTATCACAATTCGGGGAGGAAAAATCTCCTCGGGTATCAATAAAATAGTTATGCCACTCGATATCACATATAAGACACGGGAAAAGGTTCCATACACAGTTAACCTGGCAAAATCGTTTAACGCCGAAATTCACGTTGTTACAGTACGGGAGTCAAAAATGAAAAGCATTGAGAAGAAATTGCATCAGTATTCAGAACAGGTAGCGATCTATCTCGATACTCATGGAATCCGGTTTACTATAGAGCATCTCTATGGAAACAATCTGACTGATATTACTATTGATTATGCAAACTCACTAAAAGCTGATATGATCTCTATAATGACTGAGCAGGAGAAGAGTTTCACCAACCTGTTATTAGGAAATTACGCACACCAGATGATAAATAAAGCCACTATTCCGGTTTTATTGTTCCCAACGTATCGTTTGGGAGAATTGTTAGAGGATTTCCGGGCTTCAGGAGTTGTTTAATAAATAGACTTCTTTCGGGAAGAAATTAGTATGTTAAGACTATGGAACAAAATTCTCAATCATTCTGGAGTATTTCAACTGAAGAATTATTAAAAAGTTTAAATGCGACATCCGTAGGTCTAACCTCAGATGAAGTCAGAAAACGACTCATTAGCTATGGCTCAAATCGTCTTAATCAACCAAAAAGATGGGTTACTTTGACTCTCATCATTTCCCAGTTTAAGAGTCCTATTATTCTCATTCTTTTAGTAGCAACAGTATTATCCTTTTTTCTACACGATACTGCTGATGCACTTATAATTCTCCTGATAGTTCTTGTCAGCGGCTTACTGGGTTTCTGGCAGGAACACAGTGCTTCTAATGCTATCTCGAAGTTGCTTGCTTTGGTACAGATCAGATCAAATGTGCTTCGCGATGGCAGTGAAAAGGAAGTTCCTGTTGAAGGTATTGTTCCCGGAGATATTGTTATTTTAAACGCGGGAGATATAGTCCCGGGAGACTGTGTTCTTCTTGAATCGAAAGATCTGTTTGTTGATGAAGCAATGCTTACCGGGGAGACTTTTCCGGTAGAGAAATCTGTATCTGTACTGGCAGTTGACACAGCGCTGTCCCATCGGACAAATACAATCTGGATGGGTACTCATGTAGTAAGTGGTAGCGCATCAGCAATCGTTACTCTTACGGGAAAAAAGACAGAGTTTGGTAAGGTGTCAGAGCGTCTTAAACTAAAGTCACCTGAAACTGAATTTGAGCACGGTATCCGAAGATTCGGATATTTTTTGGGAGAAGTTACTCTTGTGCTTGTTGTGATAATATTTGCAGTCAACGTATTCCTGAAAAAGCCTGTGCTGGATTCATTCCTTTTTTCTCTTGCTCTTGCTGTTGGACTGACTCCCCAGCTATTGCCTGCAATAATAAGCATCAACCTTTCACATGGTGCAAAAAAGATGGCTCAGAAGAAAGTTATCGTAAAACGGCTTGCTTCAATAGAAAATTTCGGAAGCATGAATGTGTTATGTTCTGATAAAACCGGTACACTAACTGAAGGAATCGTAAAAGTAGAATCGGCACTTGATGTAACCGGAGTGGCCAGCGATAAAGTTTTCCTATATGCTTATCTTAACGCTTTTTATGAAACCGGATTTACGAACCCGATTGATGTTGCCATCCGAAACGATCGGAAAATCGACCTTTCGGAGTACATTAAACACGATGAGATACCTTATGATTTTCTTCGAAAACGTTTAAGTATTGCTGTAAAACATGGTGATGAATATATAATGGTAACCAAGGGGGCTCTTACTAATATTCTCGAAATATGTTCATCTGTTGAGACTGTTGATGGAAAGGTTATTGAAATAGCTTCTGCGCAGGAACAGATTCAGAAACACTTTGCAGAATTCAGCAGTAAGGGCTTCAGAACATTAGGCATTGCCTATAAAAGTTTACTTTCTGATTCGGCTATAACCAAAAACGATGAGAAAGATATGACGTTTCTGGGATTTTTAACTCTTTTTGATCCTCCGAAAGCTAATATCACAGACACTATTAATAGTCTCAAACAGTTGGGCGTTTCCCTGAAAGTTATTACCGGCGATAACCATCTTGTTGCAGCCAATCTAAGTAAAAAGATGGGGTTATCTGATACAAATATAATTACAGGAACAGAACTTCGGAATATGAGCGATGCCGCATTGATCGGAAGTGTAAGCAGGGTTGATGTTTTCGCCGAAATTGAGCCAAATCAGAAAGAACGGATTATTAATGCTTTACGCAAGGCAGGGAATGTAGTAGGTTACATTGGGGATGGAATTAATGATGCATCGGCACTTCATGCTGCTGATGTAGGGATTTCAGTTGATACTGCTGCAGATGTGGCAAAGGATGCGGCAGATATTGTTTTGCTCGAAAAGGACCTGGGTGTTCTGGTTGAAGGGGTAAGAGAAGGCCGTACGACATTTGCCAATACACTGAAATATGTGTTTATGGCTACCAGCGCTAATTTTGGAAATATGTTCAGCATGGCGGGAATTTCATTGTTTATTCCTTTTCTGCCATTACTGCCCAAACAGATTCTGCTCACCAATCTGATGACCGAC
>DATCHE010000073.1:0-11528 GCA_036508535.1 Bacteroidales bacterium | reverse complement strand
TCAAATCATTTTGAAAGACTTGATAACGGCTTTTATTTTTTTCTACATTTGAAAATTCTTAAAACCCTTAAATAATAAACAAATGAAAATCAAGAAAATCTCAACCACATTTTTATTACTGTTTTTTCTACCCTTATGGTTAATGTCTCAAAGTGAAAATATTGACCTGGGAATGATTTACAAAATTAAACAGGAAGAAGCGCTTAATTCCGGCATTGAAGACCTGGCATTCTGGTTAACCGATTTTGTAGGCCCAAGACTTACAGGCTCAACAGGTGGAAACCGCGGTAATGAGTGGGCCAGGAAAAAGATGGAAGAGCTTGGTTTTCAGAATGTAAGAATTGAAGCTGCCAGAGATTTTACACGCGGGGGCTGGGATAACCTTAAGACATATGCTGCCATGACCGCTCCATATTATGCAAACTTTGCATGTAACCCGGTTGCATGGACAGGCAGCACAAATGGAATTGTTAAAAGTAATGTCATTCTCATTGACGTAAAAGCGGAAAGTGATCTTGATAAATATAAAGGAAAAGTATCGGGAAAGATTGTACTAATACCATCAACAGCAACATACGAAGTAAGTTACGAACCGCTGGCAAGCCGATACACCGATGAACAGCTAAAAGCACTCGCTATGATATCCTCCGGAACCCAGGGAAACAGGCCGCTGACTGATCGTACTGTTATGGCCGCACAGAGGGCTCTCAGAACAAAGATTTCTGATTTTCTTAAAAGTGAAGGTGCTGCTGTAATTCTGAACAGCTCAGGTTTCTTCAATGTTCCAAGATCAACAGGAGCAGCATATACTGCCGGAACAAAAGAACCAATTGCAGAACTGAATCTTCCGATTGAAGATCATGGAAGAATGGAACGCCTTTTACGGCATAATGTACCAGTGGAAATGGAAGTTGAAATAAAAAATAATTTTATTCCGGCAAATACAATTTATAATGTAATTGGAGAAATACCCGGTACTGACAAACTTCTTAAGAATGAAGTAGTACTGGTAGGTGCTCATATCGATTCGTGGCATGGGGCAACAGGAGCTGCCGATAATGCTTCCGGATGTATTGTTATGATGGAGGCTCTTCGTATTCTTAAAAACCTCGATGTGGCTCCAAAGAGAACTATCAGAATAGCATTGTGGGGCGGCGAAGAGCAGGGATTGAACGGATCGCGCGGATATGTCGAGAAATTTCTGGTTGATCCAACAACAAAAGCACATAAACCTGATTTTGACAAATTTGCAGCGTATTTCAATATGGATAACGGATCAGGAAAATATCGCGGAATTTATATTCAGGGGAATGAGTTAGTCAGGCCAATATTTGAGGAATGGCTTAAACCATTTGAAAATATGGGTGCAACAACAATCACAATCAGCAACACTTCAGGGACCGACCATCTTTCATTTGATGCAGTTGGATTACCAGCCTTCCAGTTTATACAGGATGAGATTGAATACGATCGTGGCTATCATACAGTTATGGATACTTATGAAAGACTTGTTATGGCTGATCTTAAACAGAACGCAATTATAACTGCCTCATTTGTTTACGATGCAGCAATGCGAAGTGCTAAATTACCGGGAAAACCTGCAATGAAACCAACACCTGCTGCCGGACAAAATCAACGATAATTAAAATTATTTTTTAATACCCGCCAGATCCAGAATAAAAGCATATTCCAGGGCTGTAATGCGATACCGTTCAAATCTACCTGACGCTCCTCCATGACCTGCTACCATATTGCAGTCCATAACAAGAATGTTTTTATCAGTCTTCATGTCGCGAAGTTTGGCAACCCATTTTGCCGGCTCCCAGTATTGTACCTGAGAGTCCCAGAAACCGGTTGTGACCAGGATATTTGGATAAGCCATCGCCTTTACCTGATCATAGGGTGCATAGGATAACATATAGTCATAGTACACTTTTTTTCTCGGGTCGCCCCATTCATCCCACTCAAAAGTAGTAAGAGGAATGGTTTCATCGAGCATTGTTGTAACAACGTCGACAAACGGAACAGCAGCAATAACTCCCTTATATAATTCGGGTTTCATATTTACAATCGCTCCGATTAGTAGTCCGCCTGCACTGCCACCCATTGCAAAGAGTTTTTCACTATTTGTATACTTCTCATTTACAAGAAACTGCGCACAATCGTTGAAATCGGTGAATGTATTTTTCTTTTTGAGCAATTTCCCGTCTTCATACCACGAGCGGCCCATTTCACTTCCTCCGCGAATGTGTGCAATGGCATAAACAAATCCCCTGTCAAGAAGACTAAGTATGGTTGAACGAAATGCGGCGTCCGTAGAATTTCCGTAAGAACCATAAGCATATAACAATAGCGGAGCATTGCCATTCTGAACAAAACCTTTTCTGTAAACCACGGAAACCGGGACCATAGTCCCATCGGTAGCTTTTGCCCACAATCTCTTCGATTCATAATTATTTTTATCAAATCCACCAAGCACTGCCTCCTCTTTCAAAACCTTTTTCTCCTTCGTTACCATGTTGTAATCAATCACAGAACTTGGAGTTGTTAGTGATGAGTAGCTATACCTTAATATATCTGTGTTTGAATTCGGATTGTTATTTATACCTGCTGTATACGCCTCTTCTCCGAAATCAAGATAGTGCTCACTGCCATTTTTAGTGCTGATTATCCTCAGGTTACTCAGACCTTTAATTCTTTCTTCAGCAACCAGGTAATTATCAAATAATTCGAAATTTTCAAAAAGAACATCCTTCCTGTGTGGTATGACATCAGTCCAGTTTGCTTTAGCAGTTTTCGCTTCCGGAGTTTTCATCAGCTTAAAATTTGAAGAACTGTCTGCATTCGTTCTGATATAGAATTCATTTCCAATGTGATCTACATCATACTCATGATTGACTACCCGTGGTTCAAATACTTTAAACTCACCATCAGGTTTCGACAGATCGAGGTAACGAGTTTCTGTAGTAAGTGTTTGGGATGAATTAATAAGGATGAACTTTCGGCTTTTTGTTTCTGAAATTGAAACACTGAATGTTTCATCATTTTCAGTGAATACAAGTAACTCATTTGCTGAAGAGGTACCCAGCTTATGTTTGAAAATTTTGTCGGCTCTAAGAGTCTTTATATCCTTAGTAACGTAGAATATAGTCTTATTGTCTGTTGCCCAAATTGCAGCACCGGTTGTATTTTCAATTTTGTCAGGTAATAGTGATCCTGTTGCAATATCTACAAAATAGAGTGTATACCGGCGACGACTTAAATAATCAACACCATAGATAAGAATTTTATTATCTCTACTGACACTCAGGTTGTTAACTGAACAATAATCCTTTCCTTTAGCAAGTATATTAACATCAAGCAGGACTTCTTCGGGGGAATCAAGGCTGCCTTTTTTGCGATAGTAAACCGGATATTCACTGCCTTCTTTATACTTATTATAATAGTAGTAACCATTTTCAAGATAAGGCACAGACTCATCGTCCTTTTTTATCCTGCCAACTATTTCATTATAGAGTGTCTTTTGAAGTGAATCTGAATTTTTTAATACAGCTTTTGAATATTCGTTTTCCTGATTCAGATAATCAAGAACTTTTGTGGTCTGCTCATCAGGAGATGCTGCGTTTTTTTGATCATCGCTGAGCCTCATCCAGAAATAGTTATCATTGCGCTTATCAAATAATTCATGAGATATTTTCTCAGCAACGGGGGCTTTTATTGCCGGTTGAGTAGAACATCCGGATAAAATGACCAAAAGAATTATGGTCAGCAAATAGTTTACTCTTTTCATGAAATGAATTTTTAATTATTTATACATTTTTAATATCTACATCTTTCATTGACAACTGTATACGTTTTCGTTCAATATCAACTGCAAGAATTTTTACCATTACATGCTGATGGAGTTTAACAACAGTTGAGGGATCAGTAATAAAAGTCTTACTCATATTTGAAATATGCACAAGCCCATCCTGTTTTATACCAATGTCAACAAACGCCCCAAATTTTGTAACATTTG
Organism: Bacteroidales bacterium; assembly: GCA_036508535.1. Taxonomy (GTDB): domain Bacteria; phylum Bacteroidota; class Bacteroidia; order Bacteroidales; family VadinHA17; genus LD21. The sequence continues at coordinate 7,510 of DATCHE010000073.1, read as the reverse complement.
TTACAATTCCGGGAACTACCATTCCTTCATTCAGGTCTTCCATCGAATGAACGTCAGCAAATCTGAACTCTTTAATTTTTGATCGTGGGTCACGTCCGGGTTTCGCCAGTTCCTCCAGAATATCCCTAAGCGTCGGAAGTCCTATAGTGGTTGTAATGTATTTATCGAGCTTAATCTCTTTACGCTTTATATCGTTAGTAATCAACTCCTTTACTTCGCAACCAAGGTCTTTCGACATGAGCTCCACAACATGATAACTCTCGGGATGAACAGCGCTGGCATCCAATGGGTTTTCCGCATTACGGATTCTAAGAAAACCGGCACTCTGTTCAAAGGCCTTCTCCCCCATCCGCTTAACTTTTAGAAGTTCTTTACGCTTTTTGAAAGGTCCGTTTTCTGTACGATAATCAATGATATTCTGTGCGAGTTGCGGCCCCAGTCCCGAGACATAAGTTAATAGATGCTTGCTAGCCGTATTCACCTCAACACCAACTGCATTAACGCAACTCATAATTACATCATCGAGAGACTTCTGAAGCTTCTGCTGGTCAACATCGTGCTGATACTGACCCACTCCGATTGATTTTGGGTCGAGCTTTACCAGCTCGGCAAGAGGATCCATAAGCCTTCGGCCTATCGACACCGATCCTCGTACCGTTACGTCATAATCAGGAAATTCTTCGCGGGCAATTTTTGAAGCAGAATAAATCGATGCACCTGCCTCGCTCACAACAAAAACCTGAATATCATTTTCAAATTTCACCCATTTTATAAAATCTTCTGTTTCACGGCTTGCCGTCCCGTTACCAATAGCAATTGCCTCAATCTTGTAAGCGCTTACCAGAGTAAGTATTTTTTTTATCGACATTGCAGTCTCATTCTGAGGAGGATGCGGATATATAGTCTCATTGTGAATCAGATTGCCCTGCTTGTCGAGACAAACAATTTTACATCCCGATCTGAATCCCGGATCAATTGCAAGAACGTTTTTTTCACCAAGAGGCGATCCTAAAAGAAGCTGACGAAGATTTTCAGCGAAAACTGATATTGCCTCAATATCTGCCTTTTCTTTTGAGATATTTCTGAATTCTGTTTCCATTGAAGATGAAAGAAGCCTTTTCCAGCTATCCTTTACTGCACCTTCAGCTATTTCTGATGAACGATTTCTTCCTTTAATAAAAACTGAGTTCAGCATATCAAGGGCATTCGCTTCGGAAGGCTCTATGGAAAGTCTTAAAAAACCCTCAACTTCTCCCCTCCTCATTGCCAGCAACCTGTGTGAAGGACACTTTTTAAGCGGTTCAGACCAGTCGTAATAATCACTGTATTTAATTCCTTCTGCCTCTTTGCCTTTAACAACTTTTGAATAAATAACTGCCTCTTTTTCAAAAAGATATCGTAACTGCTTTCTGGCCTTTTCATCTTCGCTCACCCATTCTGCAATAATGTCGGAAGCTCCGGCAATTGCGTCTTCGACTGATGAAACAACATCGTTAAGAAACTCTTCTGCCTTGAGTGACGGATCGCTAATTTTCTGATCCAGAATAAGAACAGCTAACGGTTCAAGACCTTTTTCCTTTGCAATTGTTGCCCTTGTGCGACGTTTTGGTCTGTACGGAAGATATATGTCTTCAAGTTCTGAAAGTGTAACAGACTCATCAATTCTTTTTCTTAGTTCAGGAGTCATCCTCTCCTGTTCTTCAATTGACTTTATTACTGCTTCTTTTCGTGCATCAAGATCTCTAAGCCGGTCGTACTCATCCTTTACATTCATCAGCTGAACCTCATCGAGGCTGCCCGTCATTTCTTTACGGTACCTGCTTATGAAAGGAATTGTAGCTCCTCCATCCATTAACCTGATAGTATTCTCGACCTGCCATTCATGAAGGCCAAGCTTCCTGGCGACAAGTAGGATATTCCTGTTTGTGTCCATAAAAATATTATTCTACGTATATAACCAGACCTTTCAGATATTCACTTTCGGGGTGATAGATATTTACCGGATGATCCGGCGGCTGGCTGATCTGATGTAAAATTCTTACACTTCTTCCGGTATTTGCTGCCGCTGCGAAAACAGATTTTCTGAAGTTTTCTTTTGTAACAACCTGTGAGCATGAAAAAGTGAAGAGAATTCCTCCCGGCTTTATCTGTTCAAAAGCTTTTATATTAAGCCTTTTATACCCCTGAAGCGCATTTGCCAGAACATTATTGTGTTTGGCAAAAGCAGGTGGGTCGAGAATTATAACATCGTACTGATCTTTAATGTTATTTAGATATTCGAAGGCATCGACCTGAAATGATTCATGCCTTTTATCTTCTCCGTAATTAAGAGCTATATTCTCATTTGCCAGAGCGATAGCAGGGAATGAGCTGTCGACAGTATGAACCACGGATGCGTTTTTCATGGCATAAACCGAAAACCCGCCAGTGTACCCAAACATGTTCAAAACACTTTTTCCGTCAGTGTAAGATTCGAGAAGCTTTCTGTTGTCCCTCTGATCGATGAAAAAACCTGTTTTCTGCCCGGTTGTCCAGTCAATTTTGAACTTGTACCCGTTTTCGGTTACAATAACAGGTTCGGCGGCGCCATATAAAAACTCATTTGTTCCAACTATCCCCGACATCTTCGGTATTGTTCCCTCACTCTTGTCATAAACTGCAACTATCTGACCTTTTAATAATTCAACCAGTATTTCTGTTATTTCTTTTCTGATTCTATAGAAACCAACCGAGTGCATCTGCATAACGGCAACCCCGTTGTAATAATCAACAATAAGACCTGGCAACCCATCTCCCTCACCATGAATGAGCCTGTAAACATTTACCAACGGATTTCCGATTATACCAATTGCTTTTCTGTAAGAAATTGCCCGTTCAATCTTTTCCCGGAAAAAATTCATATCTGGCACAACCTGTTTGAATGAAAGAACACGTACAGATATTGAACTGGGTGCATAATGACCTACAGCGAGGAAAGTATCCTTATTGTCAAACACATCAACAAGGTCGCCTTCAACAGGATTCCCGTATATTTTTTTTATAGCCCCTGAAAATATCCAGGGATGGTATCTCATTAGTGATTGTTCTTTTCCTGATTTCAGAACAATTTTGATACGGTCGGCTGCTTCTTTTACTCTTTCGAATTTCATTCTATCGTTTCTATGTTGTTTATACAGAGCACTGAGACGCGCAATCTCGCGTCTCTACGTACTGTTTATTGAGACGCGAAACATCGCGTCTCTACTTCCTACTTCCGTCTTCCGTCTTCCAGCTTCTCATATATCTGATGACAAACCCATGCATCGGTGGCAGCATAAATTTGCTGTGCTTCGGTAAGCTTATCAGCCTCCCAGTCGGTAACCTGCTGCCTTTTGGATATTCTGATTCCGAGAACGATTGCTGCAAGTTTCTTAAGTCCCGAACTCTCAATGCCAAAGCCCTTTACGAAACCCTGAAGATCAATAAACCCTTCAGGTGTAAACTTTTTTACCCCTTTCAGGAATTTTATGTCATCATGAACTGCCACACCAGCTTTTATAACAGAAGGATCTGACAATAATTTGATCAACTCATTCGGAATACCAATTTTATTGATCCTGAAGAGACCTGCAAAATCAGCTGTAGAAAGTTGAATGAGAGAAACAGTATTTCTCCCGCCTTTTGTAAATGTCGGTCTGGTTTCGGTATCAAAACCCAGCAAATTCGATCCCAGGAGTTTTGGAAAGACTTCATAAAAAGTTTTTAAATCTTCCACCAATGCTATTTCACCTTTGAACCAGGAAAGTTCGCATTCAGCAATTTCCTCAACTGTGATATTCTCCCGATAATTATTACTCACTTTCTCCTCTGATTTCCTTTTGTCTTCTTGAGATAAACCAACCTGAAGTGTTTCTTGTTTCATCATTTTCATCAACATCATTTTCAACTTTTCCAATTTCTTCTCCGGAATAAATAAACTTATGAATAGCTCTCATTGCGTTTACGAGTTTTTGACCCCAGAAATTTTCAAAATTCATTCTGCATTCCCAAACGGCATCATTCATTACTTCCGCAGTACCTGTCTGGTATAGAAGAAGAAAGTCTTTCATATCCTGATAAATATCTGCCATATTTTCTGAAAGATTCGATACTACAGGTCCGTCTGATTCGTTAATTTTTTCGTCAAATACTTCAAGATAATCATTTGCAGTACCAAATTTTTCTTTGAGAATTTCATTAATCCCAATCCAATCTGATTCCGTAACAAACTTCTCATTACCATCTTCAAAATAAGGAGTCAATGCCGGTAATAGAGAAGCCTTCAGATACATCAAAGGTAGAATCCTCTGAAGAATTTTCAGCAACTCATCACCTTTTAATTCTGAAGCATGTTCTGTATATTTACAGAATTCATTTGCAACTGCCACAAATTCAATAACATTCCTTGAATAAACCGGATCTGAGTTTGTCTCCATAATAAATATTTAAAAGAGTACAAAATTATACAATTTTTAATGTGATTGGCGAATTATAATGCTTATGTAAATGGATACGAATAAATATTTACTTTATATTTGATGAATGTTGCTTTGCCATATTACTCTAATAATAAAGAAGACCAAAAACAGAATAATAATTACTTACCTAACCTAACCCCTATGTCAATTTCCAGAAGAATATTCACACTTTTAGTGGTTTGCATCACGGTTTTAAGCTGTAATGTTAAAAACCAAAATTCAAAAATTAAATCCGATTCAAAGTCAGCTAACTGGCCGGAAGTAAAAAAAGAAATGCACCCCTGGGCCAGATGGTGGTGGATGGGTAGTGCTGTAGACAAAGAAAACTTAGAAAGAGAACTGACATTATTTAAAGAAGCTGGTATTGGCGGAGTTGAAATAACACCTATTTATGGCGCTAAGGGATTTGAATCAAAATACATCAAGTTCCTTTCACCTGAGTGGATTAATATGCTTAATGTAACAGTTCAGAAAGGAACCAGTTTAGGTATGGGAGTAGATATTAATGCCGGAACAGGCTGGCCATTCGGAGGACCTCAAATCAGTCCTGAATATGCTGCAGGTAAGCTGGTTATTCAAGTCTATAAGCTCAAGGCCGGACAATCTCTTGATAAAAAAATAGTAGCTGAAGATTCCCTTCAGCAGAAACTAGGCGCTCCCCTAAAAGCTCTGACTGCATATGGTAGTAAAGGTGAAGTATTGAATATCCTTAATAAAGTCGATGAAAATGGAAATCTGAACTGGAAACCTGCGACCGGTAATTGGGAAATATACGCTGCTTTTGCAGGCCATACAGGGCAGGTAGTTAAACGGTCTGCCCCGGGAGGAGAAGGTTATGTTTTGGACCATCTTTCCAAAGATGCCCTGAAAGTCTATCTGAAACGATTTGACGATGCATTTGGTGAAAATCCTACAGGAATTCGCTCTTTTTTCAATGATAGTTATGAAGTATATTTTGCAGATTTTTCCCCTAAACTATTTGATGAATTTCAGAACCGCCGGGGATATGATGTCAGAAATTATTTGAGGGAATTGGTGAGCAAAGATTCCACTGATCAAATACAAAGAATTCGTTCTGACTATCGGCTTACAATTTCTGAAATGGTTTATGAAAATTTCAGTGTTCCATGGCGTGAATGGGTAAATAGCAAGGGAGGTCTTTCGCGGAACCAGGCCCACGGCTTTCCAGGAAATATTTTGGACATTTATGCCAACGTCGATATTCCTGAACCTGAATCATTTGGAATAAACCAGATACCTGTTCCCGGTATGAAATATTATACAGTAGATACCAGGAATGTACCTCCCGACAGAGTAATGATGAAGTTCGCTTCCTCCGCCGCGAACGTATTAGGTAAACCTTATACTTCCTGTGAAACATTTACGTGGCTTGGAGAACATTTTAAAGTACCTCTGGCCCATACTAAGCCGGAGGTGGAAAAGGTCTTCTTAGCTGGTGTAAATCATGTTTTCTTTCACGGCACTACCTATTCGCCCGTTGAAGCCGGCTGGCCTGGCTGGTTGTTTTATGCTTCAACAAACTTTGCTCCTTCAAACAGTTGGTGGCCACATATAAGCGGATTAACTGAATATATTACACGATGTCAGTCGATTCTTCAGGCGGGTAATGCCGATAGCGAAGTATTACTCTACTGGCCTTATTCAGATGTCAGATATTATGCTCCACCAAAAGGGAAACTCGATTTAATGCTGACTATTCATGAGATCCCTGAGTGGTTACAGCCAACACCTTTTTATAAAAATGCAACGAAGCTCATGAATGGGGGCTATTCTGTTGACTTTGTCTCGGATATGCTTTTAAACAGAAGCGAAGTAAAAGAGGGATTAATAAAAGTTTCTCCGAAAGGAGCAGCATATAAGGCGCTTGTTGTACCGCAAACTGATTTTATGCCGATCGAGACTTTTACCGAAATTATAAAGCTTGCAGAACAGGGTGCCACAGTTATTTTGGAAAAAATACCTAATGATGTTCCCGGGTTTATAAATCTCGAAGCAAGACGCAAACAACTAAATCAGATTACAAAATCTTTGACATTTACTGATGCGGGAGATGGAATGCGAATTTCAAAAATCGGCAACGGAATGATAATAGTCTCTTCAGATATACTAAAAGCACTTCAATATCAGAAAATTACCGGTGAAGACTTTGCAGCTTCAGGCCTTAAGTTCATTCGTCGTGATATAAATGGAAATAAATATTATTATCTCGTTAATCATACAGCCCAAAAAGTCGACGGTTATATCCCTCTTAACGTACAAGCTGCTTCTGTAATGATTCTTGATCCACAGACAGGCAATTCCGGCTTAGCTGAGACAAGAGATGATAATGGCAAAATCAGTGTGCGCATGCAGATTGATCCTGGAAATACATTAATTCTTCAGACATCTAAAGAGAAGATTCTGAATAGCTCGAACTGGAAATATATAGAATCATATGGAACACCTGTTGCAGTTTCAGGAAAATGGAAACTGAAATTTACAGATGGAGGACCCGTATTACCAAAATCTCAGACACTTACAAACCTAATTTCCTGGACCGCACTCACTGATGAAAATGCAATCAGATTTTCAGGTCGTGGCGAATATACAACTACATTTCAACTGACTTTGAAAAATGGTGATGACTATATTCTTGATTTGGGCGATGTACGGGAAAGTGCAAGAGTTTGGGTGAATGGAATTGAAGCAGGCATTTTATGGCATGTCCCGTTTAAAGTAAATATCGGACAATATCTTAAAAATGGAAAAAATACATTGCGGATTGAAATCGCAAATCTTATGGCTAACCGTATAATTGACCTGGATAAAAGGAAAGTGGTATGGCGAATATTTAATGAGATAAATTTTATTGATCTCTATTATACACCTTTCGACGCTTCTAAATGGGAACCAATGGCTTCAGGATTACTTGGACCAGTTACAATTACTCCGGTAAACTAATTACAAATTATCACTATCCCTTCTATTTGTAGAGGGGCTAGTGATAAATAAAT
>DATCHE010000072.1:0-10570 GCA_036508535.1 Bacteroidales bacterium | reverse complement strand
ATTACCTTTGCACATTATTTCTTTCATCTAAAATATTATGACTAAACCAGGCAGGAAAACTGTGGTGACGACTTTTACAGTGATAGGCGCTTTTATTATATTATTGTCAATTATTCAGGGTTTTAGAGCGTTTAACAGCAGCGGAGAAAGGAGAGATTCAATGCCGGTTAACAGTTACTCAATTCAATCATTCAAACTTCCTGATACTGTTACTTTTGCAGGTGAGAAAATGCCTCTTGATAACTTTGATACAAGGGAGAGCCTCGAACGTGAAATCCTCACAAGTGCTTACAGACACTCCTCAACAATCCTTATTATAAAGAGAGCAAACAGGTACCTTCCGATTATCGAAAAAATCCTGGCGAAAAACAATATCCCGGATGATTTTAAATATCTGGTGGCAGCTGAAAGTGAATACAGTAATATGATATCACCCGCCGGCGCTACCGGATTCTGGCAGATTATGCCTGAAACCGGGAGGGAAGAGGGTATGGAGATCAACACCGTTGTTGATGAGAGGTATAACATTGAAAGATCAACACAGTTTGCCTGTGAATATTTTCGCAGATCTTATGAAAAATATGGCAACTGGACCCTGACTGCTGCATCTTATAACGGTGGACGAGCAGGAATCGATGAGCAGATTGAAATTCAGCATCAGAATAACTATTACGATCTTCTTTTATCTGAAGAAACTGCCAGGTATATTTTCAGAGCGGTTGCTTATAAGCTTGTCATTTCCGATCCTGAAAACTTCGGGTTAAATATTTTTAAAGATGACTTGTATCCTGAACTCAATTGCTATGAAGTTAAGGTAGACAGCGCTATTACCAATATATCCAACTTTGCTGAGAAATTCGGGACAAACTATAAAATACTTAAGTTTCTGAATCCCTGGCTCAGAAAACCATATCTGACCCCAAAACCCAACAAGCAGTATATTATAAAAATTCCTACTGAAGGAATGCGAACTAACAAGAAAATTGAAACTGTTAACTGATCTTTTGATAGAGGAAAGTTAAGATGAATGAAGAGATAAAGGTACTAGGTGCCAGAGTCCATAATTTACAAAATATCGATGTAACAATTCCACGAAACAAACTCGTTGTCATTACCGGTTTAAGTGGTAGCGGAAAATCATCACTCGCTTTCGACACAATTTATGCTGAGGGTCAAAGGCGCTATATGGAGACTCTCTCAGCCTATGCCAGGCAGTTTCTGGGAGGGATGGAACGACCTGATGTGGATAAGATAACCGGCTTAAGTCCTGTAATCTCAATTGAGCAGAAAACAACAAATAAAAATCCTCGCTCGACTGTTGGCACAATCACAGAAATTTATGATTTTTTACGACTCTTATACGCCAGGGCTGGTGAGGCGTATTCATATCTTTCTGGTGAAAAGATGGTTAAATATACAGATGACCAGATACTTGATCTGATAAAAGTCCGATTCGCAGGTAAAAAGGCGTTCTTTCTTGCTCCTGTGGTAAAAGGCAGGAAAGGTCATTATAAAGAGTTATTTGAACAACTGAGAAGAAAAGGATTCCTTAACGTTCGTATAAACAATGAAATTAAGGAAATTACTGCCGGGATGAAACTCGATCGCTATAAAACCCATTATATTGAACTGGTTATAGATAAATTTAAGGTAGGCGAGACAACAGATAAAAGGCTTTACGATGCAATTATCCTGTCATTAGATCATGGCGATGGAGTGATGATGGTAATTGACCCAGAAAATAATGAACCCAGGTATTTCAGCCGTCATTTAATGTGTCCTGTTACAGGTCTGTCGTATAATGAACCCGCTCCACATACTTTTTCCTTCAACTCACCACAGGGTGCATGTCCGCATTGCAACGGTCTGGGCGAGATATCGAGAATAGATGAGAAAAAGCTTATTCCTGACGGCGAGCTTAGTATCAGGAAAGGTGGCATTGAACCTCTCGGAAAGTACAGGAATATATGGATTTTCTGGCAGATAGAAGCCATCGCTGAAAAAAACGGGTTTACTCTCGATACTCCCATAAAAGAAATTCCGGAAGATGCGCTAAATAAGGTACTTTATGGTTCTGATGAAGTTCTGAAGTTATCAAACACTCCTCTTGGTATGACCTCTAACTATTTTCTGACATTTGAGGGCGTGGTAAATTTCGTCGGAAATATTGAGACGAGCAATGGAAAGAAAAACGGAACAAGAATAAAAGACCAGTATGTACAATATGATATTTGCCCCGATTGTCAGGGTACAAGACTGAAGAAAGAGTCATTATTTTTTAGAATAGCAGATAAAAATATCGGTGAGATATCAGCAATGGATATCAAAGAGTTATCCCACTTCCTGTCAAATATTGAGGAGAAGATGACAGAGAGGCAAAGGTTAATTGCAGCTGAAATTCTGAAAGAGATAAGAGCCAGACTGGGATTTCTGCTCGAGGTGGGGCTCGAATATCTCTCCATCAACAGGGGTGCCAGAACGCTTTCGGGGGGCGAGAGCCAGAGGATAAGGCTTGCTACTCAGATTGGTTCGCGACTGGTGAATGTGTTGTATATACTTGATGAACCAAGTATAGGGCTTCATCAGAGAGATAATCGCCGCCTGATTACAGCCTTAAAAGAGCTTAGGGATGCAGGAAATTCTGTGATTGTGGTTGAGCATGATAAAGAGATGATTTTGTCGGCTGATTATGTAATTGATATGGGTCCGGGAGCAGGACGCCTGGGAGGCCTGGTTGTTGCCTATGGTACGCCTGAAGAGTTAATGAAATCAGATACACTCACTGCATCCTACCTTAATAACAGTAAAAAGTTTGATATTCCTTCTCAGAGAAGAAAGGGCAATGGGAAATTTCTCATTCTAACGGGTGCTACCGGACATAATCTTAATAATGTAAATGTAGCATTACCTCTTGGAACGCTAATTTGTGTTACCGGGGTCTCAGGAAGCGGAAAATCATCACTAATCAACCAGACTCTTCATCCTGCACTTGCAAAAGAATTTCATAATGCGGACAAAGCTCCTTTGCCTTACAAAGAGATTACCGGAATGGAAAATCTCGACAAAGTGATTGAGGTTAGTCAATCCCCAATCGGGAAAACACCCCGCTCCAACCCTGCAACTTATACCGGGGTTTTCACAGACATACGAAAACTCTTCGAACAGACTACTGAAGCCAAGATAAGAGGATTCGGTGCGGGAAGGTTTTCCTTTAATGTAAAGGGCGGACGTTGTGAAGGTTGCGAAGGTGCAGGAATGAAGACTATCGAAATGAATTTCTTACCTGATGTCTATGTTCATTGCACCGAATGTAACGGAAAAAGGTACAACCACGAGACACTTGAAGTGACATATAAGGGACAATCTATAAGTGATGTTCTGGAAATGACTGTTAATATGGCAGTTGAATATTTTGCAAATGTACCGTCAATATATCATAAAATTAAAACACTCCAGGATGTTGGTCTTGGCTATATCAAGCTGGGACAACAATCGACAACTCTTTCAGGTGGAGAAGCACAACGTGTGAAGCTTGCAACGGAACTGGCAAGAAGGGATACAGGAAAAACTCTTTATATACTTGATGAACCAACTACAGGATTGCACTTTGAGGATGTGAGGGTATTGCTCGATGTTCTTGATAAGCTTGTAGTGAGAGGAAACACGGTTATTGTAATCGAACATAATCTCGATGTTGTAAAAATGTCAGATTTTGTTGTTGATCTTGGTAAGGAAGGCGGCAGGGCAGGGGGAGATATCATTTTTTCGGGCTCACCGGAGAAGCTTGCAGAATGTAAAGAGAGCTATACAGGGAAATATCTTAAAGAAGAACTTAAGGTATGAGAATATGTTTATATTTGAAAGAATAATTCATTATGTATGGGAAAAGCAGATAGACAAATTGATCTGGTAAAAGATGCTTTTGAGCAGAAAACATGGCAGGAAATCCACACAACAGATTCATGGAGAGTATTTAAGATAATATCTGAGATTGTTGAGGGTTTTGAAAAACTGGCCAGGATAGGTCCATGCGTTTCTATATTCGGCTCAGCCAGAACACATCAGAATGATAAATATTATTTGCTTGCTGAGGACATCGCTTTTAAGCTGACGCAAAACGGCTATGGAGTAATAACAGGTGGCGGACCGGGCATTATGGAAGCTGCCAACAAAGGAGCCACCAGGGGAAAAGGGAAATCAGTTGGGATTAATATTGATCTTCCTTTTGAACAGCACGCCAACCCATATATCGATGCTGACAAGCTTATTACTTTCGATTATTTCTTTATCAGAAAACTTATGTTCATGAAATACGCGCAGGGTTTCATTGCGCTTCCTGGTGGTTTTGGGACATTTGATGAGCTCTTTGAAGCGATTACTCTTATCCAGACAAAGAAGATAGGAAAGTTTCCGATAATCCTGGTTGGCAAAAAATATTGGAGCGGCCTGGTGGAATGGATCGAAGAGGAGATGATAGCAGAAGAGCATACTGTATCGCCTGAAGACCTGAATCTGTTTACCGTAGTTGATACTGCAGACGAGGCAGTGGATTATATCGTAAAATTTTACTCACGATACCTGCTTAGTCCGAACTTTTAATCAGACTTTTCTCATCCGTTCCATTTCCCTGCTGGCATCTTTGCGTTTCAGCGTTTCGCGTTTGTCGTATTCTTTCTTTCCTTTTGAAATAGCAATTTCGGCTTTTGCCAGGCCTCTGTCGTTTATAAATATCTTTATAACTATTATAGTAAGTCCGGTCTCTTTTACCTTTCTCTCTATTTTTCTTAATTCTTTTGATGTGAGAAGTAGCTTCCTGTCGCGGATTGGATCGTGGTTGTTAAGATTTCCCCACCAGTATTCGGAAATGTGCATACCTCTCAGGTAGAGCTCTCCGTTTTCGAATAAACAGTATGAGTCGGGAATAGTTGCTTTTCCAAGTCGTATTGATTTTATTTCAGTTCCGGTGAGTTTGATACCGGCAATAAATTTTTCGAGGAACTCATAATCGTGTGAGGCCTTTTTATTCCTTATTACAATATTGCCTGCACCGCCTTTCATAAAATCCGGTTAAGCGAAATATGAAAAATATACTCTGTCAATAAACATAGTGAGTATCAGGTTTGTTGCTACATAAATTCCAATTACTGTAATTGATGTTGCAATTAAAAGTGGCCTCTTTTTATGCTGTGGCGGAGCCAACAACTTTTCTGCTCCAATCCAAAAGATGTAGAGTCCGTAAAGACCTAAAATATTGATAAATAAGAGTGATTCAAGTAGCCGGCTTAAAAACTGACAAAGTATAAGAGGTGATATTGAAAATACAATAAGACTGAATGAGACGCCAAAACGTTTTCCCAGATCTAGAGGGTATGTTATTTCACCTAAAATATATGTAGTAGCATAGACCGTAATAAGTAATACAACAAAACATTTTATCCCTGTAAAAATTGAATAAGCAATTGATAGTTCGGGGTTTGTAAAGATCAGAGATCCGAAAAAGGCAGAGACAGATACAATAATAATAAGAGGGAATAAAAAGCTGCCTCTTATTAATTTAACAGGGATGTTTTTTGAATCTATTGTTTCCCAGACCTTTGCAGGACTCAGAATGATATTTTTTATCCCACTAAGGAGAAACTTGTAATTCATATTAAATCAAAATTGAATGCCCGGCAAAATTAAATAAATTTATGGTAAATTGCTTTCACTTCCTAAATCATTAATCTCGTAATTGTGGAATTGATATCTGACTATGACTTATTGGTAATTACCGGACCTACAGCCTCGGGGAAAACCTCTCTTGCAGTTGGTGTTGCCAATGTGGTTGGTGGTGAAATCATTAGTGCAGATTCCAGACAGGTTTATAAGGGAATGAATCTTGGAACAGGGAAGGATTATGATGATTACCTGATAGATGGTACCAGGGTGCCTTGTCATCTGATTGATATAGCCGATCCGGGCTACAAATATAATGTTTTTGAATATCAGCGCGATTTTATAAAAGTATATGCCAGCCTCAGGGAACGTAACGTATTTCCTGTAGTATGCGGTGGTTCCGGCATGTATGCTGACAGTATTATTACGGGATACAAGATGTTTGAGGTTCCTCCCGATAGCGGGTTAAGGATTAAGCTTGAGAAAAAATCACTTGAGGAGCTAAAAGCTATACTCTCAACTTATAAAAACCCACATAACATAACAGATCTTGAAAACAAAAAGCGAATTATACGAGCAATCGAAATTGCTCACTTCGACAACAATAAAGGAAAGCATAAACATGAAAATCCAAAAATCAGGTCACTTGTTGTTGGTGTAAAATTTGAAAGAGACACAAGAAGGAAAAGAATATCAGAACGACTTATTCAACGTCTCAACGAAGGAATGATTAAGGAAGTGAAGCAATTGATAGATGAAGGTATCAGCACAGAAACGCTGATCTATTATGGTCTTGAATATAAGTATATTACTTTATATCTGACCGGAAAGCTCTCGTATGACGAAATGGTGAGAGATCTTGAGATAGCCATTCATCAGTTTGCCAAACGACAAATGACCTGGTTCAGGGGAATGGAAAAGCGGGGAATAAAGATTCATTGGGTAGATGGGGAGGCATCGATGGAGGAGAAGGTGGGGGTTGTATTGGAATTACTGAGCAGAAGTTGATCGGTCTTAGCTTATTTTGCCCCCTGCCCCCTGAAGGGGGTTCAATTACTTTAATATATGACTATTAGCCCCCCTTTAGGGGGGTTGGGGGGCGAAAACGGCAAGGATTGAGGTTTACTTCAGATACGTCTCCAGCCATCCAAAAAATTCATGCTGCCAGATCACTGAATTCTGCGGTTTTGAAACCCAATGATTTTCATCCTCGAAGAAAAGAAGCCTGCTTGGAACACCAAGCAACTGTGCAGCCTGAAAAGCTTCCATACTTTGAGTATAAGGTATTCTGAAATCGTTGGCACTGGTTATTATAAGTATTGGTGTATCCCACTTTTCCACAAGTAAATGAGGAGAAAACTTGTAACTATTTGGGTTTTTCCAGTAAGGCCCTTCAATATCTTTATCAGGAAACCATAGTTCTTCAGTTGAACCATACCAGCTTGTAAAATCGAACATACCGCAATGTGAAATAAAAGCTTTAAATCGTCCTGCATGTATTCCGGCCAGGTAAAAAATAGAATATCCACCGTAACTGGCTCCAACTGCTCCCAGTCTTTCAGCATCGACGTAAGGTTCTTTAGCCATGGCATCCGTAGCATCAAGATAGTCCTGCATATTAGCTCCACCATAATCGCCTGAGATCTGTTCCTTCCAGGCCTGACCGAAACCTGAGTCACCACGACGGTTAGGTGCAATAACTATATAGCCCTTAGCCGCCATCATCTGATAGTTCCACCGGTATGACCAGCTTTGACCGAGAGCCCCCTGTGGACCTCCTTTACAGTAAAGTAGAGCCGGATATTTTTTGGCCGGATCAAAATCAGGCGGATAGATAATCCAGCTCTGCAAATCCTTATTATCTTTTGTCTTGATATATTTTTCCTCAACCTTACCCATTTTAATCGATTCGTAGATTGATTTATTGATGAAGCTGATCTGCTTCACATCTCCTGAATTAATATTAACAAGGGATATCTCAGGGGCCATCGACATTGAAACCAGACCAGAAACAAGTACTCCGGATTTAAAATTTAGCGGACCCAAATCGTGCACCCCCTGAGTTACTTTATCAACCTTCCCGCCGGGAAGATCAGCTTTAAAGATCTGACCTGTACCCAGATATGCACAAGTAAAGTAGACAGTCTGATCATTAACCCATGTTATATTTTCCACATCATAATCCCAATCCTTTGTAATCCAGTCTGCTTTGCCTAGTTTAATATCATATACAAACAGACGATCTAGATCTGATTCATAACCATCTCTCTTCATGCTTTGGAATGCTATTTTTGAACCATCGGGAGAAAATACAGGGTACTTATCGTATCCTTTATTTGATTCAGAAATATTAATCTCTTTTGATGATGATATATTATACAGAAAGATATCGGTATTTGTGCTTTTGGCATCAGATAATCCATTCATCCTTTTTGAAGTGTAAGCAATTGACTTACCGTCGGAGCTCCATGCGATCTCAGTCTCATCAAAGTAAGGTGCGGTGGGAGACTCAAATTTTTGTCCTTCCATTATATCTTTTTCACCGGAAACAGAACTTCCGTTGAATGATGCAACAAAAATGTGACTATAGGAAAAATCGCTCCAATAATTCCAGTGCCTGTACATCAGATCATCTATTATCCTGACTTTTGCTTTTTGAAGATTATATTTTTCGTTGGCAGTCTGGTCAAGTTTTACCCTTTTGGTAAAGTATAGTTTATTTCCGGCAGGTGAAATACTATAAGACTCAAAATCTGTTAAGCCGGTAACTACCTTCTGGTCAGTGCCATCAGCGTTCATTGTGCAGAGACTTCCTTTATTCACATAGGCAATAGATTTCCCGTCATTGTACCATTGCGGAGAGGAACCCCCGCTTGTAGTCAGTTTAGCAGGATCCCCCCCTGCAGTTGATAGTTTATAGATATTCGTTCTTTTGGCTTCACTTTGAAGGTCAATATCTGTAACGGTATATAACACAAAAAGCCCATCGGGTGAAAGCGTAAACGATCCGAGTCTTCCGAATTTCCACATTATTTCAGGAGTCATAACTCCTCCGGCTTTCTCTTCAGGAGTAAGCTGGTTATCGAATTGCGGTAATGTTTCCTGAGCAACAGGGGCGGTTTTTTGCTTACATGATAAAGTTAAAAGCAGGATTAAAATAATTCCCGGAAATTGATATTTTCTCATAACGGTGTTGATTAATTATTTATAGCAGATGACCCCCTTTCCTTGCGAAGTAAAGAAGTAATTTTTTTATGTTTCTTCCCTTTGTGTTACTTTGTGTTAACACTAAGGTTCACAAAGGACTTCTTCAAAAGCCTATCTCAAACGTGAGAAATGGGGGTTCTATCACAATATTGAATTAGTATAATGTGTTAATTATTTTTTCATAAGTGCATCTGAAACCTTAGCTTTCAGTTCCTCATAAAGTTCAGGATTATCATTAAGGATCTGTTTAACAGAATCACGCCCCTGTCCCAGTTTTGTATCTCCGTAACTGAACCACGAACCACTCTTCTTAATGATTTCAAAGTCGACACCAAGATCGACAATCTCGCCAAGCTGAGATATCCCTTCTCCATAAAGAATATCAAAATCAGCTTTCCTAAAGGGTGGCGCCAGTTTGTTCTTCACAATTTTAACTCTTGTGCGGCTTCCTATTATTTCTTCACCATCTTTAAGCTGGCTTGTTCTGCGGATATCTAATCTGACAGATGCATAAAACTTCAGTGCATTTCCTCCGGTTGTTGTTTCCGGATTACCGAATACTATACCGATTTTATCGCGCAGCTGATTAATAAAGACGCATGATGTATTTGTCTTATTGATATTGGCAGTAAGTTTTCTTAATGCCTGCGACATTAACCTTGCCTGAAGACCCATCTTTGAGTCACCCATTTCACCCTCAATTTCGGCTTTTGGAGTAAGAGCTGCTACTGAGTCAATAACAACGATATCGAGAGCTCCTGAACGGATAAGATTATCTGTAATCTCAAGTGCCTGTTCGCCGTTATCGGGCTGGGAGATAAGAAGATTTTCAACATCAACTCCCAGTTTCTCTGCATAATTACGGTCGAATGTATGTTCTGCGTCGATTATTGCGGCTATTCCACCATTTTTTTGTGCCTCGGCAATACAATGTATAGCCAGAGTTGTTTTTCCTGAAGCTTCAGGACCATAAATCTCAATTACTCTTCCGCGCGGAATTCCTCCTATGCCCAGAGCAGCATCGAGTCCGATCGATCCAGTTGAGATAACCTGAACATTGTCAATAGCGTGATCGCCTAATTTCATAATCGTTCCCTTTCCGAAATCCTTTTCAATCTTACCAAGAGTAATCTCAAGTGCTTTAAGCTTGTCTTTATTTATTTCTTTTCTTTCTTTGCTCATATTATTGAATTTATTGATTATACATCTTGAATATCTGTTCGGTATGATCAGCTGTGTTGACTTTTTCGATTATCAATTCGATAAATCCTTTTTCATCAATTACAAATGTTGTTCTCAGAACACCCATATAAGTTTTTCCATACAACTTTTTCTCTCCCCACACACCATAAGCATTTAGGATCTTTTTTGAAGTATCGGCAATCAGAGGAAATGGTAACGAATATTTCTCTGCGAAGCCCTTATGCGATTTTTCACTGTCGGCACTGACTCCAATCACTGAAAAACCTTTCTTCAGGAGAGAATCATAATTATCGCGCAGGTTACAGGCTTCTGCAGTGCAACCAGGGGTATTGTCTTTTGGGTAGAAATATAAGATTACCTTTTTTCCGGACTGATCAGTTAATTTTATAAGCTTGCCATTCTGATCGATACCCTCAAATAAAGGTGCTTTCATGCCCTCTTTTAGTGCTGACATACTCAATTAATTTTGTAATTATTAAGTAAAATTACGAAGTTTTTTCGATCG
>DATCHE010000071.1:0-19124 GCA_036508535.1 Bacteroidales bacterium | reverse complement strand
ATTGATGTACAGATTCCTGCTATTTCATCTTCAGCCTGAAAGCTTATTACACCAAGATCTTTATGAGCGGCAAGCTCTTCAAGAATACCGGTTGCAGGAGTTATGGGGTATGAACCAATAAAGATTGTCAATCCTGCTTTTTCAGCGGCAGCCATGAAACCCCATGCTGTTGCTGCGTTTCCCGCAATATTCCGATATGTACCTTTTGCTATCTGAGCCGGAAGGATTCTATATACCGGTTTGAGAGCTTCAATCGTTTCAGCGTAATAATATCCTGCTCTTAGGGCTACTTTGTTCGCTTCAACAACTTCTGGTTTGCTATGGAATTTCTTATCAATATATTTTTCAGTATAATCCAGTTTACGATCAAAAAGCCAGTAAACCATACCAAGGGCAAACATGTTCTTTGTTCTTAAAACTGATTTTGGGTCTAGTCCGAAATTTTTCAGAGCTTCTTTTACCATTGAAGAAATAGGAGCAGCAATTATATTGTGACCATCGAGCTTTTCCTCCAGTATTGGATCTTTTTCATAACCTGCTTTCTCAATATTTTTTTCGGTAAAATTATCTTTATCATAAATAATTGTTCCCCCGTCTTTAATCCATTTTGCATTAGCTTTTACAGCGGCCGGATTCATCGCTACAAGAACATCTGAATAATCACCCGGAGTATTTATTTCTGAGTGGCCCAGATGAACCTGAAATCCGGAGACACCTCCAACAGTTCCCTGTGGCGCACGTATTTCGGCAGGATAGTCAGGAAAAGTTGACAGATCGTTACCGAATAAAGCAGAAGTGTCTGAGAACAGAGTACCGGTCAGTTGCATACCATCACCTGAATCACCTGAGAACCTTATTACTACTTCTTCTCTTTCGTTTACTGTTGATTTTTTACTCATGATTCAATATTGTTTAATCAAGTATAACTGATAATATCCAAAAGTAAATTAGATGTGCAAAATTAGCCTTTTATAAAATGAAAAATGCACAAAACTAATGTTTTACATTATGATGTTTATCATATTTCAGATAACAAACGGTCTCGAATATTGTTTTGCACTGAGCTTCAGCTTAGATTCCTGAAGTCCGCCCCCCTGCCCCACTAAAGGGGGATTCATTTGTCTTAATATCTGAGCATTAGCCCCCCTTCAGGGGGGGTTGGGGGGTAACAAGGTTTTTTTTGGGGGGGGCAAGAATCAACTCCAGATATCTGCCTTCTTCAGGTTAATTTCACCCTCGAAGAACATTCTGGCTATCTTCTCAAAATAGTCGGTATAGTCTGAGATGAAAAACTGGTCTTTTACAGTTCCTGAATCGTTTAACAGATTGTTTTTTTCAAGAGCCTCTCTTAAGATCATTGAGACAATTCTGGCAGAATCTACAACTTCAATATTAAAATTAAATATTTTGCTTATCTGATTCTTTATAATCGGATAATGTGTACAACCAAGAATTAATGCCTGAATTCCGGCCAGAGATACATTAGAAAGATAACTGCGTATTATTGCATTACTTATATCATCAAAAATAAACCCCTCCTCTATCATTGGAACCAGCAATGGAGTCGCCATGGATATAACATCAGTGGATGGTGATTTTTCCTTAATTTTCTTTTCGTAAGTGCCTGAGCTTATGGTTCTTTTTGTTCCAATCACTCCAATCTTATTAAATTCTTTAGAACTCAGATACTCCACCACCGGGTCAATAACATCGATAATGATCGTTTTGCCTTCAAATTCCTTTTTAAGTGAGTCGAATGCAGAAGCAGAAGCTGTGTTACAGGCAACAACTATAACTTTTGAATTATGTTCGAGAAGGAATTCCGTAATCCGATGGGAGTAATATCTGATAGATTCTGCCGATTTATCTCCATATGGCAAGTGGGCAGTATCTCCAAAATATACAAGGCTTTCGCCAGGAAGAATTTGTTTTATAGCATGTGCTACAGTCAATCCTCCTACACCAGAATCAAAAATTCCTATTGGTTGTTCTCTCACTTTATTGCTTTTTTAACCAAAAGAAAAGGCTGTCTCAAAAGTCCTGATTTTTTAGCCCCTAAATCCCTCCGCCAGCTGGCGAATGAACTCTCTGATTATCAGCATCTTAAAGAACCCCCTTTAGGGGGCAGGGGGCAAAAAACAGCTTTTGAGACAGCCTCTGATCGATATAAGATATTTAAATTATTTTAATCCAAGTTTAGCTCTGCAAAGAGGCATTACATTTGTGCTTTTTGTCTCATCAAAATAGAGAAGAGCACCTTTTGCAATATCGAAAATATATAAAAATCCGTTTTCTTTACCAACATCTTTAACTGCTTTATCAACTTTGGCATAAACAGGTTGGAAAAATTCCACTTGTTTGTCCGTCAATTGCTGTTGGGCGTTTGTTTGAAATTCCTGAATTTTTCTGTTCAAATCAACAAGCTCCTGCTCTTTCGTCTTTTTAACCAAATCAGTAAGAGTTTTACTCTCCTTATTATAAGCATCATTTTTATTATTCAATTCAACAGACATCAGCTCGAGGTAATTAATGAGTTCCTTGCGGAATTTCTCAAGCTTAACATTTGCGGAATCGAAATCCGGCAGTGCCTGGATGAGTTCATCACTATTTACATGACCAAACTTGTAGCTCTGAGCCATCGAATTTTGTCCCGCAAGTGTAACGAAAATAGTAAGTGCTGCTATTCCAATAAATCTTTTCATTTTATTAATTTTATTAAACAATTAGTGCAAAAGTAATTAATTAATTTTTATAACCTAATTTTTGAAGAACCTGGTCGCTAATGTCAAACTTAGGATTGGCGAACAGTATGTTACCTCCTGAAGCTGTGTCAAATATAACAGCATAAGACCCTTCAACTGCTATCTCTTTTATTGCTTTTAAAATCTCATCCTGAATCGGTTTTACCAACTCTTCTCTTTTCTTGAAAAGGTCGCCTTCCATACCGAAGTATTTATTCTGTAGATCTTTCATTTCTTTTTCTTTTGCAACGATTGCTTCCTCCCTTTTTGTTTTCATATCCTGGGAGAGAAGAACGGATTCAGACTGATAAGACTTATACATCTGCTCAACTACCGCATAACCATCAGCTACTTCTTTTTCCCATTGTTTTGAAAGTTTATCGAGTTGCTCTTGTGCAGTAGTGAAGGCAGGAATGTTTTTCCTGATATATTCAGAATCGACAAAGGCATATTTCTGAGCGCTGGCCATTACCGACGTCAGAATAAGTAATCCTGTTAATACAGCTATTTTTCTCATAACTTAATTTTTAATTGCAATATTTACGTCAATCAAAACTGTTGCCCCATAGTAAACTGGAACTGACCTTTATTTGCATTTGGATACATACCAGGATCAGCAACCGGGTCGAAACCGTAACCCCAGTCGATACCGAGTAATCCAAACATTGGCAGATTAGCCCTGAGGCCGATACCTGCCGCCCGGTTCATTTTGAATGGATTGTATTCTTTTAACTGATACCAGGCTTTCCCTGCTTCAAGAAATGCTTCAGCATATATCGTTGCCTGTGGGTTTAGGGATATAGGATATCTAAGTTCAAATGTAACTTTTGAATAAACGTTCCCCGATGGAACCGATCTTGTTTTAATATTTGGATCGTTTGGTGTAAGAGATCCGTTGATATATCCCCTCATGGAAATAACTTCACGTCCATATAAGCTATATCCGTTCATTCCGTCACCTCCTAAGTAATAGTTTTCAAAGGGAGAAGGACCGATTTTACTATTATAATGACCAAGGTATCCAAAAGAATAACGGGCGTTTAGAATAAGCTTATTATTTGACGAGAGCGGAAAATAGTAGTCCGATTTAAAGGTCCATTTATGAAATTCAATCCATTTGTACATTACTTCAGCAGATGCATTTGTCATATCCTTACGGCTTATTGCTGAATATGGTGGTGTTGCCTGAAGTGATAAAGTAAAAGATGATCCGCTTCTTGGATAAATCAGGTTAGGACTAGTTGAGAACCTTGTCAATTTTGCAGTGAGACTTAATAGGTTAGATGTTCCATTTTCAAAAATAAAATTGTATTGGCTATAATTATCAAGGTTGTATCTCTGGTAGTTTACCTCACCATAAAGCGCGAACCAGTCGTCGGGCCATGTTAGTCTTTTTCCAAGTCCTACTGTCGCTCCATCTATAATCATAGATTGCTGGCCATCTTCATTTTTCTTCTTTCCATTTGTCATGAGAGACCTGTAGAGGGATATTGAAAATGTATTCGGCTTTTTACCTCCAAGCCATGGCTCTACAAAAGAAATATTATAAGATTGATAGATACGGCCGTTTGATTGTGCTCTGAGGCTTAGAGACTGACCATCTCCTGAGGGATAAGGTTTCCACTCTTTCAATTTGAAAAAATTACGCATTGAAAAGTTATTGAAACGGACACCAACTGTACCAACCAGCATTCCTGCCCCCCATCCGCCTGAAACTTCGAACTGGTCGTTAGCTTTTTCTTCAAGTTTATAAAGAAGATCCACGGTTCCGTTTGTTATATCGGGCAGCGGTGTTGGGTTAATCTTTTCGGGATCAAAAGGGCCAAGAACACCAAGCTGACGAATAGATCGCATTATATTTTCTTTACTGAACAAGTCTCCCGGCAAAGTGTATAGCTCGCGGCGTGCAACATGTTCGTTTGTTCTTGTATTACCTGAAATAATTACATTATTAAGATATGCCTGATCACCCTCATAAATTCTGATTTCAAGGTCAATAGAATCGTTTTCAATTTTTGATTCAACAGGAGTTAGTCGTGAAAACAAATAGCCATTATTCTGATACAAATTACTCACTGCGTCTTCGGCGCCGGCTGAAGAATTCAACCTGTCAGAAATGAGCGATTGATTATAAACAGATCCCCTCTTCACATTGAATACTTTTTCAAGATCGGACTTAAGATAAACACTATTTCCAACCCAATCCACTTTTCTGAGAAAGTACTGTTTCCCTTCTTCAATTCTGATTAGTAAAGCAACCCGGTTATCAGAAACAGTATAAAGGGAATCAGAAATAATTGTAAAGTCCTTAAATCCGTTATCGTTATAAAAGGTATATAATTTCTCCTTATCCTCTTCGAACTTTACACTATTGAATTTTGAAGCTCTGAAGAAGTTAAGATTCTTTACCTTTGTGCCTTTCATCTTCTTTCTAAGTGTGGAGGCTTCAAAAAACTCATTTCCAACAAAAGTGATTTCAGCAATTTTAACTTTTTCTTTCTTATTTACATTAATATTGAGAATGACGTTATTGGGTCGATCAGGGTCCATTTTCTGAATAAAATCGACCTCAGTATTAAGAAAGCCTTTCTCAATAAAATGATCTTTAATTATTTTTTTGGCGCTATTCAGTAAGTATGGTGTCACTTGTGAACCTACCGGAAGATTAATTTTTTCAACCAGGTCTTGCGTCTCCGAACTTTTCATACCAGTGTATTTAACAGATGATATTCTTGGTTGCTCCTGGAGAAATATATCAAGGAATATAGTGTCTGACATAACTTTTGAAACAGAAATACGAACATCAGAAAACAGTCCTTGCTGCCATAATTTCTGAACGGCTGTTGTAATTGCATCACCAGGAATAGTTATCTCCTGTCCGAGCCTCAGTCCTGAAATTCCCAGAAGGGCATTAGTATCCAGAAACTTGACTCCTGTTACATTTACACCACCAATAATGTAATCATCAGGTGACATAAAATCAATTATATCCTGCTTTTTCTGTCCATTCAATGTCAGACTCGTAACAATCAGGAATATTGCTATTAATGTCTTTTTAAATATTCTAATCACCATTATATTATTATTTTTCCAAAATCTGTTCACTAGTTTTTCCAAATCTTCTTTCTCTTTTCTGGAAGTCAATTATAGCATTATAGAAGTCCTCTTTACCAAAATCAGGCCAAAATTTATCTGTAAAGTATAATTCAGTATATGCAAGCTGCCATAAAAGAAAGTTACTCATTCTTAATTCGCCACTGGTTCTGATCATAAGCTCCGGATCAGGAATTCCGTATGTAGTAAGATACTTTTCGAAATCCATTTCTGTTATAGAATCTGACTTTAACGCACCATTTTTCACATCCACTGAAATTCTTTTTGCTGCTTCAGTAATCTCCCACCTCGAGCTGTAACTAAGTGCTACAACAAGGTTAAGTCCTGAACAGACTGAAGTTTCGTTTATTGTTTTGAATAATCGTTCTTTTAAATCAACTCCAAGTCTGTTTATATCTCCAATTGTCCTAAGTCTGATATTATTCTTTATAAGTGTATTTGTTTCATTATTAAGCGATTGTATCATGATGCTCATTAAAGCAGATACCTCATCATCTGGTCTTCCCCAATTTTCATTTGAAAAAGCATAAAGAGTAAGATATTTGATTCCCAATTCAGCTGAAGTCTCTATTACCTGTCTCAACGCGACAACACCTTGCTGATGTCCAAATATTCTATCGAGGCCCTTTTGTTTTGCCCACCTGCCGTTTCCATCCATAATTATTGCCACATGAGCAGGCAACTTGTTAGTATTTATCTCTTTTATTAATGGCATAACCTCAGCGTTTTCTTTTGGAATTCACATCATTGTAAACCGGACAATCTGCTGATTTGCCATTAATTTTCCAGCTTACTGCAATTCCTGTAAACGAATACCAGTCGTTGTTGTGAATCAATGCAACATCAGACGGGGCAACCAAATCATTTAAGCCGTCAAAGTTATCATAAAATGTTTTACGAAAGCCATATTCAGCTTCCAAACCCAAATTTTTATAAATATTAATTTTAAATCCCAGCGAGAAGGGTATTACAGGTACATAGGTAAAAGAATTAGTGTTTACGAACGCAATCCCTGCTCCTGCTGCTATATAAGGAGTATAATCCCATCGTTTACCAAGAGTTGAATAGGGGAAAAAATTAAATTCAAACTGTAGCTCAGCCTCACCTACGGTGCCTGAAAATGAAGCTGCCCTGGCGATTTGAAAACTATTATTAAAATCGAGATCATTAGCTTTTAAACCACCATAAATTAAACTGGCTCTTAAAGCCTGTCTTGGATGAAGGTTATGCCGGTAAAAAATCCCCCCTGCAAAACTGGGAGAATATAACAATCTTGAAGGATTGATATCTCCAATATATGAATATGTTCCTGCTAAAACACCAAAATCAGAAGATTGCTGACCTGTTAAGGAGACAGAAGTGAATAACATTAACAAAATCAAGTATTTTTTTTTCATTAAGTATGATCAAGAACTTTATCATCTGAAGGAGGGAAACCCCTTAGGTGTTGTCTTCAGCTTATAAATAATTGTTAAATTGAAAAAATCATAAAGGTCATTTGAACTGGAATTTACTGAAGTGAACCCGTCAAGTTTATCAGTAAATGTATATCTGGCCCCAAATTCTACACCAAAGCTAAAATTAGGAGAATATGCCAAACTGGCACCTGCCCCAACGGGTACTACCATAGTAAAATTACCTGACTGTATTCCATCCTGAAGCTGTCTTGCAATCAGCAGGTCATTTGCTTTGACATTATAACTTAGTCCCCCAATTCCTGTAAAAGCGTAGACATCAAGCGATCCTAAAATTCCCCGAATAAATCCCTGCCTGCCTTTAGAAAACAAATAACTGCTTTCAGCACTGTTCTTAATAAAATAATACTCTCCTAAAATAGCCGGCTCAAAAATTGAAATGGAGGCTTCATATCCTCTGGCCTCATTCGATCCCCTTACATCTGATGCATGAAGAAGTCCGGATGTAAGACTTAGTCTTACGTTGATGTCCTGTGTAATCCGGTATTTAAAACTTAAATTTATATTGAACCTTGTCTGTATTAAACTTATATCGCGCAATCCCAGAATATTTTTAGTTTTCGAAAACCCTCCAACATCTCCAAAAAGCATAGAGGGTCCAAAACCTCCTGCAATTTCGTACCTTTTCATCTTCCATAATTGAGCCTCTGATGATGAAACAAGAACACAAAAAAGAAATATAATTAAACAGACCCGTTTCATAAATATATCTATTTCTAAGCTGCTACAAATATAATAATCAATTATTAAGGGTTTATAAGAATCGGATGCAAAAATAACAACTATTGCTTATAATAACCTATCAAACATCTTAAACAACGTGAATTATTGCTATTAATTGTTTCAATTCCTGTTGTCAGCGCCCCACATAAGTTTATTTCTGAGGGTGCTGTAGAAATCCCATCCTTTGAGCATTACTGTTTTAAGTTTTACGGGAGCTTTTTCAATATGTATCTCTTCGCTGAACGGAACCCGCCTCGATCTGAAATCGCAGGTAGTGAGGTACTCAGAACTCCTTCCCTCAATTACCATTCTAAGCTTGCTCTCTCCTGAAAGAATAATTGGCCTTATTGTCAGATTATGAGGAGATATCGGCGATATAATTATACTACCGTCTTCAGGCGATAAAATAGGACCTCCCACGCTCAGATTATATGCCGTAGATCCTGTAGCTGTGGAAACAATTAACCCATCGGCCCAGTAAGTATTGAGATAAATGTTATCAACAAATACGTTGATTGTTATCATGCTTAGATTTGCTTTTTGGACGCTTATTTCGTTCAGCGCCGTTGAAGATTTGTCATCAAAGAGGCCATATGGTTGTAAAATTTCCAAAAGACTTCTTTCAATAATTTGATACTCCCCATTGCTTAACATGTCAATTGAATGGCTTATCTCTTCATCAGAAATATTAGCAAGGAAGCCCATTCGTCCGGTATTAACTCCGGCTATAGGGATTCCCAGGTCTTTTACTTTTAGAGCTGTTTCCAGAAATGTGCCGTCACCACCAACACTTAAAACAAGATCTGGCAATCCTGAAATTGTTGAAAGGTCGCTGAATTGTTCAATTAATTCTCCCCCGGGACAAATAACTGAATCTTCTGAGCCCTTATAGATCTGGATTTTAATTCCTCTATTGCAAAACTCAGCAACCAGTCTGTTAACTCCTTCTCTGGTTTTTAAATTATTATCTTTGGTATATATGGCAACTCTCTTCAACATAATTCAAATATTAAGATATTTCATCAGCATGTCGAATCTTTCGGAGTAGAAGTTATCCATTGAATCATTTCCTGAGACCCATGTTTTTACATCATAATTATACCGTTCAAATGTTTTTATAACAGACGTCAGATCTCCTGTATTTACTTTGAGGGTCACCTCCAATTTTGTTGACTCCGGAATTGAAGTGATATACATACTAAGGACTTTAACATTATTGCTTTCAACAATCTGGGCGATTTGCGAAAGCGAATAATCTCTCTCAACAAGTTCAACAACGATAATGCCGCCGGGTTGATCCATTGATGATAGTCCTGCAATATGCCGTATTAAATCAGTAATTGTTATAACCCCCTTAAAATGATTATTCTTATCCAGAACAGGTACAACAGTTAACTTTAGTCGCGAAGCCAGCCCTATTACTTCAAAAATATGCTGTTCAGAATCAACATAGGGTTTAAATAATTTAAGAGTATGGTTTCCAATCGCTTCTTCCGGATTATTCATGTCATAAATATCTGAATCGGAAATAAGTCCGAGAAAATCCTGATTATTTACAATTGGAAGATGCGATACCCTGAATATTTCCATCCAGTTCAGGGCAGTTTGACCCAGATCAGAGGTCTTAAGCGACGGGATAACTTCGGATATTAAGTCTTTTGCGACCATTCAATCTATTATTTTGAACTAAAATAGTAATAAAAAAATCAGTTGTTGTAATTTTGAATCAAAATTAGAATACGTAAAAATATTACATTTATTATAATGACAAAGTTAAGTGTTAATATCAATAAGATAGCAACTCTGAGAAATGCGCGTGGCGGAAACATGCCAAATGTATTAACAGCTGCAATAAACTGCCAGCTTTTTGGCGCCGATGGCATAACAGTTCACCCACGTCCCGATGAACGACATGTCAGGTATAGTGATGTCTTCGATATCAGGCCAATTATAACAACTGAGTTTAATATTGAAGGATATCCGTCTGAAGAATTTATAACGCTTGTTCTTGCAGCAAAACCTGATCAGGTTACTCTGGTACCCGACCCACACGACGCAATTACATCAAATGCAGGCTGGAATACTCTGAAATACAGAGACTTTCTTGCCAGTATTGTTTCCATCTTCAGGAAAGAAGGTATAAGAACTTCGCTTTTTGTTGATACCGATCCCGTAAATATTGAAAATGCAGTACTTACCGGAACCGACAGGATTGAACTTTACACGGAACCATTTGCCATGGGATTTAGTCAGAATGCTTTCGAAGCTGTTGAGCCCTTTATCAAAGCGGCAGAAATTGCAAAGAAAGCAGGACTTGGGATTAACGCCGGACACGACCTAAACCTTGAAAATCTCAGATATTTTAATCAGAGTATCCCATGGTTAGCTGAGGTATCGATCGGTCATGCTCTGATATCAGACGCTCTGTATCTTGGACTTGAAAACACAATTCAAATGTATAAGCGACAACTAGCCTGATCCCCGCCTGATGAAGCTTTTTTACAGGAAATACGGAGACGGTCCCCCTCTCATAATTTTGCATGGCTTATTCGGATCGTCCGATAACTGGATGACATTAGCGAAAAGTCTTGGTGAGTATTTCACAGTTTATCTGCCCGATCAGAGAAATCATGGTCAGTCGCCTCATAGCGACATCAATGATTATAATTCGATGAGAGATGACTTGTTTGAACTGGCTAATGATTTGAAACTAAAAAAATTCTTCCTCGCCGGACATAGTATGGGAGGGAAAACTGCTATATCATTTGCAATAAAATGGCCCGAAATGATGTATGGGCTTCTTATAGCTGACATTTCTCCCTTTATTAATGAGAATACTAAACACTCCGCTTATACTCAACATCTCAACATTCTTAAAGCTATGCTTTCGATTGATCTGTCTCTTATTTCATCGCGAAAAGAGGCAGAATCAATATTACTCAACAAAATTCCTTCCGAACAAACGAGAGGGTTTATTCTTAAAAACCTTCAGAGAACCGTTGGCAATAAATTTGCCTGGAAAATAAACGGCCAGGCGCTTCTTAGTAATCTTAATAATATTATTGAAGGTATAGCTCTTCGGGGAGATATTACTCAACAGATTACCGGATTTCCGGTTATCTTTTTAAAAGGGTCAAATTCAGATTATTTGCCTTCGGGCGACTTCAGAGATATTCAAAAAATATTTCCTGCAGCCGAATTCGTAGTGGTTCCGGAGTCCGGACACTGGGTTCACACAGACAGACCCGATGAGGTGACAAAGAATATTAAAAGGCTACTTTCTGACAGCTGAGATAGCATGAACGCGCCACTGGTTTCTTGCCCCCTGCCCCCTAAAGGACATAGCCGTCAACCTAGTAATAGAATCGTAAAAACTAAGTTAAGAAGAAGTTTCCCCTCCTTTTGAAGGAGGGGTGGCCGGGATAGTTAATTATCTGATTTTTACCATGTTCATTCCCGGCCGGGGTGGTTGATTTTATCCGGTTCTTTATATCTTTATCTCAATGAAAAGCAAAATCATCTATAATAGAAAAAACCATTAAAGCTTTCAGATCATCTCTCAGGAACCGGTTTACGTCGGCTAAGACAAACCAATCAACCACCCCGGCCGCAATAAGCCTTTGCAATACTTTGACTCATTGTACTGCGGCCACCCCTCCTTCAAAAAGGAGGGGAAAATTATTTACTCTGAATTTCCTTCAATACTCTTAGGTTGACGGCTATAAGGTTGGGGGGCAAAATGTCACAGATTCTATATTATCATCACTTATCTGAGGAAGGTTCATAAACCTCAATAATACCTGAGCTATTGCAAGAACATCTTTTTCGCAATACCTGACAATCCTTTCGATATCATTTTCACCATAAAATATTCCGGCAACCATACTGCCATCAATATCATCCTTTGGGGTTGGAATACCAAGTATTGAAGTCAGCAAATCGAGCGAAGTATAATTTTTATAGTCTCCGAATTTCCATAAATCCATCGTATCCAGAAGTTTAATCTCCCATGGCTTTTTACCTGCATTATCAAGGATTTCGGGAATAATAAGACTATTAATAATCATCCTTCTGGCAATATAGGGGAAGTCAAATTCTTTACCATTATGAGCACACAGCAGAACTTCCCCCTTGGTTTTTGAAAATTTTGAAAGCATGGCAGAAAAGTCGGATAGAAGAGATTTCTCATCGTTTCCATAAAATGATTTTAGCCTGAAGCTGAGAGGATTCTTTTCCTTGATCAGTCCAACTGATATGCAAATGATTTTTCCGAATTCAGAATATATACCTGCTCTTTCATAAACATCTCCGGAAGTCTGTTCCGGTGATCTGAACTGCTTTGACTTTTTATCCCAGAGAATCTGCATCGCAGAACTCAGAAGATCATAGGAAGAAGTAACAGGCACTGTTTCTATATCGAGAAAAAGCACATCCTCCAATCTGACATTATCTAACATATGGCTTCTATTTACTTTTTAATAAATGCTTTTCAATTATCGATATCAACATTTCAACTGCTACCTCGTTTTCACCTCCTCTGGGAATAATTATATCAGCATAACGTTTTGATGGTTCAATAAACTGTAGATGAGACGGTTTTACAGTATCGTGATATCTTTCGAGCACTTTATGTACCGAACGTCCCCTTTCAATAATGTCTCTGTTAATAACCCGACCGAGGCGATCGTCTGCATCAGCATCAACAAAAACCTTAATATCCAGCATATTACGCAAACCAATATCTGTCAGAATAAGAATTCCTTCTACGAGCACCACTCGGGAAGGCTTGATTTTAATTGTCTCTTTTGCCCTAAGGCATGTCAGATAGGAATAGATTGGCATCTCAATCGTATTTCCCTTCTTAAGTTGCTTCAAGTGATTAATAAGCAATTCAAATTCGACGGAATCGGGATGGTCGAAATTTATTTTTTGTCTCTCTTCCAGTGAAATATTTCTATTATCCTTATAATAGGAATCCTGAGGAATAACTATAACTTCGTCATTAGGAAACACTTCAGTGATTTTCCTTACAACCGTCGTTTTTCCGGAACCAGTACCTCCAGCAATTCCAACTATCAGCATAAAATTTTATATTTTTGCATCAATAATTTTATCAAAAATAATGAAAAGTTTGAAGTGTTTTAAGTTTAAGCCCTATAAATGATATCTGGCCAAATGAGAAAAGTCCTTTGTGAACCTTCCTGTTAAACTTCGTGTTCCTTTGTGGTAAAAAATTTATTTAAACACAAAGTATCACAAAGGAAAAACAAAGTAACACAAAGAAAAAACGAATTAAAATCGTTTTTCGACAGCACCGTTTAGAGGGCAAACAATTTAGGCAACTTAAAGAACCTTAATTTTAAAAAAATATGTCAGAATTATATCCTTTAAAATTTGAACCTGTTCTAAAAGAGAAGATTTGGGGAGGCAGTGCCCTTGTTTCCCGCTTTAACAAAAAGCCAACCGGGTCACTTCATATCGGAGAGAGCTGGGAATTGTCGGGTGTAGAGGAGAACCAGTCAATAATTACCAATGGTTTCCTTGCCGGGAATGACATTGAGGAGCTGATTGAAGTATATATGGGTGATATAACCGGTGATGCGGTTTTCGAAAAATTCGGTAGCGAATTCCCTCTACTAATTAAGTTTATAGAAGCCAGAGAGGATCTTTCAATACAGGTTCATCCGGATAATGCCCTCGCAAAAGAGAGACATCAGGCTTATGGAAAAACCGAAATGTGGTATATTCTTGAAAGTGAGAAAAACTCAAAAATATACACTGGCTTCAAAGATGGAGTTACAAAGGAGATGTACAAAGAGTCTGTCATAAATAAAAATCTTTCAGATCTTCTTAATGTTGAGAATCCTGAAGCAGGTGATACCTTTTTTATTCCAGCCGGCAGGATTCATGCTATAGGAGCGGGCACAGTTCTTGTTGAAATACAGCAAACATCAGATATTACCTACAGAATATTTGACTGGAACAGAAAGAGTTCCGGAAATGAAACAAGAGAATTACACACTGATCTTGCACTTGATGCCATAGACTTTACTACAACCGGGAAAAACAAAATCAGGAAAGAACCACAACTAAATGAAACAGTGAATCTGATCAACTGTGAATTTTTTAACACAAACCTGATCCGTATGAATGAGTCGATAAAGAAAGAGTATCACTTTATCGACTCATTTGTTATTTACATTTGTACTGAAGGTGAATTCTTAATCCACTGGGACAATGATTCCGATAAAATATCAAAAGGTGAAACTGTTCTTCTTCCTGCAATGATAAAAGAGGTTACGCTTGAACCTGTTGGTGAAGCACAATTACTTGAGATATATATCAGTTAAAGAATTCAAATCAGATCCTCTATTTTAAGAGAATTTCAGTTAGCGGACAGCCGCCTTTAATCATTTTCAATCCCTCAACCACGGAAGCAGCATTTATTATTGCTCCATCAACATTAGTATGAGTATGATCGCCCGGAAATAGCTTCTTCACTTCAACAGGACCCATAGCATCGTATTTATCAGCTGTAATACTGTTCAGATCAATAAAGTAAGCTCCATTCTGAACGGCCACTTCAGAAGCCCATTTTCCGAAATCATTAGAAGCTCTGATTACTTTCCCATCTCTGAATTCATTTCTTGGTATCATTGAAGCAACAATTGGAGTAGCTCCTTTTGCTTTAGCATCAATAATAAATTTCTTAAGGTACCAACCATAAGTATGTACTGTTTCTGCCCTGCCATCAGGCCATATAAGATCTTTTGTTTCTTCTCCAATACCTCTTAACACACCTCGTCTTCCATTTCTTGTTGTATCTGGCACACTGCCCTCATTATGACCAAACTGCATGATCACAAAATCACCTGGTTTTAAGGTAGCTAATACTTTATCCCATCTGCCTTCACTCACGAATGTACGGGTGCTGCGGCCAGCTATAGCCTGATTGGAGATACTGATTTTTAAAGTATCAAATTGTGAGCCAATCACTTCGCCCCATCCGCACTGAGGCCTGTTTGGATTCCGTACAGTTGAATCTCCGATAATATAAAACACAGGTTTTTGCCCGGGAATGAATGCGGTTCCAATTACGACGAATAAGAGTAAGGCAGAGATACCTATTCTTGTAAAATATTTTCTTTTCATAATAATATTAATAAAATATTGATTATTAGTTAATTTCAATAGTTACTGAACCAGAGGTCAATTCCGGCGAACTTGCAGAAACCGTAATCCCGCCAGTTGCAGCTTTCGCTTTAATTATTGCAATGCATTGACCATTAAGCACATGCCGTTCAGACGCCTGAAATAATTCATGGCTGTTATTATCGCCATTGTCTACAGCAGCAATAATACCGGATTCTGAGACTTTAAATGAAATTAATTTATCAATATTCGGGCATGTAATCCCATTAGCATCAACTACTTTAGCTGTAACATATGATACATCATCCCAATTTTTAGTGATCTTTGATTTGTCAGCTGTTAGTATAATCCTGACAGGAGCTCCGGCAGTTTTAAGTTCGTCTGAAGCAACTACAGTTCCTTTGTTTTTTGCAACTGCTTTCAGCGTACCTTTTTCAAAAGTTACTTCCCACAATCGTGGAGAATCATCAGCAGGTTTTGCTTTAGCGCCTAGCGATTTGCCATT
This sequence comes from Bacteroidales bacterium, assembly GCA_036508535.1. GTDB lineage: Bacteria > Bacteroidota > Bacteroidia > Bacteroidales > VadinHA17 > LD21. The sequence goes on along the minus strand of DATCHE010000071.1, from coordinate 3,414 downwards.
CAGAAAAAGCTCTACTTCATCACAATTGCTGTAAACCTGAACTCTGGCATCATCGTATGTACCGGCATCAACCGGTGTCCAATTCGCTATCCAACTGCCTTGTCCGGCATTATCATCGCTTCTTACAATATGAACGACAGGTTTCTCAGCCCACCAGCTTTGACGTTGAAAGCTTGTTGGCTTCCATGCGCCTGTGCGATCAAATAGTCCGCTCCTACTGGAAACAGATGGCCATAAAGCTTCTCCGAGATAATCAAACCCTGCCCATAAAAATTGCCCCGACATAAACGCATTATCGCGCATAATCAGCCATTCTGTTAAACCATGACCATTTTCTGTGCCAAGAACGATACGCTCAGGTTTTGCAAGATGGGCATCAACCAACTCCTTTTCACGATAATTCTGACCAACGATATCCATTTTTTCAACAAAGCCGTTAAGATAGACTCTCGAAGAACCAGGTCTGAAAAGAGCCATTGTTACAGGGCGTCCCGGGTCTAACTTATGAACCAGATCCTGCTGATCTTTATATTTTTTGAAACCTGTAGAATCATTTAAATTATCTCGAATCTCATTCCCAACACTATAAATAATTATTGAAGGATGATTGCGGTCACGTAGAACCATATCACGTGTATCTCTTTCCCACCATTGTGTGAAAAATTGATTGTAGCCCTTTTCACCATTTGGTTTAACTGCTGTCCATGTATCAAAAGATTCATCCATTACCAGGAAACCCATACGATCGCATAAGTCCAGGAATTCCGGAGCAACCGGATTATGTGCCGTGCGAATCGCATTAACGCCCGCTTCTTTAAGCAGTTCCAGACGACGTTCCCATGCTCTTAGAGGAATAGCAGAACCAAATGCTCCACCATCAGAATGGAGACATGCTCCTTTAATTTTAATATTTTTACCATTCAGCCAATATCCGGTGGCTGCTTCAAATTTGCTGTTCCGGATACCAAAAGTGTTCGTTTGTTCATCAATCGTATTTTTAGCAGACTTAATCTTTGTAATTGCTTTATACAGATTAGGTTGAACTATATCCCAAAGTTGAGGATCAGCAACTTCTACAGACTGATTTACAGTAATGGATTTCCCGGCAGGTATCGACTGCTTTGATTCTGCTGATTTGACAATTTTTCCTGCAGGATCAAGAATAGTAGTCTCCAGAATTACAGGATTGGATGAGGAAGACTCATTAATTATCTTAGTCTGTAAATTTACAACGGCTTTTTTATCGTTAACCTGTGAAGCTGAAATATATACACCCCATTGTTCTATGTGAACAGGATTTGTAACAACCAAACGTACATGACGATAAATACCTGCGCCTGTGTAAAATCTTGAGGCTGGCTGAACTGAGTTGTCGGCTCTTACCGATAGAATATTTGTTTCACCCTTTCCAAATTTCAAATGACCCGACAGATCGTAACTAAAACTGGAATAACCATAAGGACGTTTACCCAGATGAAATCCGTTTATCCAAACGTCGCTATTAGCCATGATACCGTCAAATTCAATAAAAACTTTTTGTTTGGCATCGGCTTCGCTGACAATAAAACTTTTACGATACCATCCGATACCGGAAGGTAAATATCCGCCTCCCCGACCAGTTGTATTGGCATTATCATATGGCCCTTCTATGCTCCAATCGTGAGGAACATCGAGTTTCCGCCATTTTGAATCATCAAAAGCAGAAGCTTCTGCACCTTTGACATCATCTTTTAAGAATCTCCAGTCATTGTCAAAATTCAATATTTTCCTTGATGTTTCCTGAACTTTTTGAGCCTGCAGCGTAAAAGCTGTAATCATAAAAAGTACAAAAAATGATAATGTAAAACCGCGTTTCAACTTTAGCATAACTTTTTGTTTATGAACATTGGATTAATAAATATTCGCTGAAAGGAATTTCTGACTTATTTACCTGTCGGATTAATTTTATTTTTTACCAGAATAATGTTAGGTTTAGGAGCCTTTTTCATATCAGTTCCAAGAAAAAAGCTGGTGTTAGGGGGCTGGTTATAGGCCACATTTTCTGTAGTAATCGCCAACCTGTATTGAGGATCATGCATTAAAGTATAAATCCGGTGTTTAGTTGGGATTGTTGTAGTATAAATTCTCAGATTTTTATTATCAGCAGTTCTTAATATAAGCTCTTCACGCCAGTCTCCAAACAAATCAGCGCTCAGGGCAGGAGTAGATTTTGAACCATTGTTAGAGACACATCCTTCTGCAGTAAAAAGCCTGCCGACTTTATACTTATCTACATGATTTCCATCGAGCAGTTCTCTGCTAAAGTCTCCATCCCACCATATCAGAAAATTTGTAGAAGAAGGCGCATCGCCTATCCGTACTCCTTTCATGGTGAATAGTCCGTCTGATCCGGACCACCACATTTCTCCTCCGGGATTTGAAGGATCTATATCACCTGCTACTGCACGTCCAACATCTTTATTCACAGAACCTTTGAATAATATTTCACCTGTTCTGGCATCATAAACAGAGACACCAGGACCTGTTGTTCCACTTTCAATTTCGTGTGGTCCGAATACTTGCAATCCCGGACGACTCAAATCAAATTCACCAATATGGATTGCATCACCATGACGAAAACCAGTTGAAAACAATCCTTTGCCATTATCATCAACAACCATAGCACCATAAATAATCTCATCTTTCCCATCGGCATCAACATCAGTGACGCCTATATTATGATTACCCTGCCCTGAATAAGGATTTTCTCCGTCTTTACTGTCGAATACCCAGCGGGAAGTAAGTTTTCCGTCTCTCCAGTCCCATGCCGCCAGAACTGATCTGCCATAATACCCCCTGCACATTATAACACTTGGATGAACCCCGTCAAGATAAGCTACACAGGCAAGGAAACGGTCAACCCGATTTCCGGTGCTGTCGCTTCCTCCATTACCTCCATGTCCGCTCCATCCGTTCAGCGGATATCTGTTTGGGATGTAGTCTGCTGTTGCAAGCGCTTCCCCGGTTCTTCCACTGAAAATTGTAAAGTATTCCGGTCCGTCGAGGACTTTACCATAGAATGCGCCACTGGCTTTATTCAGATTACGGTAGTCTTTTGTTGAATCACCGATAACTTTTCCAATTCCATCAATAGTCCCATCAGCTGTTTTACAAGCAAATTCTGAAATGCCATCCCCATCAAGGTCATATACCATAAACTGGGTGTAATGGGCACCTTCACGAATATTCCTTCCAAGAGAAATTTCCCACAAAAATGTGCCATCCAGCTTATACGCCTGAAAAATTGGTATGCCTGAAATGCCGGTTGATGGGGTATCGATACTTCTTCCTGTCTGATGTAAAATTAGTTCATACTCCCCGTCACCATCGAGATCACCAACAGATACATCATTTGGAGAAAACCCAGCCGGAGTC
>DATCHE010000070.1:0-15644 GCA_036508535.1 Bacteroidales bacterium | reverse complement strand
TTAACAAATTTTGTGAAATCAGCTTCGGATCCGTCTTCTTTTCTCCAGAGTGATGCAGCATGCTTTACCCCCTTGGAAAGTAATATAAGATCAGCGGCGGGTTTTGCTGTTTTTACTGTGTCAATAGTGTTCTTAACAACGGTTTCATTTATTAATCCTGCATCACTTTTTATCTCTTTTTTGGGTTCTGATGAAGTACAGGACGAAAGAAGAGCAATTGATAGAAGGACAATGAGGTTTTTCATATTTTAAGTGTTAAGTGTTCTATAGATAGTTGCTGGGTGCTAGTTGCTTGTTTATCAGTTTCGCGTTTATCGTTTCGTGTTGGTTGCTGGTTCCAATTGCGCCTTTGTGCCGTTGCGCCTTTGTGCCGTTACGCCTTTGCGCCGTTGTGCCTTTTCTATTCAACAAACTGTTTAGCATAGTACTTTGCAGTCAGCTTTTCACCTGTGGCTTTCTCAATCATAACATTCCAGTCGTATCTGGCGCCGGGCATAAAGACCTTTTCTTTAAGATATGTACCAACTGTTTTTTCACCCACAAAAGATTGGTTTTTTGAAACATTTGTAGTTATGTAGTTATAAAACTGCGATGCAAGCAAGTCTCCGAGCAGGTAGTTGTGATAGTAGCAGGGATATAGGGCGACATGAATTTTTGTTGCCCAGTCAGGCATATCGCGTCCTTCCGGTTTAGTGACCAATTGGTATTTTTCGACCATGGTCCACCAAAGCTGATTGAGATTCTGATCGGGATTTTCGTACATACTCTTCTCAAAACGATACATCACCTGTGCCCAACGACTGAAGACAAGCATCTGGAGACGAAGTGCTTTACGGCTCTCTTCACTGATTGTTTCACTCTCTTTCGCATCTATTACACCCATGCTAAGCATCCACTGAGGATCGGTTGCAAGTCTGCCAAACATATTAGCTATGGCTTCTGTAGTAAACGTATGAGCCGCATCCCTTAAGGTAAATGGGAGGGACTTATCATTATAATAGGAATAAACACCATGGCCGAGCTCATGCAAGATAGTATTCATCCAGTAAGAATCGGGACGAATATTGTCGAGTGTGCGGACATCACCCGATCTGTCTATATCAGTACTGAATGCATGCTGGTTTTTACCCGGTTTTTCATAAAGGTCACTTTTTGCAAGTATAGGATCTACATTCAACCCGATTCCATTGTAAAATGTCGAGGCAAGTTTTACTGGGTCCTGTTTAGCATAATATTTATCGAAATCAACTTTATAAATCTGTGGAGCTTCCTGGAAATAGCGATTCTGATAATGCCATGGGCGCAAATCAGCAATTGCAACTTTATATCGCTTTGCAAAATATGAGTCAATCTCACCTTTTAGTTCAGCAAAATTATTCCTTGTCAGGCTGTCGAGCTCATCAAAAATCTTCGTCACTTCTGCCGGATCCTGACCGGAAAGTTTCAGACTCATCTCATGGTAGTTGCTGAATCCGATTTTCTGAGCAATAGTGTTACGGTGTTTTACCAGTTTTATGATATTAGCAGCTACAACTGGACCAATTGTTTTTGATCCTTCCCATGCTGTCTGAAGTTCTTTGCTGCCGGTTTCGTTTTTAAGGATGCTTTCAACCTCATTATCAGAGATTTGTTTCCCGTTAACAGACACCCTGAAATTAGCATACATCTTACTGATTTCAGTCTCCATTCTTATCTGCTCAGCGATAAGTGTTGTATCAACCTGGCCTCCGAGATATCCATTGTACAAAATTTCCATTTCCCGGACAAGTATGGGATCCTTCATAGCATTCGACTCTTTAATCTCCTTTAACTCAGAAAAAGCTTTACGGTCGGCAAAGATTTTAGCAAAATCAAATGAAGCCTTTTCACTCTTTGCAAAATCTTCATTAGTACCAGTAACATTAGCATTCCACGATGCAAGAGCAGATTCGCGGTAAAGGGGTATTGCTTTTGATTCATAAGAAGCCACAAAAGCCTTCATCCTGTTTTCCATTTTTTCCTGTTTTGAGGTGCACGACCAAAAACTTGTTATGATCATTGTGCTGGCAATTACTTTTACAATTAGTTTCATAAGGTTGGTTTAAGAAGTACGAAGATAGTAAAAATGGCAAAAGGAAAAGTTTATCAGCACATTTACAGTTAAAACTCATAAATTTGAGGATAATTAGATTCTTACCGCATGGAAATCATATTGTATATTGTCTTAGGTCTGGTAACTGGAGGCATGATTGCTTCGCTGGTTACAAAGTCGCGATTAAATGATCTGCATCAGAAGGCATTGTTACTTAAAATTGAAGAAATAAATGAACTTAATAAGCTGATCAGTACGCTGACAGCAAGAATTGAAGCCCAGGCAAACAGTCTGGATGAGGTTAGGAAAGCAATGGTTGATACCTTTAAATCGGCAGCATCAGATGCACTGACACAAAATAATAAACAATTCCTCGATTTGGCTACCACACAATTGGGAACACATGTAAAAGAGGCAGAAGGAAACCTTGATGAACGGAAATCGGCTATAGCTGAGATGCTGAAGCCAGTTAAAGAATCAATCGATAGTTATAAAAAGCGAATTGAAGAACTGGAAAAAGGTTCTGAAAAAACATTTGGACAGGTAACCGAAATGTTGTCGAATATTCAGAATACCAACACCAGTTTGCAGAAGGAAACAACAGCGCTCGTAAATGCCCTGAGAAATCCAAGGGTAAGAGGTAAATGGGGAGAGATAGGATTAAAAAGGGTCGTAGAGTTTTCGGGTCTGTCGGGTCATTGTGACTTCTTTGAACAGGTATATATTGAAGGTGAAGATCTCGTCTATAAACCCGACATGATTATTAATATTCCGGGAAATAGTCATGTTGTAGTTGATTCAAAATTGCCCCTTGATGCATACCTTCAGGCTCTGGAAACAGATGATGAAACTTCCCGGAACATTCTTTTTGCAAAACATGCAAAGGATCTGAGGGATCATGTTAATAAGCTTAGTAAAAAGCAATATTGGTCGCAGTTTGAGAATACACCTGATTTTGTTGTACTGTATATGGAAGTGGAATCTGCATTAAACGTTGCTTTGATGACAGATAAGACTTTATTGCAGGATGCCATGAATAATAAAATTATATTAGCCACTCCAACAACACTTATTGTAATACTCAAGTCTGTCGCAATGTCGTGGCAACAGCATAATATTACTGAGAATGCACTGGCGATAATGGATGCAGCAACAGAGTTACATGGAAGACTTAGTGTTTTTGCCGATCATTTTGATAAGGTGGGCAACGGGTTGAAATCTGCACTAAAAGGCTTCAACGATGCTATAGGATCGTGGGAGAGTAGGGTATTACCTGCTGGTAGAAAGCTTGAGCAATTAAAGGCGACCGACAATAAGAATGCTCTTCCAGCCTTTGAAATCATCGATAAACCTGTAAGAGAACTGAAGAAAGGGGAGGAATAATTTATTCATGATAATTGTCATATTTTCGTCCCCTGTTTAACAATCTGATTTATTTTGTAAAACGATACTCAATGTGAGGATAGGCATTGCTTATATCATAAAGTGTATCGTTTTTTAGTACTTATTGTTTATTCTAAATTGTTGGGTTTGGCTATAATATCTTCACTATTTCTCTTAATTTTGCAACAAAAGTTATAATAACAGGCATAAACAGTAATAAATTGAAAAGCATTAAGCCAAAATTTAACAGAATTGCAATTAAAGTAGGAAGCAACGTTATCACCCAAAGTGACGGATCGCTTAACGACGGAAGAATTTTACGTCTGGTTGAGGATGTAGCCATACTTTACAAGCAGGGTATTGAAGTAATATTAATAACTTCTGGTGCTGTGGCAGCAGGTCGCAGCGAGGTATCACCGTCAAAGAAGACAAACATAATTGCCGCCAAACAGATATGGGCAGCAATTGGCCAGGTAAAACTTATGTCGAGTTATCAGTTTCTATTTGGGAAATATGGTATTCAGGCAGGTCAGTTACTGGCAACAAAAGAGAGCTTCAGGGACAGGCGGCATTACCTTAATATGAAGAACTGCATTTCCGCAATGCTAGAAAATAAAGTATTGCCTATTGTCAACGAGAATGATGCAATCTCAATTAACGAACTCATGTTCACTGATAACGATGAATTATCGGGACTCATCTGCTCAATGATGGATTGCAATTCACTTATTATTCTCTCGAATGTTGATGGTGTATACAATGGAATACCCGGGGATGTGGGGGCTATGCTCATCAATAAAATAGATGTGGAATCAGAAGATCTGGAGCAGTATATTTCAAAGGAAAAATCAGGATTCGGAAGAGGAGGGATGATTACAAAATGTACAATTGCACGAAAAATTGCGTCACAAGGCATTGATGTGTTTATCGCTAATGGAACGCGCGATGCAATAATAACTGATATTGTGAGGAAAAAGGATGTCCCCTACAGTCATTTTATTGCAAGCAAGAAGAAAGAGACCGGGGTTAAGAAGTGGCTTTCTCACTCAGACACTTTTGCAAAAGGAGCTGTTGTCATAAACGACGGCGCCAGAGAGGCTCTTTTGGGAGAAAAAGCAACAAGCCTTCTTCTGATTGGAATTACCAAAGTTGAAGGGTTTTTTAAAAGTGGTGATGTTGTAAGAATAGTTGATAAGAAGGGCAATATAATAGGATTGGGAAAATCTCAATACGACTCTAAAAAAGCCGAACAAAATATTGGAGAAAAGTTGAGTAAGCCACTTATCCATTATGATTACCTGGTTATAAATGAGAAGAATAAAAGTAGCCTTCAGGTATAAAGACAAAAGACAAAAGTACAAAGACAAAAGCTCAGAGCAAAGAGCATAGAGCGTAGGGCAAGAAGAACCAGTAACCAGCAACAAGCAACAAGGAACAATTTTAAAATGGATTGCACACAATTATTTAAAAATGCAGTAAAGGCTAGTCGGAAATTAAGCGTTTTAGATCCGATTATCATTAGTAAATGTCTCGTAATGATTGCTGAGGCAGCTCTTGAGAATTCTGATTTTATTATAAGTGAAAATGCCAGGGATCTGGCTCTTATGGATAAGTCAGACCCTAAATATGACCGTTTAGTTCTGACTCCTGAAATAATTAAAGCAATTGCAGGCGATATCAGAAACGTGGCAGCCATGGCAAATCCTCTGGATAAGATATTGTCAAAAAATGAAAGACCCAATGGATTAATAATATCTAAGATATCTGTGCCGTTTGGTGTTATCGGTGTCATTTATGAAGCAAGACCAAATGTTACATTTGATGTATTTTCACTCTGTCTGAAATCTGGTAATGCGTGTATTCTGAAAGGTGGAAGTGATGCAATAAACTCAAACAAAGCCATTGCTGAAGTTATACGAAAGGTTCTTGAGAGAAACGGTGTCGACCATGATGTTATCACCCTTCTTCCTTCTGGTCGCGATGAAACGTCCCAGTTGTTAAATGCACGCGAATATGTTGATCTGATTATCCCAAGAGGAAGCCGCAGTCTTATAGATTATGTTAGGGAAAATGCCTCTATTCCTGTTATTGAAACAGGTGCCGGGATTTGTCATACATATTTTGATGAGTATGGGGACAAAGAAAAAGGGCAGCTGATTATTAACAATGCAAAAACACGCAGAGTAAGTGTTTGCAATGCTCTTGACTGTCTTATAATTCATGAGAAACGAATTGGGGAATTAGCTTTTCTTGTTAAGCTCTGTTCAAATTCTAATGTTCTTATATATGCTGATGAAAAAGCATATAAGGCTTTAGAGAACAAGTATCCTTCTGGCCTGCTTCAAAAAGCTACCAGCGAATCTTTTGGCACAGAATTTCTATCGTATAAAATGGCTGTCAAAACAGTAGAAACATTTGATGAAGCACTCTTCCATATTAATACTTATGGATCGAAGCATAGCGAGGCAATAATTTCTGAAAACAATTCCAGAATTCAGTTGTTTAATAAATTGGTAGATGCTTCGTCTGTTTACGCAAATGCCTCAACCGCCTTTACAGATGGGGCTGAATTCGGACTTGGGGCAGAAATTGGTATATCCACCCAGAAATTACATGCAAGAGGACCTATGGCATTGGAAGCATTGACAACATACAAGTGGATAATTGAAGGAAACGGACAGATAAGGTTTTAATCTTTAATATATTGGACATGATATTTGACTTAAAAATGATTGATGCATTTTACAGAGAACTAGCCTCAGGAATTGCTGAAACCCGGAAAAACCTGCATCATCCTTTAACCTTGACAGAAAAAATTCTTTATAACCATCTCTATAAAAAATCAGAAGTAAGAACATTTACACGAGGTGTTGATTATGTTGACTTTGCTCCCGACAGGGTTGCAATGCAGGATGCAACAGCCCAGATGGCCCTTTTGCAATTCATGATGGCAGGAAAATCAGCGACAGCAGTTCCCGCTTCAGTACATTGCGACCATCTTATTATGGCAAAATCGGGAGCTGCCGACGATATGAAATCAGCCGTATTTACAAATAAAGAAGTTTATGATTTCTTAAGTTCTGTTTGTAATAAATACGATATTGGTTTCTGGAAACCAGGTGCAGGAATTATACACCAGATAGTTTTAGAAAATTATGCCTTTCCCGGAGGAATGATGATCGGTACAGATTCGCATACTCCAAATGCGGGAGGACTTGGTATGATAGCTATCGGAGTGGGAGGGGCAGATGCTGTAGATGTTATGACAGGTATGGCATGGGAATTGAAACTTCCTAAGATAATCGGAATAAGACTAAATGGGAAATTGAATGGATGGGCCTCGCCAAAAGATATAATCCTGAAGATTGCCGGATTGCTTACAGTTAGCGGAGGAACAGGATGTGTTGTTGAATATTCCGGTGAAGGGGCCGAATCACTTTCATGTACCGGAAAAGCAACAATCTGCAATATGGGTGCAGAAATCGGAGCTACCTGTTCTATCTTCGGATATGATAACTCAATGGCTAAATACCTTATTGCAACAGGAAGAAATGAGGTTGCAGAACTAGCCGGAAAAAACAGGGAACACCTTACTGCAGATAAAGAAATAAGTGATAACCCGGAGAAATATTATGACCAGTTTATTGAAATAAATTTATCGGAGCTCGAACCTTTTATCAATGGTCCTTTCACGCCTGATCTGGCCACCCCGATTTCGCAGATGAAAGCAGTTGCTGAAAAAAATAAATGGCCTGTAAATGTTGAAGTCGGGCTAATTGGTTCATGCACAAACTCCTCATATGAAGATATTTCGCGTGCAGCAGCGGTTGCAAAAAATGCCCTCGATTTAAAACTTACCGCCAGGTCGGAATTTAAAGTTACTCCCGGTTCTGAACAGATACGGTTCATCTCAGAACGAGACGGTTTTCTTGGTACTTTTGAAAAAATAGGAGGCGAAATATTTGCAAATGCGTGTGGCCCGTGCATTGGACAATGGGATCGCAAGGGTGCCGATAAAAGTCCGGTAAATACTGTTATTCATTCCTTTAACCGGAACTTTGCAAAAAGAACTGATGGGAATCCAAATACTTATGCATTTGTAGCATCTCCCGAGATTGTTACCGCCATTGCAATTTCAGGAAAGCTTACATTCAATCCGTTAACTGATTCTTTACTGAATTCTGAAGGGAAACTAGTGAAATTAGCTGAACCCAAAGGCATAGACCTGCCCCCTCTGGGTTTCGGAAATATCGAAAGCGGATACCAGAAACCTGAAAAAGCAGGAAGTGCTGGAAATGTTTTCATAGCCACTGAATCGGACAGGCTGCAGGCTTTAACTCCCTTCACGGAATGGGACGGAAAGGATTTTTCAAACCTGCTATTGCTAATTAAAGCAAAAGGGAAATGCACTACTGACCATATTTCAATGGCAGGTTTCTGGTTAAAGTACAGAGGGCATCTGGAGAACATATCAAACAACTACATGATCGGAGCTGTTAATTATTTCAATGATAAAATAAACCAGATACTGAATCAGTTAACAACTCAATACGATACTGTTCCTTTTGTTGCAAAAGCGTATAAAAAAGCAGGCCTTGGCTCGTTGGTTGTTGGAGAAGAAAATTTTGGAGAAGGATCATCCCGCGAGCATGCTGCAATGGAACCAAGATTTCTGGGTGTAAAAGCAGTAATAGTGAAATCTTTTGCACGTATCCATGAAACTAACCTCAAAAAACAAGGAGTTTTAACCTTAACATTCTCTGATAAAGCTGATTATAACAAGATTTTAGAAAACGACAAAATTGATATAATCGGGTTAAAAGAGCTTTCTCCAGGCAAACAATTAACTATTATACTAAATCATTCTGATGGGAAAAGAGAGGTTATAATAGCTAATCATTCATATAATGCTGCACAAATTGAATGGTTTAAAGCCGGAAGTGCGTTGAACCTGATTAGAAAATCAAATCTATAAATTTATACCATGACACCAGAAAAAATAAGGCTTGCCAACGGAAAATTAATTGTCCCTGAAAATCCAATCATCCCTTTTATAGAAGGAGATGGAACCGGACCTGATATCTGGAAAGCGTCAGTGCGGGTTTTTGATGCCGCTGTTCAAAAGGTCTATAATGGAAAAAGGAAAATAGCCTGGAAAGAGGTTCTTGCCGGGGAAAAAGCTTTTAAACAAACCGGTAATTGGATGCCTGAAGATACACTGGCTGGTTTTAGGGAATATCTGGTAGGTATAAAGGGACCTCTTACAACTCCTGTCGGGGAGGGAATGCGTTCATTAAATGTTGCTTTACGTCAGATATTGGATCTATATACTTGCTACAGACCAGTGAGGTACTTCAATGGTGTGCCTAGTCCCGTAAAGCATCCGGAGTTGGTTGATATGCACATCTTCAGAGAAAATACGGAAGATATTTACTCTGGAATTGAATTCATGAACGGCAAACCTGAAACTGAAAAAATAAAAAGATTTTTGATTGATGAAATGGGCGTTAAATCAATCAGGTTTCCAAACACTTCATCTATTGGTATTAAACCTGTTTCAGTGGAAGGCACCGAACGCCTGGTAAGACAGGCAATTAAATTTGCCATTGAAAAGAAGCTGCCATCAGTTACAATTGTTCATAAAGGGAACATTATGAAGTTTACTGAAGGCTCTTTCATGAAGTGGGGGTATGCTCTTGCCGAAAGAGAATTCGCTAACGACGTTTTTACATGGCAACAACATAAAATCATTTCAGATAAGCAGGGAGCGGAAACTGCTGACAAAATGCTAAAGCAGGCTGAAGTTGCCGGCAAGGTGATAATAAAAGATGTAATTGCCGATGCTTTTCTACAGCAGATTCTAACCCGGCCTGCAGAATACTCAGTAATTGCCACATTAAACCTGAACGGAGATTATATTTCTGACGCTCTTGCCGCAATAGTGGGGGGAATAGGTATCGCTCCGGGTGCAAACATCAATTTTGAAACCGGACACGCCATTTTTGAAGCAACACACGGCACAGCTCCGAAATATGCCGATCTCGATAAAGTCAATCCGGGCTCAGTAATACTTTCAGGTGCACTAATGTTTGATTATATGGGATGGAGTGAAGTAACGGAGCGGATTTATGCAGGATTGGAAAAAACAATACAAAGTAAAAAGGTTACTTACGATTTTCATAGACTGATGGAGAATGCAACATTATTAAAGACATCAGAATTTGCAGATGCAATTATTTCAAATATTTAATTTTTAGGAAACGTCATAAATCTATGCTAATGGAAGACAAGAATTACGTTTTAAAGTTGGAGGATTCGGTTAGAAAATCATGTCAGATTAATAATGATCTGTTCGAACAGTTTGATGTAAAGCGTGGGTTAAGGAATAAAGACGGAACAGGTGTTCTGGTGGGACTGACTAACATCGGCGATGTGGTCGGGTATAAAAAAGAGGGTGATAAAGTTGTTGCTATCCCGGGAGAATTATTATACAGGGGAATTGATATAGCTGATATTACACAGGGATTTCAGAAAGAAGACCGGCATGGCTTTGATGAGACCGTATACCTGTTATTAACGGGTCATCTTCCACATGCAGATGAACTGAAAGAATTTTCGGACCATATGGCTTCTCTGCGTGCTTTACCTGATGACTTTGTTAAAGATATGATATTGTCTATGAAGGGGAAAGATGTACTAAACATTCTTGCCAGATCGGTACTCGGGTTATATACTCTTGATGAGAATCCCGATAGCATCGCACTCGATAATATGATTAAGCAGTCACTGAATATTATTGCTAAATTTCCTACAATCGTAGCGTATTCATATCAGGCATTGAGGCACTTATATAAAGGTAAGACACTTTCAATACGTCATCCGCAGCCCAATCTGAGTCCTGCTGAAAATTTCCTCTATTTAATTAAAGGTGATTGTAAGGGGTTCTCAAAACTTGAAGCCGATCTTCTCGACCTTATGCTTGTTCTTCATGCAGAACATGGAGGTGGTAATAACTCAACGTTTACAATGAGGGTAACCAGCTCTTCTGAAACTGATATTTATTCTTCAATTACATCAGCAATCGGTTCATTAAAAGGACCCTTGCATGGTGGTGCAAATGTCCGTGTTCTGGAAATGATGGAAAATATGAAAACCCATGTCAAGGACTGGACCGATGTGGAAGAAGTTAAAGAGCATCTTCTGAAAATTCTTAATAAAAAGGCAAATGACTTTTCAGGTAAGATATATGGTATCGGACACGCGGTTTATACTATTTCTGATCCGAGAGCTGGTATTCTGAAAATCAAAGCAAGAGAACTGGCAATAGAAAAAGGCCGTCTTAAAGAATTTGAGCTTTATTCACTGGTTGAAAGCCTCACACCTGAAGTTTTCAGAGTATTTAAAGGAGAAAAATCAACAAAGATAGTCTGTATTAATGTGGATTTTTACTCAGGTTTCGTCTACTCCTGCCTTGATATTTCAAAAGAGCTTTATACCCCTCTTTTTGCAATTGCAAGAGTTTCCGGATGGTGCACTCACCGTATTGAAGAGCTTACATTTTCAGCAAAGAGAATAATACGTCCTGCGTTTAAAAACGTATACGGCAAACATGATTATATTCCAATAGACGAACGATAAAAGCTAAAAATGATAAACGATACAAATACTAAATATGATGTACTTATTGTTGGAGGTGGAGTGGTCGGAACGGCATTACTCTATACTTTAAGTAATTATACTGACATAAAGAAGATTTGCTTAATTGAAAAATATTCTGACTTTGGTCTTGTAAATTCTGCATCATATAATAACAGCCAGACTCTTCACTTCGGCGATATCGAAACCAATTATTCGATTGATAAAGCCACAAGTGTAAAGAGGATGTCCGATATGGTTATGAGGTACGTTGAGAGCGAAAAAAGCAAATCCTCCGAAAATAAGATATTCAGTAAATACTCAAAGATGGTTCTTGCTGTAGGCAAAAGCCAGGTAGAGGAACTGAAAAATAGATATCCTCCTTTCAGTAAGCTATTTCCTAAATTGAAAATGATAGGGCGGGATGAGATTGGGAAAATAGAACCAAGGGTACTCGAGGGCAGAGATCCATCGCAGGAAATACTTGCTCTTGTTACAGAGGATGGGTACACCGTCGATTTTAAAAGACTATGTCATTCGTTTGTAGACAATGCCTTGAGAAAGAATCCAACGCTGGATATAAATCTTGATACAAAACTTCTTAAAATCTCCAAAAATGAAGATCACTATACAGTTCTGACTAACAAAGGTGAGTTGAAATCTACAGTTGTTGTTATCGCCGCCGGAGGTCACAGCCTCATGATTGCAAAGTCGCTTGGATACGGAAAAAACTTAGCAATCTTATCAATGGCGGGTAGCTTTTATACTGGACCTAAAGTGCTGAATGGTAAGGTATATACAATGCAGGTTGCTAAGCTTCCTTTTGCTGCTATTCATGGTGATCCTGAAGTGCACAACGATAATATTACCCGTTTCGGTCCAACAGCAAAACCAATCTTCGAGCTGGAAAGACATAACATGTCAACCTTTTGGGAGTACTGGAAAACATTCGGTCTTGGAATAAATCCGATAATAAGTTTATTTAAAATCATATTTGACAAGGTTCTCTTCAGTTATATCGTGGTCAATTTTCTTTATGACCTGCCATTTATTGGGAAAAGATTGTTTATTAAGCAAATAAGGAAAATAGTTCCTTTACTTAAACTGAATGAAATAAAATTTGCAAAAGGTATCGGAGGAACCAGACCACAAATTGTGAACAATACTACCAGGAAGCTGGAGATGGGCGAAGCAAAACTTTCCGGAGATAAAATAATATTCAACATAACTCCATCACCAGGCGCATCTACCTGCCTGGGAAATGCCTATTCAGATACTTCGCTGATTATTGAATTTCTAGACAATAAATTTAAGTTCAATAAAGAGGCATTTGAAAAAGACTTAGCGTAAATCCTGGTTAGGGGTCATTCTATTTATCCTTATCAGAATCGGAGCATTTCTACCAGCAGTAGTATTGACATGATACTGCAATGGAAAATGTTTGCTAATAATTTGTGGCCTGTTATTTGATACCTTTGCAGAAATATTCCATCTGTGAGACCAATATTCCTATTTCTGGGATTTTTCTTTTTCATCGTTGATATCTCTGCTCAGAGCGATACTCTAAAACAGAAGGCTGATACTCTGTCGGGAAAGTTTTACCTTTTGCAAAAAGTAGAACGAGATGGAATAACCATGCCTGAAGTTGAAATAAAGGAGGTGAGAGTTATAGCACCGCCACGACCTGAAAAGAAAAGTGAATATCGTAAATACGAACGGCTTGTACTTAATATAAAAAGGGTATATCCATACGCAGTTATTGTACGGCACAGGCTTACTCAGGTTAATGAAGATCTGAAAAATATTAAAAATGAAAAGGAGCGTAAAGAATATCTGAAAAAAGTGGAGAAAAGTGTATTTGCTGATTATGAAGAAGATATACAACAGATGACAATAACACAGGGGAGATTACTCATTAAACTGATAGACAGGGAAACACAAAATACTTCATACGAATTGATAAAAGAATACAGAGGGAAATTGTCTGCGGCTTTCTGGCAGGGAATTGCACGTATATTCGGAACAAATCTTAAAGAAGAATATGACGGTTATGGCGATGATGCCCTTATAGAACTTATCATCAGAGATATAGACGCCGGTATTTTATAAACTTTCTTTCTTCGCTTTAGCCTTTTCCTACGGCGAGCCCGGCTTCACCGTGGCTAATTTCTTCAATTCGCCTTTACCTTGGGTGTCTGTCTTACATTTTTTATATTTTTGTTGGAATTAAAACTAAAACTTCTCTATATCAGATGACAGATACATTTGAGGCGAAAGGCAAGCGTAAAAAACTTGTTGCAGAGCTCAGACAGAAAGGAATAACCGATGAAGATGTATTGAGGGCAATAGATACTGTTCCCAGACATCTCTTCATGGATCCTGCATTTCTGAGTCATGCCTATATCGATAAAGCCTTTCCATTAACGTCAGGTCAGACGATTTCACAACCTTACACTGTTGCTTTTCAGACTGCTCTTCTGAAAGTAAAAAAGAGAGATAAGATTCTCGAAGTTGGAACAGGTTCAGGTTACCAGGCTGCAATTCTCATAGAAATGGGGGCGAAGGTCTATACAATTGAGCGGCACAGGGAGCTTTTCATAAAAGCCCAGAGAACACTTACCTCACTCGGGTACTCTGCAGATTTCTTCTATGGAGACGGATATGAGGGCAAACCGCAATATGGTCCCTTCGACGGTATTGTTATTACTGCAGCAGCACCGGAAGTACCTGCTGCACTTCTTCAGCAACTTAAAACGGGAGGAAAGATGATTATCCCTGTTGGTAGTTCAGGTTCACAGGTCATGACAGTTGTGGAAAGGACCGGACCGGATAGTTTTGAATATACAACACATGGAACTTTTGTATTTGTGCCAATGCTGAAAGGAACTGTAAACGGATAATAAATTAAAATGGAAATATTTAAATTTACCTTTTCCCCTATTAATGTTAATACATACGTACTAGCCGATAAATCAGGCGATTGTGCTATCCTTGACTGTGGTTGCTACGATAAGGATGAGTTTTCTGAGCTGGTAAAGTTAATCGAGTCTAAAAATCTCAAACCAGTGTTATTACTGAATACTCATTGCCATCTCGATCATATTTTTGGGAATAAATTCGTATTGGAAAAGTACAATCTGAAAACTTTTTCCGGTGAAGGTGACGAAATGAACAGGAAAAGATCTTTACAGCATGCTGCCATGTTTGGTCTTACAATGGATGAACCACCTGAGCCTGCAGGGTTCATTAAAGATAATCAGATAATTACGTTCGGCAGCACAGAACTTTTAGCTCTTCATGTTCCGGGACATTCCGCAGGAAGTTACGCTTTTTACAGCGAAAAGAACAACGCAGTTTTTACCGGCGACGCACTATTTGCAGGAAGCATCGGAAGAACAGATTTGCAAGGTGGCGATTATGACACACTTATAAATAGTATAAAAAGCAAATTATTTACCCTTCCTCCATCAACTATAGTGTACTCAGGACACGGAAACGAAACATCTATTGAAAGGGAAATGAAATCAAACCCCTATTTTGCATAATATAAATCATATTAATTTTGCTGGGAATTTCATATCATTGGACTTCTGTTTTTTGAAGCCTGAGTATTAATTTATTTCGTTAAATAAATAGTTTTTATGTCGTCAGATAAGTTTGTTACCCGTCATAATGGTCCACGCGATTCAGAGTTGCCCTCCATGCTTAAAGTTATTGGAGTCAGTTCGCTAGATCAGTTAATTGAAAAAACAGTTCCAAAATCTATTATGCTCGAAAAGCCACTCAGACTTCCCGATGCGATGAGTGAATTCGAATATCTGAATCATATAAGATCAGTTGGAAAGAAGAATAAAATGTTCCGTTCCTTCATCGGACAGGGCTATTATGGGGTTGCTGTATTACCAGTCATTACGAGGAATGTTCTGGAGAACCCGGCATGGTATACTTCTTATACTCCATATCAGGCTGAAATTTCGCAGGGCAGACTTGAAGCTCTTCTGAATTTCCAGACGATGATAATCGAATTAACAGGTATGGAGATTGCTAATGCCTCTCTTTTGGATGAGTCTACAGCAGCTGCTGAGGCGATGATAATGATGTTCAATGCACGTTCGAGAGCTTCGGTGAAAGCAGGTGCCAATAAATTTTTTGTTGACGACGACATATTCCTTCAGACCATTGATGTTTTAAAAACACGTTCAAATCCGCTTGGAATTGAATTGGTATTTGGTAAATATACAGAAGCTAACTTTAATGAATCTTACTTCGGATCTATTGTTCAGTATCCTGCAGCTTCCGGACAGGTAAGAGATTATAAATCATTTACCGATATGGCTCATTCAGCAGGACTGCTTGTTGGTGTAGCCGCCGATCTGATGTCTCTTGCCATGCTAACCCCTCCTGGAGAATGGGGTGCTGATGTGGTTGTCGGTTCAAATCAGAGGATGGGCCTGCCAATGAGCTTCGGTGGTCCGCACGCCGGTTATTTTGCAACTAAAGACGAACTTAAAAGAAGTATGCCCGGACGTATAATTGGTGTCTCAGTTGATGTTCA